>DVFZ01000050.1 GCA_018712945.1 Candidatus Pullichristensenella stercorigallinarum | reverse complement strand
TTTGAGCATCTTTCCCACCGCCTGGTTTGTTTGGTATATATATTTTCGACACGTTCAGCCTCTTTCCCTTTTGGTTCTTCCCCCTTCTCCAAAAATTTTTTGACCATTGACAGGAGTTTGTCAATGGTCTGCTGCCTCTCCTGATGGAGAGGCATAGTTTTTTATTGGCAGGGCCACCCATGATGGGCGTTTACAACCCCGGCTCGATAAAGTGTTCGGGATAGCGCTCCCAATATCCCATATATGTTTTGGCGTTCGCGTCGGCAAGGGGGATTTGATAGAGGCGAAACACGACGGAAATATCCTTCGGTTGCCATTGCTCGCGGTAAGAATAGCAATAGGCCATGCCCAGCCTGCGCATCACCGCGCCGCTGCGTGGGTTGTTTACATCGTGCGTGGCGGTAATGTAGGGCACGCCTTCCGCCTTGAGATAGCCAAGCGCTGCTTTTGAGGCTCCGGTAATAACGCCGCAGCCTCGAAAGCGCCTTTGCAGGGCATAGCCCAAATCAAACGGCTCCTCTCTGCCCACGCAGATATAGCCGGCAGGCGCGTCCGTTCCCTGCGGACAGACGGCCCAGAGACGGCGGTTTTCATTGCGGAGAAAGCTTTGAGCTTCCGCCAACGAATGCAGCGGGAACATGGGCAGAAACGCCGTGACCTCCGCGTCGCTCAACAGGTTCAGCACATCGGGCGCGTCCGCGGTGGAAAACGGGCGCAAAAGCGTGCGCCCGGCGCGCAGGATGGGAATATTGGGCATGCAGTTTCCTCCCTTTGACCCCTTGGCCAACGGTATTATTATATACGTTGCCAGCGTTGCTGTCACGCCTTGCGTGAACTTTTTTGTTGTTTACCTTCACGCGCTTGACACTGTCCGCGCGGGGGATTATACTTCTTGGAAATACCATCAGAAACGGAGGGCCCTGCCATGGCGATCATCCGGGAAGGACTTACTTTTGACGACGTTTTGCTGATTCCCCGCAAGAGCAATGTGCTGCCCAAAGAGGTAGACACGTCCGTTACGCTTACCAAGGGCATTTCCCTGAACATCCCCCTGATGAGCGCGGCCATGGATACCGTCACTGACGCCCGGTTGGCCATCGCCATTGCGCGCGAGGGTGGACTGGGCGTGATTCATAAAAACATGTCCATCGAGGCGCAGGCCGCGCAGGTGGACAAGGTCAAGCGCTCCGAAAACGGCGTCATCACCGACCCCTTTTTCCTTTCCCCGGATCATCTCGTTTCCGATGCTCAGGAGCTCATGGCGCGCTACCGCATTTCCGGCGTGCCTATCACCGAAAACGGCAAGCTGGTCGGCATCCTCACCAACCGTGATTTGCGCTTTGAAACCGACTTTTCCCGCAAGATTTCCGAGGTCATGACCTCGAAAAACCTCGTCACCGCCCCGGTGGGCACCACGCTGGACGAGGCTCGCGCCATCCTCGCCAAACACCGCATCGAAAAACTGCCGCTGGTGGATGAAAATTACATGCTGCGCGGCCTGATTACCATCAAGGATATTCAGAAATCCCAGCAGTATCCCAACTCCGCCAAGGACGGCCAGGGCCGCCTGCTCTGCGCCGCCGCCGTGGGCGTCACCCACGATATGATGGAGCGCGTGGAGGCGCTTGTGAACGCCAAAGTGGACGCCGTCGGCCTCGACACCGCCCATGGCCACTCCGCCGGCGTGCTCACCGCCGTGGAAACCATTAAAAACGCCTATCCCGACCTGCCGGTCATTGCCGGCAACGTCGCCACCGCCCACGCCACGCACGACCTGATTATGGCCGGCGCGGATGTGGTTAAGGTTGGCATCGGCCCCGGCTCCATCTGCACTACCCGCGTGGTGGCCGGCATCGGCGTACCGCAGATCACCGCCATCATGGACTGCGCCGAGGAAGCCGACCGCTACGGCAAGGCCATCATCGCCGACGGCGGCGTCAAGTATTCCGGCGATATCCCCAAAGCCATCGCCGCGGGCGCCAGCGCCGTCATGCTCGGCAGCCTGTTTGCCGGCACCGAGGAAAGCCCGGGCGCGATGGAAATTTACCAGGGTCGCTCCTTCAAGGTCTACCGCGGCATGGGTTCCATGGCGGCCATGGCCGAGGGCAGCAAAGACCGCTATTTCCAGGAGGACGCCAAGAAGCTCGTGCCTGAGGGCGTGGAGGGCCGCGTGCCCTATAAGGGGGCGCTGTCGGATACCATCTTCCAGCTCATCGGCGGCCTGCGCGCCTCCATGGGCTATTGCGGCACGCCCGACATACAGTCCCTGCGCGAAAATGGCGAGTTCATCCGCATCACCAACGCCGGGCTGGTGGAAAGCCACCCGCACGACATCAACATCACCAAGGAAGCCCCCAATTACTCCCGCGGCTGATTGGAAGCGCGGCGCAGGAACGTCCTGCGCCGCGCTGATCATTTCGTCCCGTCACCCCAGCCAATTCCGAGCTATGGCCTTCGTTCTGACCAGTCTACCATAAATCCGACAATCAAAAGCAATACAAAGGCGCCGAACGATATTTGCACTGAAACTGTAAACACATTTATGATCGCAGGCGAACAACGCAGCCGCCACAATATGTGCCGCGTCAGCGCCAGCGCAAACAGAAGGACAGAGCAAACTATCTGCAGCCTTGAGACGACTTTCCGCACGGATTTTCCCCTCCCCGGCGATGCCTCTGCTTTTACGCTTTCATTATACCACATCGTCCCGCGCCTGTCACTGGTTTTCATCGCGCAGCGTCTTTGCACCTTGACAGCGATTTCGGGGAAATGTTACAATGATGTCGGGTTTGTAAACACAAAAGAGGGCGAGGGGTTGTCGTGTATTCACCGGGCCTTAAAAAGCTGGGCGAGGAATTGGGCCTTACCGCCGCAAAGGGGCGCGTATATGGGGTGCTCGAGGGGTTCCCCATAACGATGTGGGATGGAGCGGGAACCAAAAACCTGCTGCTGGTCTTTGGGGAACCCGGAGACGACGCACAGGAGACGCGTATCGACCTTTCGGAGCTTCTGCCCCGCGAGTTGGAGGCATATCGCATTCAGGAGTTGCATGTCGACGAGGACGCCCCGCTGGTGTCGGTTGTCTTTTTCGACAATCCCGGCACGCTCAAGCGCATGCGGGCGTTTTTGCAGGAAGCATTGCCGGCGTTCCGCAAGGCGGGGCTTTCGCGCTATTACCGCTGCGTGCAGTGCGGTGAGAAGTTCCAAGAAGGCGTGGAGATCGCGCTTGCGGGCGGTGCGGCGCTGCCCGTCCATAGGCATTGCGAAGCGGAGCTTCACGGGGATATGGAGGCGCAAAAGCGCGCGGACGCGCTGGAAATCCGCCGCCAGAGTGCGGAGGCTCTGCGCGACGGCACGACGCTCAAGGGCGTGCTGGGCGCAATCCTCGGCGGGCTGGTGGGCGCGATTCCCTGGGTGGTTCTCTACATGTTGGGCTACGTCGCTGCGCTGGGAGGCGTGTTCATCGGCGCGGGCGCGGTCTATGGCTATAAGAAGCTCAGTGGCCGCGCGGGCGTGGCGTGTGTGATCAGCGCTGTAATCGTCACGGTGGTGATGGTGTTCCTGGCGACCTTGGCCGGTGACGCCGCCGACACCGCCCGGCTGATTCTCACCGGTGAGTTGGCGGAAATCAACGGTTTGCCCGCGGGAACCTTCAACCTTGGCGACCTGGGCTGGTATCAGGGAATGCTCTATGAATCGCCAGAGTGGAGGGAGGGCTTCCGCGCCAACCTCTTGCAGGGGTATGCCTACGCCGCGATCGGGCTGATTCTTCTTCTGCTCAGGGTTCGCCACGGCCTGCGCGCCCGCGTAGACAAAAAAACTGCAAAGGACGCTTGACAGCGCCCGCCGCCTGTGGTATGCTCTATCATGACAACGCGATGATGAAACCAAGTAGTGGGGAATCGCCGGATGCAGAGAGCTTCCGTCTGGTGCGAGGAAGCGAAAGCGCCCCTGCGAATACCTTTCGGAGCGGTTCGGGCGAAATGCCAGTAGCCCGGAACGGTTTGCGCCCGTGATCGCGCCCCGAGACGCCGCCGCGTTTTTGGCGGCAAACGGAAGTGGTACCGCGATCCATCGCCTTCCTTGCAGGGAAGGCGATTTTTTTGACAAGGAGGCTCGCTTATGAAGTTTACCGAGGAAGTATTCGCCGCGCACATGCGGCCCATCACCGGTTCGGCCATCCGTGAAATCTTCAAGCTGCTGGGTAAGACCGGCATGATTTCCTTCGCGGGCGGCAACCCCTCCAATGCGGCGCTGGAGCCGGAGATTATCTCCGAACTGGCCGTGGAAGTGCTCGCCAAATACGGCGCCACGCTTTTGCAGTATGGCGCCACCGAGGGCTTCGCGCCCTTGATTGAGAGCGCCGGCGCTTTCCTGGCGGAAGCGGGCGTACAGGCCGGCCCCGGCGAGCTTTTGCCGGTGCAGGGCGGTACGCAGGGCTTCGACCTTTTGATGAAGACCCTGATCGAGCCGGGCGATGTGATTCTGGCCGAGGATCCCACCTTCCTGGGCGCGCTGCAGGCCATGCACACCTACAACGCCAAAGTCGTCGCCGTGGCCACCGACGAAAACGGCGTCATCCCCGAGGACGTGGAGGAAAAGATCAAGCGGCACTTCCCCAAGCTGATCTACATCATCCCCAACTTCCAGAACCCCACCGGTGTGACGCTGTCACTCGAGCGCCGCAAGGCCCTGGCGGAGCTGGCCAACCGCTACGGCGTGGTGCTGGCCGAGGATGACCCCTACCGCGATTTGCGCTACGCGGGCGAAGCGCTGCCCGCCATCAAGTCCTTCGACGAAGAGGGCTGGGTGGTCTACCTCTCCAGCTTTTCCAAGTACGTCTCTCCCGGCATGCGCCTGGGCGCGGCGGTGGGAAATAAAACGCTCATCCGCAAGATGACTATCGGCAAGCAGTCCACAGACGTGCATTCGCCGCTGCTTGTGCAGGCCATCATCGACGCCTATCTGCGCAAGGGCCTGATGCCCGGCCACTTAAAGCGCATCTGCGCCGACTACAAAAAGCAGCTCGACGCCATGCTGGAAGGCTTCAAATACCTGCCCGCGGGCACGCGCCACACCGTCCCCGAAGGCGGCCTGTTCGTGTGGGCGGAGCTGCCCGGGGGCCTGGACGCCAAGGCATTGCTGAACAAGTGCGTGGAAAACAACGTGGCCTATGTGCCCGGCACGTTCTTCTATGTGGAGGGCGGCCACGAAAACACCATGCGCCTGAACTTCTCAAACGCCACTATTGAGGATATCGACAAGGGCATGCGCGCGCTGGGCGCGGCGCTGACCAAATAACAGGAGGAAATACCGTTGAACGCACTGGATGTCTTGAAAGAGCGCGGCTTTATTGCCCAGGTCACCTTTGAAGACGAGCTGTACAAGGCCTTTGACGAGGGCATGGTCACCTTCTACACCGGCTTTGACCCCACCGCCGACAGCCTGCACATCGGCCA
>DVFZ01000049.1 GCA_018712945.1 Candidatus Pullichristensenella stercorigallinarum | reverse complement strand
CGGCTCAGGAGCAGGAGCCGCCCGGCTGTCGTTGCAGGGCGACGGGGGTTGCGCGGTAGCAAATGGGATTCTTAAGGGATAAATCCCTTAAGCGGGTGCGGGCAGAGCCCGCCGTAGCCCCGCCGGAAGCGTATTTCTGCTTGGAAGGGGCGAAGACAGAGCACTCCGCCCACCACTTCGCGCGCGCCCAACAGCAAGCCAACTTGCGCGCCCAAAGATTTCGCTTGCCGCCAACATAACAAGCCTCCCAAACCGGGCGCGCGTTACCCACAGCGCTCTTGCCGCAGGCAAGCAGCGCCGCCCCGCACCTCCACAGCGCCCTTGCCCCGGCGGGGCAAGCAGCGCCAACCGAACATCGGGCTCGGCACGCGAAAATTCGCGCTGAACCTGTATAAAAAAGAAACGCACAAAGCCGGTCGCAATCATGGCGTTGCCATGAAAATGGAGACGAATAGGAGCAGCGTTTTTTGAATGTCAGCGTACAAAACTGACAGACATTCAGGGGTCGGGGGCGGCCCAGTTTCGCTGCGGAGAGACGAGATTTGCGCGACAGCCAAGAGACCCCTTCAAGCCGGCTCCCATAAGCGGGCGCAAGCGCGGCCTGCCGTAGTCCCGAAAGCGCAATAGCCTGGAAGGGCAGCGCGGCCGTTTGCCCAACGCTCCCGCGTATTGACGGCAAGCCGCTTGCGTGCGGTAAACAGTCCACCTGTCACCGGCGCATCCCTGAAGATGGGCGCGGCCTCCCGGCATCCTTGCGGGGGAAGGCACGAAACCGGCAAGGCTCAACCAATCCCTTCTTAACCCCATAAGCCCCCGCGCCTATGAGCCCAACACCATCGCCAGACGCGGCGAATCCGCCATTTCCATGCGCACGGGAGCGCACTTTCCACAGCCTCAACAGCCAGCCCTTCCCCTTGAGAATCGCCTGGGCGCCGCGCGTTCTTTGCCTGCCTGGGCAATGCCGGTATCGCGTGCGCATATACTTTCCCGAGGGGGGGATTGCGATGCACGGGGATCGCGTGCGCGTGCGCCGGGAGCGGCCCAGCGCGCTTACCTGGGCGCTGGCGCTGATGCTGACCATGCTGTGCGTCTATCTTTTAACGCTGGGGTTTTCCGGAGAGCCGGAAACCGCCATTGATTCGGATGGCTCCGCGCCGCGCGTCACCGAGGAGGTGGCCTTTGAGAGGACGCAGGCATGGTTCGTCGCCCTCGGGTGCTATGAAACCGCGGAGGAGGCGCGCATCGAGGCGGCGCGCTATGCGCCGCGCGGCGCGGCGGGCTATGTCCTGGAAACCGCAGACGGCTATCTCGTGCTGGGCGCCGCCTACGAAACCGAGGCCGAGGCCGCCCGCGTGGCGGAAAGCCTCTCCCAAACCGAGAACCTCGCCTGCGAGGTCCATGCCGAAAGCGCCGGGCGCGTGCGCCTGCGCGTCACCGCTGAGGAAGCGCATATCGACCTTGTGTGCGAGGCCGAAGCGACGCTGCGCGCCCTTGCCGCCGAGACTGCCGATATCGCCTTCCAGCTCGACCGCGCCGAGATCGACCCCGAGGCGGCGCGCACGCTGCTCAGCGTTTCCGCCAGCCGCCTGGAGGATTTGCTCGAACGCCTGCGCGCTGTGCCCGGCGCGGCAGAAAATGCCATAACTGCTGATCTGATCGCCATGGTGGAACAATTTCGCGCATCCCTTTTTGTGCTTTCGGGCGAAAATTCAAAAAGCACCCTTTCCCTTTCCGCAAAAATAAAGTATAATAGTATAGACGTCACTTTGGAGCACATGCGTTATCTGCGTAAGCTGAACGGCCTTTAACGAACAAAGGAGTTGGTTGCTTGAAAGCCTCTGAAATTCAGGACTTGCTGAAAGCTACGGTGCTCGTTGGCCCGCTTCCCCAGGAGGAAATCCTCACGGCCTGCGGCTCGGATATGATGAGCGACGTGCTGGCCTTTCCCAAAGACCGGATGGTGCTGCTTACGGGACTGACCAACCCGCACACCGTGCGCACGGCCGAGCTGTTGGATGTGATGATGCTCATCTTTGTGCGCGGCAAGCAGCCCAGCGAAGAAGTGCTCAATATGGCGGAGGACGCGGGCATCGCGGTCATCATGACCGAATATACGCTGTATGATGCCTGTGGGCGGCTCTACGCCGCCGGCCTTCCGGGTGGGACGGGGCGCAAAAAATGAGCGAGATCATTCATGAGATCTACCCCGTGGAAAAGGGCGCCTTTGAAACCGCTGGCGAAGCTTCCGGCACCATCAAGCGCATGCTGCGCAAACTGGGCGTGCCCAGCCCGGTGATTCGCCGCGTGTCCGTGGCTTCGTATGAGGTGGAACTGAACCTGGTCATTCACTCGCTGGGCGGGCAGATGGAGATCACCATCGAACCTGAGAGCGTGACATTGGATGTGTCCGACCGCGGCCCCGGCATCCCCAATCTTGACCTTGCCATGCAGGAAGGCTGGTCTACCGCCTCGGATGAGGTGCGCATGCTCGGCTTTGGCGCGGGCATGGGCCTTCCCAACATGAAGCGCAATGCCGATGAGTTTGACATTCGCTCTGAAGTAGGCGTTGGCACCAATATACACATGAAATTCTTCTGCGTCTGAAGGGACGAGATGTGATGAATAAATTCCACTCCGTGACGCTGGATGTGGCCAAATGCGTGGGCTGTACGGCGTGCCTGAAGCGCTGCCCCACCGAGGCCATCCGCATCCGCGAGCGCCGCGCGCGCATCATTGACGAGCGTTGTATTGACTGCGGCGAGTGCATCCGCGTCTGCGAGCATCACGCCAAGGTCGCTACCACCAATCCCCTTTCGGCCATCAACCGCTATCCTTACAAGATCGCGCTGCCCGCCCCGGCGCTCTACGGGCAGTTCAAGAACCTGCGCGCCGCGGCCGGGATTCCGGCGGCGTTGAAAATGATGGGGTTTGACTATGTGTGCGAGGTCGCCCACGGCGCCGATCTTGTCAGCCGCGCGATCATGGAAAAAATGCAAGAGCCGGACGCGCCCCGTCCGCTGATCTCCTCAAGCTGCCCCGCGGTGGTGCGGCTGATCCAAACGCGCTTTCCGGAATTGATCGACAACATCGTGAAAATCAAAAGCCCCATGGAGGTGGCCGCGATCGAGGCGCGCCGCCGCTTCTGCGCCGAACGCGGCGTGGCCGATAAGGACGTGGGATGCTTTTTCATCACCCCCTGCGCGGCAAAGATGACCGCCATCCGCAACCCGTTGGGGCATTCCACCAGCGCGGTCAATGGCGCGATCTCCTTTTTGGAGGTCTACGGCGTGCTCTCCGAGCTTTTGCGCAAGGGCAATATCAAGCCCGATCTGGCGCATTTTTCCGCCACCGCCTTTGGCGTCAACTGGGCGCGCACCGGCGGCGAGGCGCTGGCCATCGGCGAAAACGAGGCCCTGGCCGTGGATGGCATCGACAACGTCATCCGTGTGCTGGAGGAGATCGAAAACAACCGTCTGCCTGAGGTGCGCTACTTCGAGGGGCTGGCCTGCCTGGGCGGCTGCGTGGGCGGCCCGCTGACGTTTGAAAATATGTTCATCGCCCGCAACCGCATCCGTCTGCTCTCGCGCATGTTGCCCCAGACCCGCCCGGAACAGAAAATCCCCGATGCGGAGCTGGACGATATCCGCGATGCCATCGGCTTCGAGCATCCTCTTACGCCCATCGAAAATACCCGCCTGGACGAGGATTTCAAGGTGGCTATGGAAAAAATGGCCCGCATCGGCGAAATCCGCAAGCAGCTTCCCGGGCTGGACTGCGGCAGCTGCGGTTCGCCCACCTGCCAGGCGCTGGCCGAGGACATCGTGCAGGGTTACGCCACGGAGCTGAACTGCATCCATCTGCTCAAGGAGCGCTTGAGCACCATGGCCTCTCAAATGGTGGAGATGGCCGAAGCGACCAGAGAATAAACATTGGAGGAAATACCCATGACCATTCAGGAGCTTGCCGCCCTTATCAATGGCACCGTGCAGACCAAGACCGTGGATACCGGCCGCGAAGTCACCTGCGGCTATACCTGCGACCTGTTGAGCTGGGTAATGGCCAAGGGCAGGGAGGGCATGGCCTGGGCCACGGTGCAGGCGCACATGAACGTGGTGGCCGTGGCGGTGCTGGCGGACATGAGCTGTGTTATTGCCGCCGAGGGCGTGCAGTTTGACGCAAGCGTCATCGAAAAGGCCGAGGAGGAAGGCGTGGCCCTGATCACCAGCGATTTGAGCGCCTACCACATCGCCGGGCTGATGCACGAAAAGGGCATTGCCTGATGCGCCCGCGCTGCCTGGCGCTGGACCACGATGATACCGTGGTGCAGTCCTCTCCGGAAATCCACTATCCATCCTTCTTGGAAGCCATGCGCATCCTGCGCCCCGAACGCGCCGGTATGGGTTTTGACGAGTTCATATCGTATAGCTGCGCACCGGGCATGCACGCCTTTTTGACGGAGGTTCTGGCGCTGGACGCCCAGGAAATGCGCGTTGAACAGGAAATTTGGCGCAAATACACGCTTTCGCACACCCCGGACGCCTACGACGGCTTTGCGGCGTTGTTGGCGCGCTTTCGGGCGCAGGGCGGATATATTTGTGTAATTTCTCATTCCGAACGCGAAATCATTGAGCGCCACTATCGGGAGCTTTTCGGCTTCTTGCCGGATTTGATCTTCGGCTGGGAGCAGCCGGAACACCGGCGCAAACCCAACCCCTACCCGCTGGAGGAAACCATGCGCGTTTTCGAGCTGAGGCCGGAGGAAATCCTCCTTGTGGACGACCTCACCCCGGGCCTGGCAATGGCCGCCGCCTGCGGCGTGCCCTCGGCCTATGCGGGTTGGTCGCATACCGCCCCCGCGGTGGGCGCGCGTGTGCGGCCGCATGCGACGTATGCTTTCGATACCGTGGCGGAGCTGGCGGCGTTTTTGGAAGATGGGGAAGGTGAGGAATGAAGCGCTGCCGCGGCGGCAGGCGGACAAAGCAATGCCGGGGGAAGTGATTTTGGGCAAGGCGGACGGCGGATCCGTCCGCTTTGTTTTTTATAGCCCCGACATCCAAGTGCGCGGATGACCGGCCTTGCTTGCTGTGCGCGGCGAGGGCATTTCCGCTATACGGCGCTTGGAACGGAGGTGCGCGCATGGGCAGCCGTCCTTTCCAACCGCGAGAAAAGGCGCCGGTTCCCCGGCGGCCCTTTTTATGGATATTCTGCTTTTTATTCCGCAGGGCGCGTTAATGGGAATTTACGCGCCGGGAAGCAACGCTGTCTTGCTTGCGATTTTCTCTTTGATCGCGGAAACCGTGTCCGTGATTGGCAGGGTGGTCGTGTCTATAACATTTGTTTCGTAGGTTCCAAGATTGCAGAATTGCGCCCACATTGCTTCCACCAATGCGGTGTTCGCATCCCTGTCCAGTTTTGCGCGGCCAACCGCTCTCTTCCGCGTTTCTTCCTTGCTGGCTCTCAAAATGATGTAGTGTACTTCATACCCCTCCTGGACAATGCGCAGCCATGGCTTCAAAAACCATGGGCCGACAATTCCATCTACAATCACATCGTATCCACCACGGGCATACCGCTTTGCGGCTTCCAAAAAAGCCTCAATGACAATGCGGTTTTGCTCGTTTGCTTCCGGCAAATGTGGCGCTATCGCGCCTTTGCTGAGATAGTGATAAAAATCATCGGTGTACATGTGCACGGATTTTTCCATGGTGGATTCCTTGGCAACGATGGCCGACGCCGTGCTTTTTCCAGTTCCCGGCGCTCCGGTGATTATAATGATCCTTCCGCAATTCATATATCTGTTCCTTCAAACGCCCGCCTGCCGCGTGGATTTTGTAGGGGGATGGGATGCAAGCCCATGAACCCTCCGATTGAGCGCCTTTCATTAAATTGCCGTGGCCTGTTGAAACTTGCGGCTGCCTAAGAGACGGCGGAGGGATGGCGCGTTGCAAGAAGACGAACGCGCCATCCCGCAAAAGTCCCGTCCTCAGGGCCGCAAATGCGCGCGCAGGCCCTTGGGCACGTGGTTTTTCAGCGTTGCCTCCGCCTGCTTGCCCCAGCCCAGGGGCAGGTTCTTATAGGTAACCAGCGTCCAGCCCGCTTCGCCTTCGCGGGGGAGGGCTTCTCCGGCGATGAAAGCCAAGGCTTCTGACTCGTCCAGCGCCGCTGTGCGCCGGGCCATTTCCGGCTTTAACGCCATGGCCAGGGCGTGCTCTGGCTCCACGCGGCCTTTTTCCGCCCGCAAAAGCGCAAGGCCCGGGGAGACAGCGCGCAGGCCGTCTGTGTCCGGGGCAAGGATGGGCACGGCGAACAGCCGCCGCCCCGACAGGCGCAGGCGAGCGCTCTCCAGCCCGGCAGGCAGGGCGCTTACGGCGGTTTGCAAAAGCGCCGCAAGCAGGGCGCGGGGGTCGGGATTGCCCTTGCAACCGGCGCTCGCTTTGTCCCTGCGCGCCCGTTGGCTGCGCGCGTCCCGTTCAGCCTGCGGCGTTTCCCCCGCGCCGGCCTTGCGGAATCGCGCTACGAAGTGTCCGTCGCCCCGGGCGCGATGCGGCCACAGGCGCAGCATGCCGCCCGTGCTCGCGCCCAGCGTGGGAACTTCAAAGTCCCACGGCGCAAAGTCCGGGTGCCTTTGCAGAAAACCGGCCACGCTGCCTTCGTTTTCCAAGTCGTTGAACGTGCAGGTGGAATACACCAGCCGCCCGCCGGGGCGCACCAATGCCGCCGCCGCATCCAGCACTTCCGCCTGCCGCTTTTGACAGCCTTGCGGCGCGGAGCTTGTCCACTGGGCGCGGCTTTCCGGGTCGCGGCGGAACATGCCTTCCCCCGAGCAGGGCGCGTCTACCAGCACGGCGTCGAACGCCCCCGGCCAGCATGCGGCGAGACGGGCGGGGCTTTCGTTGACGGCCACGGCGTTGCAAACGCCCAGCCGCTCCAGGTTCGCAGCCAACACGCGGGCGCGGGCGGGCTCGATTTCGTTGGCGACCAATGCGCCTTTTCCCTGCAAGGCCCAGGCAATCTGCGAGGCCTTGCCGCCCGGCGCGGCGCACAAGTCCAGCACGCGTTCACCAGGGCGCGCCGCCAGCACCGTTGCCGGCAACATGGCGCTGGCTTCCTGCAGATAGAAGGCCCCGGCCCAGTGTTCTATGGAAGCGCCGGGGCGTGTGCTGTCGCGCCGGTAAAAGCCGTTTTCCGCCCAGGGCACGGGTTCAGAAACAAAGGGCGCGGCGCCCTCTGCGCCGCGATGGGCGCGCAAAGCCAGCGCCGGCGGCTGTTCCAGGGCGCGGAGAAAATCTTCCACCTCCGCCCCCAGCAGGGCGCGCATATTCTCAATGAATTCAGGCGATAGATTCGGCATAGGCTTCCAATTCCGCAAAGTTTTTTACCACGGGGCCATCCCAGCGCTCCACGGCGTCGGTGCGCGCCATTTGCACCGCGCGCAGGCCCATGGCCTCGGCGCCGCGCAGGTTGCGAATCAGGTCGTCCACAAACAGGCAATCGGCCGCCCGCGCGCCCAGTTTTTCAAGGATGCGCGCGTACATGGCCGGGGCGGGCTTGAGCGCGCCTACATCCGTGGAAAACACATGCGCGTCGAGATATTGCCACAGCCCGGCGGTTTTGAGCACGCGCTCAAGCGAGGGCATGGTGTCGCTCAAAAGCCCGAGGCCGAAGCGCGCCTGAAAGCGGGGCAGGTATTCCGCCGCGTCCGCATATACGCCCATACGCCGCGGGTTTTCCACAAAGTCCCGCGCCAGCGCCGACACCTGCGCGTCGGAAAGGTTCCAGGGCACCAGGCGGTTCATCTCCGCAAAGTAGCGCAGGCGCAGGGCGTATTCCTCTTCTTCGGTATCTATGCGCACGTCCTCGCGTATATATTCCTGGCAGGCCGCGTGCGCGCGGCAAAAGGCGTCGCTGCCCAGCGTAGAAACGATGGGCGGCTCCATCATCGCCGCGCCGTAGCGCCAGCTTCCCAAAGCGGGATAGACGATTACGCCGCCCGCGTCCAAAATCAGCTTCATGGCCAACCTCCACGGCGTTTTTTCCATTATAACATCCCCGTGCGGGCCGCGCAAGGGCGCGCAGCGGGCAAAAAGCGCGTGAAGTTTTGCGCAGAAGGTTGAAAAAATTGGGGCGTTGTGGTAAAATTTGGATGTGAAAACAGGCGTACAGTCCGCATAAAAGGAGAGTTGCGCGATGAATATGAAAAAGATCGTATCGCTTTTGCTGATGCTCATGCTGGTTTCGGGTCTGGCGCTGGCAGACAGCGTGGTGGGAGACAGCGGCGATAGCTGGATTCGTTCCGGCCCGGGCCTGAGCTATGACAAGCTCGGCCTGCTGGGCGAGGATGATTCCGCCGAATACCTCGGCTCCACCAGCACCGACAGCCGCGGCGTAGACTGGTACCGCGTGCGCTTCGGCGGCATTACCGGCTGGGTGTCCTCGCGCTACACGCGCCTGTCCACCTCCGGCGACGGCGATTGGAATTGGGGAAGCGGTTCCGCCCGCTATGTGCGCGCCACGGCGCGCGTCAATGTGCGCTCCGGCCCCGGCACCAGCTATGAGGATGTGGGCACGCTGGTGCGCGGCGAGTGCCTGACCTATCTGGATGAAACCCGATACGACGGCGCTGGCAACGCCTGGTACAAGGCGGAATACTATTCGTATGGCGAGGTATGGGTGAGCGCGGCTTACAGCGAGCTGACCTCCACCCGCACGGACGCCGCCTCGGATGACGATGCGGGTACCTCCGGCAGCTATATCGAGGCCACCGGCAGCCTGAACGTGCGCTCCGGCCCCGGCTTGAGCTATACGGATAAAGGCACCATCTCCCGCGGCGGTACGGCCACCTATCTGGACGATTACTCGGTAGACGAGCGCGGCGTGACCTGGTACAAGATTTCCTACAACGGCGGTACCGGCTGGGTGTCCTCGCGCTACTGCGAGCTGCACTGAGCCAAATGGTAAAGAAAGGCCCGGGGCTTTCTGCTCCGGGCTCAATCATTGACAAAGCCCCAAGTTTAGAAACGAAGGGGGAAAATAAAGAAAGAGCAGCTGCAAAGAGGCTACCAGCCTCTCGATGTTCTGCACAGCCGCAGTCAGGAAGCACTGTTCCCGCATGTTCGCAATCCCGAGCATGTGCGCATAGCGCAGGCCGTGGTTCTCTTTGGCCTCCGCGAAGGAGCGCTCAACAGTCCTTTTTCGCCAACCGTAAACAATGCGTTTGCCCGATACGTTTTCGTAAAGGCATCGACCCTGTCTGCCGCATCCCACCACACATGCCGCTCCATCACCTTTCGGCTCATACTCGCCCCAAAGCATTCCGCCAGCCTTGCACACCCCTTGCACGTCATGTCTTCGCAGCAATACTGCCGGTACCCTTCGCGCGTCGTGGTCTTCCAAGTGAACCGTTGTTTCTCTGGGTAGATGTATTCGTCGCCTTTCGGGTCATAGCGGAAGCGGTACTTCCCATAGTGCTCCCCTTTGTACGTGTGCCGCCGGTATCCGATCACCCGTTGTATACCTTGCCTCTCCAGCAGATGCGCTATCCCCGTGTTGCCGGCTCTGGCTGATTGTCGTCGCGTCCAGCGCCTTGCCTGTCACATCCAACCCGCAGGATCTTTTTATACGTGATGTTGTCGTTGATTCCTTCTTCCTGCCACGCCTCGGACTTGATCCCGGGCAAATACCACGCCAGCAATATCCGAAACAACATTTCCGGGTCGTTGGTGGGTCGGCCGTTGTCCGCACAATACAGCGGTGCGCACAATTCGTAGTAGATGAAACTGAAGTCCACCGCTCGAACCACTTTCCGTAGAAAGTGATCCTCCAGCACCATCTGTTCCATGATCATCAGTTCCATTTGCCGCTGTTTCTCCGGCCGCTGTTTTGATACCTTTCTCACCGCCTGGTTTGTTTACTGCATATATTCGTCACGTCCTATCTCTCTTTCTTTTGGTTTTCTCTCCTTCTTTCAAAAATTATTTGATTGTTGACTAATTTTGTCCGCGGGATCCGCAGGATTCTACGCCCCAGCTGAGATTTTCTGATGCAAAAACCGCCCTGGCCTCGACATACGTGCCGCTGGGTGCTATGGAAGAGCGAAAGGGCTTTGGCCTTACACGCGCTTTGGGGGACGGCAAGCTTGGGTTATGCGAAACATATAGCCTGCTTTCAAGCGCGCGGAAAATCCCTGGTTGCCTCAGGGAACCGTCCCGTAGTGGGGTTTGATTGCGTTGCGGGATGAATTATATGGCCCTGGGAAAGTCAGTGCAAATCAATCGCCTTGCCAGCCTGTTCAAAATCGTCGATTTCGGCCATAGGATCACAAAATAGGCGCAAGGCGTTGCGGAATGAGGGGTGCGGCTCATCGCTCAGTGCCTGAAGAGGGAGGAAGAGAATTTCGCATGTTGGGTTTGCGAGAGTTTGCGGGCGATTGTTTCCCGCGCCCGGCGCGGCGACGGGGCCGAGAGGAAATTGAAAAGCGGACATTCGCGGCAAGGGATCGGGGGGAGATTTCTGTCGCCTTTGGCGTAGCAAGCCAATAGCGCACCTGGCCGGGGAAAGTGGTTCAATGCGCTTCCTCTGCGATGCGCGGATCTGCCCAGCAATGAAGAACTTTACGGTTATATCCACAATTTGCAGGGCGATATTGTAGGAATTATTGACGGCGATGGAAGCTCGTAGTAGAATACAAGTGCGGTGAGGGGCAATCCTGAGCCCGGGCGAACCCTGGCAACTGCATATGAAAGTTTGGCGGAGCTGAACCCGTTCAGGGGTATGCGGATGATGGGGAAAGTTGAATCCACTGTTTTCGCGGAAGGGATTGCGATCCGATCTGGGAACGATTCCTTAGCGCTGATGCAAATTATTTAAAGATACTCAAAAAACATATAAATGGGATGGGGAGAATGGATGGATAATTTTGCGCAGGTATTTGCGCGGGAAGTTGTATTTAAATTAGCAGCAGCGGCAATGGGAACCATGCTCGCAAGTTTAGCCGCTGGAAAGAAAAGGGCCGCAAATTGTTTTATGGAATTGTCGTAGTTGTGTGGTTATTCGCAATCATATATGCAGTTCCTTTTATTCGGGATTGGATCCAACAAGAAACCCGTTTTATTACCGGCGTGGTTGTAGACGAGTACCATCCGAATGACAGCCCTGTTTATAAATATGATATTGAATCGGAAGAGGAAACAGGGTATGTTGTAGGAATGCGGTATCTGTTCGGCCTGGAAACCGGCAAAACGTATACAGTGGAATACTATGTTCATACAAGGGCAATCGTGGCTGCCGAAGAAATTGCTGGCATAACGAAATGAGCGCGGGATTTGCGTTGACGGCAACAGGTTGCCTTCATCGCGTGGCCTTGACGGCGGCGGTTGCCGCTGGGGCGGGCAAAGCGCCCATTCAGGCCCTTAGTTTTTCAATCGGGACGCAGGCGCAATCCCGGCGCGGTCATGCGCGTTACAGGAGAGGTGGACATGTGTTTTACCGTCAAAAGCATCGCCCTTGATTATGAGGCAATTTCGCAAAACCCCAGGAAGGTCTTGGAGTATGTATTCAAAAAATCCGATTCTTTTTCCGTGGTGACGGATTTGGTCAGACCCTATTCAAAGCTACCGCCATGTTGCAAACAGGACAAATGGACAATCGGCCTGAGGGAATACCTGATTTCGCAGGAAGCGGGGGCCAGGGAGTGGCCCGGGACGCGAACTCGGGATGGCCACAAGGTCTTGTCGTTTTATAAGGCATGCCGGCAGACGAGGGAAATTTTAAGCGCCTGGCCAAATGTGTTTCGCGCATGCGAACGCGGTCTTCCCGAGGATATCTGCTTTTATCGGGGTGGAAAGGTATGGTTTGGCACGACATCGCATGAAAGGACGGCAGACGTTCTGGCAGTAACCCAGGAAGACGAGGCGTTCTTTGACGCATTTAAGGCGTAGGCTCCGGAGGGGGAGGCGATGCGTTTTATGATGCAACAACATCAGGGGGCAAAACAGATTGATTGCGCCGGAAAACCCCGCTGGGGCGGGAATGCGAAGACAGGATTCAGGAAACAAGCGGGACTGCCTCCATACGCCCCTTATACCGCTTTGGGATATTTGCCCGGGCTGAAATCTTCGCGGCGTAGCCGCCGCCGGAACGGCCAACGCGGCAACCCATTCATCCCCGCGCAGATTGGCCGGGGCCGCCTAAAGCGCTGCAAGGAGAGAACAGCATGACGTTTATTGGGACATATGGAAAGATTTTGCAACCCTTTGGCTTTTTTATGTATCGCGGGAGGTTTTACAAGGTCGATGAGGAGAAGGGCCTTGTTTGGCTGGTAACAATGTATACGGGGCCAGAGGGCGTCTATCGTTCCCTTCGCTTTGACTGCCGCCCATTTTGTCACGCGATTGAAGAAAGTTGGCTGCAAAGCGACGGGAGTTACCAGCTGGACGCGCTCTACAGGAGGTGGTGTGGACAGGGGCGCATTGACGCCAACAGGTTGGGAGGAAGCCGGGACTATGACCTGGCGGCAGGCAGGCAAGTGTTCAGCGAAGAGGTTTTGGGCCGATTCGTAGAAATCTGCACCCCGGAGGATTGCAGGCTGTTTAGAGAATGGTATTTCAATCGCATTTCGGATGGCAAGTTTTCTTACGAAAGGTTGAATACCATTTATACTGTGTGGGAATACATTCAGATGCAACACTATGAAGAGGCGTTGTCCTCTTTGCAACATGCGCGGGAAAATTGGAAGAATAGCCAAAATGCAAAAGTTGCCAAATGCGGGGAACGCCAACAAATGCTGGCGGCATTTGGAGAAATTGAATCTATGCTTGCGTGCAAAGAATACGCGATGCTGCAACAGCTCCTGCGGGAAAGGATGGAATACAGCAAAAATACCTGTGAAACTTATTTTGGCGAGGGCCGAAATTGAACCGCGTATTACCTGCAATTCGTCCAAAGCGATCCGGTATTCTATTGAATTTGTAAGCGATTTGCTGTGGGAGCCGTTGGCGGAAGAAGCCGGAGGGTATGCGAGCGTTTTTTGCGAACAGCCCGGCGAATGCGTAGGGCGCGTAGCGAAGCCCCATTGAAGTACCGTATGCAATATGCTATAATTGCGGCGGAGGATGACGCTATGGAAGGGCATGCGATGAAAGTAACACGAATGTTACAACCATATACGGTAATATTCGCAATGGGGATGCTATCTGTCAGCCTGCTTGAGGGATTGGTTTGGCAGAGATCCAAAATACCCGTTATAGCATTGCTTGCCGTTTTCGTTATCTGGATTTTTGTAACATTGCCGACATTTGGCTATGTCAGGATTACGCAAAAGGGTGTGTTGATAAGGAATGTGTTTGGGCAAGTATGTCTTCCGTGGGAAAACATAAAGCAAGTGGGAAAGCATACCGGAATTACGGTTATCGACCGCGCCGGTATGCCCAAGTACGCGCAGATCTTTGTGTCGTGCATTGAAAGGCCCTGGGCGGGCAAACGGTACAGGCCGGATCTGGGATGCTTCTGGAAGGATCAGAACGGCAAACCGGAAAAACAAATCGTGAATTTCGCGTATACGAAAAAGCTCGAAAGGGCAATCCGGAAATATTGGCCGGGGGAATGGGTCTATCTAAGCCCGAGCACGGCGTATGGAGGCGATATCATCGCCTCCAAGGTGGAAATCAATTACGAATATTCCAGGGATTTGAAAATGTGATTCGCCGTTTGATGAAAACCGGGGCGGCCGCCCGCGAATTCACTGGGATAGAAGATTCGCCGGCGGGTTGCGCCCCTCCAACCGCGCGCCGAGGGAAGGGGCAAGAAGCATGATTAAAGCGATAGAACGCAAAATTGTAAACGGGTTTGTTTTGGAGCGCTGAAGGGAAAGGGCGATGTTTGAGCGTTTCTCCCCGCGGAAAATGCGATATTGAGCATGTCTATCCAATCCTGAAATCAAGAGGCGCGCCGGAGGAGTGTTACATACTGAACCTGTATGAAGAAAAGGATGGAACGGTTGTGCCGCTGAAACAGGCCATGACAGAGGATGGCTACCAGGGTACGGCGCTTATGTCCGGGATCCATGGCAAATTGGCATACATGTTGGGGGAAGAGTACGAACATTTTTTGATTGTCGCGGAGTGATTGGAGGGCGGAACCCTTGCGAAAGCAAAAAGAGAATGTGCCGCTGTATATGAAAATACGCATTGCGCTCAGCGGCGTTTTGACCTTGATCTGGATGTACTTGATCTTTGCGCTGGAGGCGAAGGACACGAGGGACTTTTTGCCGGACGATCAGAACCCGTTGTGGGTCGTCCTGACGGTTGCCGCGATGGTTGGCAGCGGCGCCCTGCTGCTCTGGGGAAAAAGAGGGGGAACCGCGGCGGACGCGGATCCCGTCACGCTGAACCCGCTTGTGGTAACAAGTTGCGCGGCGCAGGTCCGTCCGGGCCCGGGCAAGGGCTTTAAGTTTGTGACGGTTGCCCTGCAAAACGATTTGTTGCGGGGGTTGGAGCCGGCGGGTTGGCTTCCGGTGCTTCTGGATGGCGAAGCGTGCTGGGTCAGGGAAGGGGACGTGCAGGCCGCGGGCGCCGGGGCGCCGCCAAACACGATGCGGGTGAACGCCGGTTCCGCCTCCATCCGAAAAGGCCCGGACGAGGATTTTGACGCTGTGCGGGTTGCCCACCAGGGTGATACGCTGCTGCGGGCGGAAGCGGACGGTTGGCTCCCCATCCTTCAGGACGGCGAGGTATACTGGGTTGACAAAAATGACGTAAGGCGAATGGACGCGGATTGAGAACCGGCCGACCGTTCCCGCGTTTCCGTCAGAGAAGGCGAAACCGAAACCGCCCGGACGGGGCGCGGCGCTTGCGCCGGTTCACGCGGACGCGATGCGGCGCGGATACTGATGGGGAGAAGCGCATGAAAAGGGGATTGCCGGGTGTAGGACATGTATACGGCCTCAAAACCAATAAGGGCATTGCCATTTTGCAACTGGCGGAGGAACCGGATTCGCCAACCGCACTGCAACAAACCCGAATATGCGATGGGTTTCTGAACGGCGATTACACAGACGGGGATATTGCCCGCATTGTTCAAAGGAAAGAGCTGTTCTTTCTGGACACGCCTTTGCGTATTCTAAGCCCCGGAAGCAGGCTGTACAGGGAGTATTTTGCCTTTGACACGCCCCTCGCGCTTCCAGAAACCGTTGTGCTGCCCAAATTCCAGCGCGGATACACTGTGCTGAAGGATGGAACGGTAAAGTGGTACAAAAAGCGCAGAGGAAGCAATTACAGAGCGTTCGTCGCGGAATTAACGCCCGATTTTTTGGAGCTGTCTCCAGACCAGTGCTGGAGCCTGCCGGATTTGCGCGGCTTTCTTGAAACGGGCAAGACGATTTCTGATTATAGATGATCCGCCGCCCCAAAGTGGACGGCCATGGCAACGGGCGGCGGATTGCCTTTGCGGCACAAGACGCGCGGGCATTTTTTAAGGCCCGCGGGGGCGTGGTCAAATATCGCCTTTGCGGCGAGGCGCGCGGGCATTTTTAAGGCCCCCGCTTTCCCAAACTGGGGGCGGGGGCCTTGGCCAGGAATCAGTTGTCGGTTTTGATGGCGGAATCGAAAGCGATTGTGGAGGCCTCGAAGTTGTGCTGCTTGATAAAGTTGCAGGCCTCGGTTGCGCCATAGACGCGATCCATGCCGGAGTCTTCCCACTCCACGGACAGGGGGCCGCTATAACCGATCTGGTTGAGCACGCGGCAAATGCCGTCAAAGTCCACGTCGCCGTGGCCGAGGGACACGAAGTTCCAGCCCCTGCGCACGTCGCCAAAGACGAGGTGGCTGCCCAGCACGCCGTTGCGCCCGTTGAAGTTCAGCTTGGCGTCCTTGGCGTGCACATGATAGATCCTGTCGCTGAAGTCATACAGGAACACGCACGGGTCTACCATCTGCCAGATCAGGTGGGAGGGGTCGAAGTTCGCGCCCAGCGTCTTGCGGCCGCCAAATTCTTTGATCAGGCGGTCGAACGTCCAGTAGTCGTATGCGATCTCCGAAGGATGCACTTCCAGGGCAAACTTAACGCCGTACTTGTCAAACTCGTCGAAAATGGGCGTCCACTTTTCCACGACTTCCTTGTACGCGGCGTCCACCATTTCTTCGGGCGTCTGCGGGAACGAATAGAAATATTTCCAGACCGGAGAACCCATAAAGCCCGTCACGACATCGACGCCCAGGTTATGCGCGGCTTTCGCGGCGGCCAGCATTTGCTGGGTGCCCCACTTGGAGATTTCTTCAGGCTTTCCCGCCAGATTCGCCGGAGCGAAGCCATCCAGCCGGGGATCCCACAGATCTGCCACGCACTGGCCCGGCACATGGGTGGCCAGCGCCCAGCAACCCAGGCCGTACTTTGCCAGGGTATCCTTGATTTCCTTGACATACTCCAGGTCTTCCGCGGCGCGCACCGCGTCGATGGGGCCCCATGTGGCGAGCTCCAATCCCTCATATCCCATCTGCTTGGCTACTTTGCAAATTTCTTCCAGCGGCAGATCTGCCCACTGGGCCGTGCACAATGTTATAGGCCTTGCCATTTTTCTTTCCTCCTGTCTGCTTTTTTTGCGTTCCTGCGCGCCTGCTTACAGCTCGACCCAAATATTTCCTTCGCGGGCCGACTTGAGGCACGCTTCGACGAACTTAACGCCCTCCGCGCCGTCCGACACGGTGGGGAAGTCGATCATGCTTTCCTGGAAGGCGCCCGCCTGCTTTGCGCGGACGCACTCGATGAACGACCGGTACAGGTTGCCCATCGCTTCAAACCAACCCTCCGTGTGCCCGCTGGGCAGCCGTCCATACTTCGCGGCGTCCGGCGCGATCGAACCGTATCCACGGTGGTGCTCCGTCAGCGAGCCATCCTTTTTGACCACGGTGATCTTCTCCGGGTCTTCCTGGAACCAGAGGATGGAACCGGCGTCCCCGTAGATGCGCACGCGCAGGCTGTTGTCATGGCCGATGGCGATCTGACTTGTCCAGTACATGCCCGTCGCGCCGCCTTCGTATTCCACCATCACAAAGTCGTTGTCGTCCAGGGTCCGTCCCGGCACGACCACATCCATCTTCGCAAGCACGCGCTTGATCTTCAGGCCCGTCATGGTGGCGATGGCGTTTTCTACATGCGTTCCCAGGTCGCCCAGGCAGTTTACCGCCCCGGACAGCGCCGGGTCGCAGCGCCATTCGCCCTGTTTGCCGCCCCATTCGCCTTCATAGGCAAGCCAACCCTGCGGGTATTCCGCCATGACCGTGCGCACATTTCCGATATCGCCGCGCTTGATGATTTCCCGCGCGTGTTTGGCGGTCACATGCCCCATATAGGTGTAGGTCACCAGGAACAGCAGGCCCTTTTCCTTCGCCAGCGACTCCAGCTCGTTGGCCTGCTCGCTGTTGAGGCACAGGGGCTTGTCGCAGCTCACATGGATTCCCGCTTCCAGGAAGGCCTTGCTTGCCGCGTAGTGCGAGTGATTGGGCGTTACGATCACGACAAAGTCGATCTTATCCTCGCGCGCAGATTCCGCGCGCGCCATCTCTTCAAAGTCATGGTAGAGACGCTCGTCCGCGATGCCCAGGGCGCGCCCCGTTTCAAGCGTCTTTTCGTAGGAACGGGAAAAACAGCCCGCCACCAGTTCCGCCTGGCCATCCAGATTGATCGACCGGCGGTGCGCGTCTCCGATGAACGAACCCGGCCCTCCGCCTATCATTCCATAACGCAGCTTTCTGCTCATACAAATCATCTCCATTCCGATGCCGTGCAATGGGCCGCCCCTCCATGGGGCGTTTTATTATTTCCCGATATTATAAATTTCATCGCGCATTTTCTGCATGCGATCGACGTGGTTGCGCCAGGCCAGAGGGGAATCCACATCGTCGGAGAGAATGCAGTCTTTGAGGTTCTTGAGCGCCATCCTGCAGCCATAATCGGCGCTTGTAAGCTCGCACTCAAATTCGATGCTGGCGACGTATTCGTAGCCCACCCTGCGCAGCTCGGCAAACACATCGCGCCACCAACCCAGGTCATGTCCGTAGCCGATGATGCGGAAGTTCCACGAACGCTCGGTGGGCCGGTTGTAATAAGTCCGGCAAATCAGGCCCGTCTCCTTGACGCGCTGCTTGTCGAAGCCAATGTCCTTGGCGTGCATGTGGTAGATCATGCCCTTGAGCTCACGGATCACCAAGATCGGGTCCATGCGCTGCCACAGCAGGTGGCTGAAGTCCAGGTTGACGCCGATCAAATCGCTGCCGACGTCGGCGCGCAGCCGCTTGACCGTTTCGGGATTGTAGCACATCTGGCCCGGGTGAAGCTCCAGGGCGATGTGCTCTATGCCATGCTCGGCGGCGAAAGCGGTGAAGTCCTTCCAATAAGGAACGAGCACTTCTTCCCACTGCCACTTGTAAACCAGGGGATAGTCCATCGGCCAGCTCACAGTGACCCAGTTGATATACTTGGAGTGTTCGTCGCCGCCGGGGCAGCCGGAGAAGCAGACGATGGTCTTAAGGCCCATTTTTTCGGCCAACAGCACCGCGTCGCGCATCAGCTTGTCGGACTTGACGGCCTGTTCCTTGTTCGGGGAAATGGGGTTGCCGTGGCAGGAAAGCGCCGAGACTTCCAGGTTATTGCGCTTGAGCGCTTCCTGGAAGGACGAATACGCCGCATCGTCGGTCAGCAGTTGACGGGGATTGCACATGTTGGTTCCGGCCTCTTCGCCGCAGCCGAGCTCGACCATTTGCACTCCCAATTCGCCGGCATAGTCAAGGAAACCTTCAAGCGAGAGATCGCGTCGGGCGCTGGAAAACAATCCGGTCTTCATACGTGCTTTGCCTCCTTTTGAGCTGCCAAATATTCGGGGAGGAAGGTGCTCTGATAATCCTTGATCGAGGCCTTCCAGGCGCAGTGCGCCGCCGGCTCGCGGTAGATCATGGAATGCAGAATCTCATAGGCGCGAATTACGCCGTCGAACTGACCGAATTCCGTATCCTCATGTTCAATCGAGAGCGTGCCGTCATAGCCGGATTCGCGCAGGGCGGTGAGCATCTTTTTCCAATAGAGATCGCCGGTTCCGTAGGTGGGAATCTTGAACTGGAACGGCCGCGGGCCTTCGCAGATCGGGCCGGAATGCGTAAAGAAGCCGTTTTTGCCCATCTCTTCTTCATCCACGAGGGTATCCTTGGCGTGGAAGTGATAGATCATGCCCTTCAATTTGCGGATGGCCGTGGGGCAATCGACGCCGTGCCAGATCAGGTGGCTGGGGTCGAAGTTGGCGCCGATGTTATCGCCGCAGTTTTCGCGCAGGCAAATCAGGGACTCGGGGTCGGAAACTGCCCAGCCGGGATGCATTTCAATGGCAATGCGCACGCCGTGCTGCTTGGCAAACTTGGAAAAATCACGCCAGTAGGGGATCAGGCACTTGTTCCACTGATAATCCAGCGTGGCGATGCCGTCGTAGGGGAAGACATGCGTCACCCAATTCGGGCGCGTGCTTTCCGGGCAGTCGGCCGGCGCGCCGGAGAAGGTCACGAGGGTATCCACGCCCATCTTTTCGGCAAGCAACACGCCGCTGCGCATGATGCGGTCAAAGCGCTCGGCGATCTCTTTTACAGGATGAACGGGATTTGCATGGCAGGCAAAAGCGCTGATCCCCAGGCCGGACCGCTCCACCGTGGACTTGAACGTTTTGAAGGCTTCATCGTCTTTGAGAAGAGCCTCCGCGTCGCAGTGATGCAACCCCGGAATCGCTCCGCAGCCGATTTCCACCATTTCAAGGCCGATGGTTTTGCAAAATGACAGTACATCGGCAAACGGCGTTTCACAAAACACATTGATCAAGCAACCGATTTTCATGGGGTTCCTCCATTCATTATATTTGCAAGCGGTAATACGCCGCGAGCAGGTCGAAACGACGGGATGACACGCAGTATATATGAAATATCTCATGAAATATTTTCATAAGAAAATGGGGCACCTCACAGCTTGGGGAAGAGCAGTTTTTTGTAAATACAGCGTATTATCCAATCTTCACAGCCAAAAGTATACACAACAACATGGAATATAATACACGCGCGAGTTCAAAAACTCAAGCGAATATTGCGTTAAATGATGTAAATTAGGAGAAATAGGCAATTTTAGCAACAAATTGTGCACATAAAAACAATTTGCGTTAAGGAAAATGTTGGAATTGTTTGCGGTTTAATTATTAATGTGCGGTAGAACTTGCCTGAAAGGGCAATTTGTGTTTTTTTGTACGCATTTGTGAAAATATTTGCCAGTGGCAGACAATGCGCCATGAATGTCCGCGATAGAAAGACAGATGTAAGCAAAAAGTACATGGAAACGCCTGAAATATACTGAAATTTTACAAAAATGGTTATTATATCAACGGGTTGAGGTGCGTGTGTTTAATTTTAAGAGGCAAATTGCATATAAAAAGCGGCATAAAACAAGAATATATTCCTAAAATTATAAAAACGGCCAAGGTGGGCGTGAAAATCCATTGAAATATTTTCGGGTTTGTGTTATAGTGATCAAGAACTGACGCAAGCCCTGTGAAAAAGCGTGCAACGGGAGGGAACGATGTGAGTGAGTACTTTCTGGAAATAAAAAACGTCAGCAAGGCCTTTCAGGCCGTGCAGGCGTTGGACCATGTGAATTTGAAGCTGCGTCCTGGCGAAATCAAGTGCCTCGCGGGTGAGAACGGCTGCGGAAAGTCTACGCTGATCAAGATCATTTCCGGCGTCTATACGCCGGACGAAGGTGAAATTATCATCAAGGGGAAATCCCACAAAGCGTTGACGCCGACGGAGTCGATCGCCGCGGGCGTGCAGGTTATCTATCAGGATTTCTCGCTGTTCCCCAACCTTACAGTTGCGGAAAATATCACCATGTCTTACAACTTGTTCCACAAAAACAAGGCCGTGAACGCCAAGCGCAACCGCGAAATGGCCGCGAAGATTGTCGAGGAAATCGGCGTTCCGCTGAACCTGAACAGCGAAGTGCGCACACTGTCGGTGGGCGAAAAGCAGGTGGTGGCAATCTGCCGCGCGCTGCTGCTGGACGCGGAACTGATCATCATGGACGAGCCGACCAGCGCGTTGACGTCCAAAGAGGTGCAGGCGCTTTACAAGATCATCGCGGGGCTGAAGAAAAAGGGCATAGCGTTGATTTTCGTCAGCCACAAACTCGACGAAGTGCTCACCATCGCCGAAACGCTGAGCATCATGCGCGATGGCAAAAACGTCATCGACGGCCCCAAGGAAGAGTTTGACAAGGAAAAGATTTCTTACTATATGACGGGCCGCGAGGTCGTCTTTACCCCCTTCCAGCCCAAGCAGATCGGCGACGTCATCCTGCGCGTGGAGAATATGAGCCTCGAACCCCACTATAAAGACATTTCGTTCGAACTCCGCAGGGGCGAAGTGTTGGGAATAACCGGCCTGTTGGGCAGCGGCCGCACGGAGCTGGCGGAATCAATCTTCGGACTGCGCAAAATGGACAGCGGCAAGATCACCCTCTTTGGCAAGGAGATTCACATCAACGGCGGCTACAGCGCCGTCAACGCCGGAATCGGCTATCTGCCGGAGGACCGCCTGACGCAGGGGTTGTTCCTGAATGTGGAAATTGAGCGCAATATTTCGGCGGGCATTCTGCGCAAGTTCAGCCAGCGCCTCTTTGGCGTGATTGATAAATCCGGAATGCACGCGGAGGTCGTCCATCGGGTTGAGGACCTGGGAATCAAGCTGGGCAAGCTTTCCGACCCGGTGAGCAGCCTCTCCGGCGGCAACCAGCAAAGGGTTGTGCTGGCCAAGTGGCTGGCCATCCATCCCAAAGTTTTGATGCTCAACTGCCCCACGGTTGGCGTAGATGTCGGCTCCAAGCAGAACATCCACGAGACGATCAAGCGCCTGGCCAACGAAGGGATTGGCATGATCGTCATCTCCGACGACCTGCCCGAGATCCTCAGCGTCTGCAACCGCATTCTGGTTATGAACAAGGGCAGCTTTACCGGAGAATATATGACCACGCAACTTGACGAAAACAAGCTCCAGAGCATGTTGGCCAAGGCGTAAGGAGGCGTGCACAATGGGAAAGAGATTTCGGCTGAAAGAGGTCCATATCAAATTTCTTTTGTTTGTTGTTATACTGGTTGTCTTCGCGCTGATCCAGCCGAAGGTATTTACCGCGATCAACCTGTTCTCAATGCTCAATGACGCGGTGTTTACCGGAATCGTGGCGCTTGGCATGATGGTCATCATGGTTACGGGCAACCTTGACCTTTCCTCTACAAGCATCGGCATGATGTCCGGCTACATGATGCTGCGCCTGTTCCAAATGCTGGGATATGCCGGAGACTTTGTGACGGCGTTCATCGTATCGGGCATCTTTGGCGCGCTGCTGGGCATGCTCAGCGGTTACCTGTCCAAGAAGTTCAACCTTTCCGGCTTTGTCGTTTCCATCGGTATGGATCTGATCTACAGCAGCATCGCGTTCATCTTTATTGACCAGCCGACAATCAAGACCGCCGAAATGCCGCAGAACCTGCTGCAGATGCGCACGGCCTCGCTGCTGACGATCAAGACCGACACCGGCTTGACGGCGAAACTCAACATCGGCATCCTGCTGGTGATCATCGTGGCCATCATACTGTCGATCTTCCTGAACAAGACGCAGCTCGGCCGCGGCATTTACGCCCTGGGCGGCGACAAGGTTGCGGTGGAGCGCGTCGGCTACAATCCCATGAAGCTCACGCTGGTTGCCTATGCGGTCTTTGGCGCGTGCTGCGGCATCGCGGCGACCTACTTCTATTGCAACACCGGTTCGTTTGAGACGGGCACAATTACCTCGCGCGGAACAGACGTAATCACGGCGGCGATCTTTGGCGGCTGTAACATGAAGGACGGCAAGGGCTCCGTCAGCGGCATACTCGTCGGCGTGGCCATCATCACCGTCATCAAGAGCAACCTGATCCTTCTGGGCGTTCCCGCCTACTACATCACCTTCGTCGTGGGTCTGCTGATCTTGGGAGGCGTGTTGTTCTCCACGCTTGCTGAGCGGCGCATGCAAAAAGCGTAGTGGGGAGGAGAGATAGAATATGAAAAGGCTTAAAGCGCTGAAAGGTTCCCGCACGTTTGTGCTCATTATCCTGCTGATCGCCCTGATTCTTCTGGTCGGCCTGCTCAACCCGTCGAAGTTCTACGCCATGGCCAACCTGCAGTCGATGGGCCGCCAGCTTTCCGAGATTGGCATCTACGCCCTGGCGATGTTCACGGTCGTTGTTTCCGGCGGCCTGAACCTGTCCATTGTGGCGGTGGCGAATTTCTCCGCGATCTGCGGCGGCTGTATCATGCAGGGCATCTACCTGGGCGATATCATTGTCGACCCCACGATGCGCCTGATCGTCGGCCTGATCGTTTCTTTGGGAACGGGCGTGCTCAGCGGCCTGCTCAACGGCTATTTCGTGGCCGGCCTGGGCCTGACGGCGGTTCTGGTCACCAGCGCGACCAGCCAGCTTTTCCAAGGCATGGCGCTTGTGTTGACGAAGGGCAACTCCATCGTCGGCGCGCCGGAGATGATCTCGGCGCTGGGCACGCAGAACATGTTTGGCGTCGTCCCCTATCTGCTGGTGCTGACGATTGTCTGCTATGCGATATGCGAGTTCATCTTTGAAAAAACATGCTTTGGCGCGCAGTGCCGCCTGCTCGGCGCCAACTCCACCGCCAGCATGTACAGCGGAATTTCCAATTTCAAAACGCTGATGAAGAGCTATATGCTCTCGGGCCTGTTTTCGGCCATTGCCGGCCTGGTCAGCTACTCCCGCATGAGCGCCCTGCGCCCGGACTATGGCACAAGCCTTACCAACAACGCCATGCTTGTGGTGTTGATGGGCGGCGCGTGGATCGTGGCCGGCGGCGGCAAGATCCTCAACATTTTCATCTCGCTGTTCTGCATTCAGGTCATTTCCAGCGGCCTGACGCTGGGCGGCACGAGCACCTATACAAGAGACACTGTGTGGGGCCTGATGCTGGTTGGATTGCTGGTATTCGCCACGCCCGAAATGAAGGGCTATCTGAAGCGGCTTTTCCACATTGGAGGGCACAGGGATTTGCGCTCTGCCGAGGTACGGAAATAAACGGCGAAAGCTGTTTATGATAAAAAAAGGAGGTAACCTGGAAATGAAGAAGTTTATTGCCCTGGTACTCTGCCTGATGTTCTGCGTCGCGTCTGTTGGCGTGGCGGAGAGCGACCAGCTGGTTGTGGCCACGGTCGTCAAGGCCATTGGTAGCAACTGGTTCGACTCGATGGATTGGGAAGGCACCCGCTGGGCCGAAGAGCACGGCGCGGAAATGCACTACATTGGGCCCACCGAGATGGACTCCGCTGCCCAGCTGCAGAGCCTGGACGACGCCATCGCGCTTCAGCCTGACATCCTGACGGTTGTCCCGATCGCCGCGGATGCCTGCGACGCCGTTCTGGCCGGCGCCCGTGAGCAGGGCACCGTCGTGGTCAGCCACGAAGGTTCTACCCTGACCAACATCGACTACAACGTTGACGCCTTCAACAACCAGGAGTTCGGCGAGATGTTCGCCAAGAAGGCCGTCGAGCTGTATGGTGAGGACTTCACCTACTGCGTCATCACCAGCACGCTGTCCACCCCCGCCCACATGGAGTGGTGCCGCGCGTTCTACAACTACCTGGCGGAGAACTATCCGAACACCGTGTGCGTCAACGACATGGACGGCGAAGAAGTTGTCCCGCTCGAGGGCGGCACCAATGCCGACCTGAACTACACCGCCACCAAGCAGCTGTTGCAGGCGCATCCTGAAATCGACGTCATCCTGGGCAGCAACTCCTCCGGCGTGCCGGGCATCTGCCGCGCTGTGGAAGAGCTGGGCCTGAACGAGACCTGCAAGGTGCTGGCCGTCGGTTCCGCCTCTGGCCACCGCGACTACTACCTCAGCGGCACCATCCCCTTCGGCGCCTTCTGGTATCCGGGCTATGCCCAGTATGCCGCCTTCCAGGTTGGCCTGCGCGTGATCAACGGCGAGCCGATCGAGTCCGGTATGGATCTGGGCGTTGAGGGCTACAACAACGTCACCGTCGATGGCAAGAACATCTACGGCCAGGCCTGGCTGGAAGTCACGGCTGAGAACGTGGACGAGATGGCGGAGATGCTGTAATCCCCCAGGAAGAAAAAACGACCATAGTAATGATAGCCGAGTATCCTATTGCTCGGCTATCAATGTCAAATGGGCTTTCTGTGACAACGATTTAGGAGGTCAAGCTGATGAAGCTGGGCATTTTGACAAATGTTGTATGCAACCTCTCTTTGGAGGAGGCGCTGCGCTATTTCAAGAGCCTGGGAATTGAGATGGTGGAGATCGGCTGCGGAGGTACGCCGGGAACGCAGCACTGCGACCCGGAAGTATTGCTCAACGACCAGGCCGCTTTCGAGCAGTTTAAGGCATTGTTTGCCAAATATGAGTTGGGGATCAGCGCGTTTTCCTGCCATGGGAATCCCGTTCACCCTGTAAAGGAAATTGCCGACCGCTACGACCGCATCATGAGAAACGCGGTGCTGATGGCGGAAAAAATGGGCGTGGATACGATTGTGTGCTTCTCCGGCTGCCCCGGCAGTGAAGAAAACTCCAAGTATCCGCACTGGTGCACCACCGTGTGGCCCTTTGACCCGGTCCCCACGCTGATCTGGCAGTGGGAGCAGCGGCTGATCCCTTACTGGAAAGACTTCGCCGCCTTTGCGCGCGAGCACAATGTGAAACATATCGCCATTGAGATGCATCCAGGCTTTTGCGTATACAACCCGGCCACTTTGCTGCGCCTGCGCGAAGCGGTAGGGCCGGAGATCGGCGCAAACTTTGACCCCAGCCACCTGATTTGGCAGGGGATCGACATCCCCACGGCCATCCGCAAACTGAGCGGGTGCATTTACCATTTCCACGCCAAGGATACCTATGTCGACCCGGTCGAGATGGGCAAAAACGGCTTTTTCAACCCCATGGGGAAACTTGGCGAGCAGTATCCGCCCTTCTCGTTCCGCATTCCCGGAAACGGCACCAGCCAGAGCTACTGGCGCAAGATCATCGTCGCCCTGTCGCAAGCGGGCTATAATGGCACTGTGAGCATCGAGCATGAAGACGACACGATGAGCCAGGATGAGGGCATCCGAAAGAGCGTGGCGTTCCTGAAGGAAATCCTCGTCCGCGAGCAGGCGACGCGCCGCTGGTGGCGGGATCCCATTGAGCAGTATCAGAGGACTTTTCTGCCGGAATAGGAGGGGAACAGACATGAAAATTGGCATCTACACAAACGCTTTCCGCGAATTTCCCATCGAAACCGCGCTGGAGAAAATAAAGGCCGCCGGCATTGAAATGGTCGAGCTGGGTTGCGGCGAGGAGAGCGGCACGGCGCATTGCGATCCCGAGGCGCTTTTGGCGGACGAGCGCAAGCTGGAGGCGTTCAAGGCGCTGTTTGAAAAATATGATCTGAAAATATCGGCGCTTTCCTGCCATGGAAACCCGCTGTCTCCCAATGAAAAAATCCGCGAGCTGAGCGTAAGCAGAATGCGCAACGCCGTGCTGCTGGCTGAAAAGCTGGGGCTTTCGACAATCATCACTTTTTCCGGCTGCCCGGGCGACTGGGAAGGCGCGCACATGATGAACTGGGTGACCACCAGCTGGCCGCTTGACTATGCAAAGATGTATGAGTGGCAGTGGAACGAGCGCGTGCTGCCCTTCTGGACGGAGTTTGTGCAGTTTGCCCGCGAGCATCACCTTGAGCGGATCGCCCTGGAGATGCACCCCGGCCAGTGCTGCTACAACCCGAAGACGGTCAAGCGCCTGCGCGACGCGGTGGGGCCGGAAATCGGCGTCAACCTGGACTTCAGCCACCTGCTGTGGCAGCGCATGGACCCGATCCTGGTGATCCGCGAGCTGAAGGGCATGATTTATCACATGCACGCCAAGGATATCCGCATCGACGAGCAGAAGGTGCACGAAAACGGCCTGATCAATACGGCTTATTTCGACGAGCCGGAAAAGCGCAGCTGGAATTTCCGCACCGTGGGTTACAGCCATGGCCTGGATTTCTGGCGCAACGTTTATGCCGAACTGCGCGCGGTGGGCTATGACTACGTCACCAGCATTGAGATGGAATGCGATACGCTCACGGCGTCCGACGGCGTACACAAGGCGGCGGAATTCCTCCGTCAATGCGTGCCGGCGGATTTGGGCCCGGACGAGTTGAGCTGGACGCAAAAGGCGCACAACAGCAAGCTCAACCATCTGAAAGACTACGCGGTCTGACCGGGAAGCGCTGTGAAACCGGAGCGCGCCGGCCGGCCTTTGCGGCGGCCGGCCGCCCCGGGGAACGTTTGCACGGCAGGCTTGCCGCCCGGCAAAGGGCATGCGGTTTTGCCGGCAGCGCCTTTGGAAGAAGACGGGAAGAGGGGAGGAACTCTGTGCCGGAATAATGCAGGACGCCAATGTGATGCCACTATATTTTGAAAAGAGCCCGTCAGTATGCCATGGGAGGGATTGACGAAGCGGCTTATTCTGTGGTATCCTATTTGTTAGAACTACCTCCCCCGTTCCTTTTGTCATTTTTTACATAGGGGGGTACTTCTTTACTCTTAGCATTGGCCCCAACCAATTTTTTCCAATGCGTGGCAGTCCTGTGGCATAGGGACTTGAGGGGGAAGACGGATGAAAAAACCGCGCAATATCGACATTGCACGCATGGCGGGCGTTTCAAGCGCGACGGTTTCCCGCGTGATCAACAAGACTTGCGCTGTCAATGAAGAGACGTATAAAAAAGTCATCAAAGCGATGGACGCGCTGGGATGTGAAGACAGGCTCAAGGGCGCTTTGCCCGCGCGGGAAAACCCCAAAGAGCGGGAGAGCAGGAAGATTGTGATCATGTGCGTGCCTTCCATCAGCAACCCCTTTTATGACATGATTGCGAGTGGAATCCAGGCGGCTGCGAATCATTTTGGCTATGAACTGATGATTTACAGCCAAATGCTCAACGGCCAGCGCCTGAATGTGCTGATTGATATTGCCCGGAGCAACCGGGTGGCGGGCGTGATTACGCTTGAACCGCTCTCCAGGGAGGAATTGGAGCGGCTATGCGCGGCGACCAGGGTGGTGCAGTGCTGCGAATACTGCGAAGATTCCAATGTTTCCTATGTTTCGGTGGACGACCGCCTTGCTACGCGCACAGCGCTGGAGTATCTCAAGTCCTGCGGTTGCAGCAAGTTTGGCTTTATCAACGGGCCCATGCGCTATAAGTACGCCCGCCACCGGCAGGAAAGCTATCTCAATTTCCTCAGGGAAAACGGCCTGCAACGCAACGACGATTGGATGCTCCAACTCTCCAGCGTGGATTTGTCGATTTCCAGCGCGGTTATCATGCAGATGCTTTCCAGGGAAAACCCTCCCGACGCGATTTTTGCCGCCTCAGATGTTTTCGCCGCCGTGGCGATCAAAACGGCCAAGGCGATCGGCCTGAACGTGCCCGGGGATTTGATGGTTGTGGGCTTTGACAACATTGATATGGCCACAATCAGCGATCCGGCGATTACCACGATCAGCCAGCCCAAGTTCCAGCTGGGCTATGTGGCCTGCAACCTGCTGGCGGATCAGATCAACAACCCCTCCGCGGAACCGCAGCGCGTCATTTTGGAGACGGAGCTCATCGTACGCGGAAGCACAACGAATCAGCAATACCAGGGAACGGAAGAAAACGCTGTGGCGCTCGCGCAAAACGCATAAGCGCGCCCCCCCCCCAAGGCGCGGGTCTTTGCCTGGCGGGCCGCCCACGTGTGCCGTCAGAGCCGGACGGCAACAAACCTGGCTTACGGTGAAGACTGAGAATTTGGAGGGAACAGGAATGCGCGAAGAGGAACGCATACAAAACGGATGGCTGTTTGATCCGGCGGATGCCGAACTTGTGCGCCTTAAGGAGCGCGCGCACAATCTCAACCGCGTATATAACAGCCTTGCGGATTCGGATGAGGCGCGGCAGGAGTGCCTGGAAAAACTGCTGGGCAAAATCGGGAAAAACTGCCTGCTCCAGGGGCCGGTGTATTTCCACTACGGTATCCATACGCAAATCGGGGATTCGTTTTTTGCCTCGTTCAACTTTACCGTTCAGGACGACGCGGCCGTCACCATTGGCAACAACTGCGACTTTGGCCCCAATGTGACGATCGTGACGCCCGTGCACCCCATGTTGCCGCAGGAACGCAGGGCGATGCGCAAGCCAAACGGGGACGTCCGTCAGCTGTGCTATGCCTTGCCGGTTCGCATCGGGAACGACTGCTGGATTTGTGCAAATACAGTGGTGTGCTCCGGCGTGACGATTGGGGACGGCTGCGTCATCGGCGCGGGCAGCGTTGTGGTGCACGATATCCCCGCGCACTCGTTTGCCGCCGGCAACCCCTGCCGCGTGATCCGCCCGATCACGCAGGAGGAGACGCTTGCCAACAAGAAAGAGATTTTTGCCGGCTGTAGCCTGCTCTAAAGGGCGCGCGGCTGCGCTTTTCTGAAAAAAGGCCGCTGGCAAGGCCCCGCATGTGGCGTTCACTGCGGGGCCTTTGGCATGCCCTGGCGCGTTCAATGGAAGGGCGCCGGGCCTGGGCCGGGGCGGCCATATGGAAGGCCGCGGCCTTTCCTCATACCGTGCGGCGGAAATAGCCCACCGCCAGGCCGAGAATGCGGATGACATCGCTGTTTTCGGCGGTGAAGAGCATCGGCTCGTAGGCGGGATTGATGGGCATGAGCTGCACGCCGATGGGCAGGTGGTATACGCGCTTGAGCGTGGCGCCATCGTCGATGACCACCGCCGCCACCTGCCCATCGCGCACGTCGTCCTGTTTGCGGATAAATACGATATCGCCGCTTTTGTAGAGCGGCTCCATGCTGTCGCCCTGCACTTTCAGGGCGAAATCGGCATGCACGCTGCCGCCCACATCCACGTATGTTTCATAGCTCTGCTCGGCGAAAATTGGCTCGCCAGCGGCGATCGCCCCCAACAGCGGTATGCGCCGCCGCGTTACCGGAATCACATTGGCGGGCAGTTCCGGGCTGGCGCGCTCTACCAGCACCGACAGCGGCACGCCGAAGATTTCCGCGAGCGCCTCCAGCGTTTCCAGGTTCGGTTCGCGCTCGCCCTTTTCCCACATCGCAACGGCGGAACGCGATACGCCCAGTTCGTCCGCCAGCGCCTGCTGGGTCAGATCTCTGCCGCAGCGCAGGATGCGTATGCGGTCGCCCAACCGGTTCATGGCGCCACCTCCTTTTTTACAGCATATCACGGAACGTGAAAAAAATCAAGCAAAATGTCACGAAAAGTGTTGACAAATTCTGGAAAAGGCGGTATGCTGTGTATGACACAAAACGTGACGGAAAGCGAGGGGAAATATATGGATGCTCAGAAAATCGGCAAGCGGCTGGTGGCGCTGCGCGGGGCGCGGCGGCGCGAGGAAGTCGCCACGGCGGTGGGGATCAGTTTTTCCGCCCTGTGCATGTACGAAACGGGGCGGCGCATCGCCCGCGATGATGTGAAGATCGCCCTGGCGGAGTATTATGGCGTGCGCGTGGAGGATATTTTTTTCACGGGTATGTCACGAAAAGAGACGAAAAAGATGGGAGGGAAACGGCAATGACCACCAAGGATTATCTGCGCCAACTGTCGCGCAAGGACGCGCGCATTGAGGCCATGCGGGAGCGGCAACGGCGCTATCGGGAACTGGCGCAGGGCAGCGCCGCGCGTTTGCGCAATGTGCCCGGGGGCGGGCAGCGGCAGGTGTCGTCTGTGGAGGAATACGCGCTGCGAATCGTCGACCTGGAGCGGGAAATGGATCGGCGCATTGACGAATACGCGGCCCTGACGCTGAAAATTGAGACGGCGATTGACCGCATTGAAGACGGCCGCCTGCGCGACCTGTTGCGCTGGCGCTATATGAACGAATGGGGCTGGGAGAAGATTGCCCAGGCGCTGGGCTACGAGCGGCGGCAGGCCTTCCGGCTGCACGGCAAGGCGCTGGAGGCGTTTGAGCGTGCCAACGCGGAAGGCGGGGCGGGGGAAAGCCGCCCGGCATAGGGATTTGCCAAAGGGCGCGGGGTGGGCGGAACATGGCGGGGGAGGCGAGGCCGCGATCCCTTCAGCGGGTCCAATGGACGCTTGCATTTTATTTGTGGGCGCGGCTTGCGGAAAAAGGCGCAATACTACACCCCCCCTGATGCGGAACAGATGTTCCCCTGCCGGGCCGGAACGCGGCTGTGAGAATCACTTCCCGACGCAATTCGGGAAGCGATTCTCGCTTTTTGGGGAAAGCATCCGCAGGCGGCATGCGTTGGCCGGGCCCGGCGGAAGGGGGCGCGGCGGTTGGCCGGGGGATGCCGGACGGGCCTTCCGCCCTGGTTTGTATGCGCGCTTTTCATTCCCGCCGCCTTTTTTGCATGTCCCAAAATGGCGCAGGGAGGAAAAAAGTGCAAAAAACGGGGCGCTTTGTCACCCAAAGACACCGGAATCTGTGCTATAATTGTAGCGTCAAAAGAACATACATCCGCACAGAGGGAAACACCGCGGGACGGCGCGCCGTCCGGCGGCGTTTTTTCTTTGCGGGAAAGGGGGAAAAGGCATGGGCAAATTTGCCCGATGGACCACGCCCGAGGGCCTGGCGCTGTTAGCCGCCTGGAGCCGCGAGGGCTGTGGGCCCGCGGAAATCGCCCGGCGCTGCAGCGTGCGCGAAGCGGCGCTGCGCGGCTGGGCGCGGCGCTGTCCCGCCGTGGAGGAGGCCCTGCGCGGCACGCGCGAGGTGGTGGACGCGCAGGTGGAGGCGGCGCTGCTCAAGCGCGCGCTGGGTTACGCCTATAGCGAAGTGGCGGAAGAAATAAACGGCGAAAACGTCAAGCAGCGCGAGACGCACAAGTACGAGCCGCCGAACGTGATGGCGCAAAAGCTGTGGCTGTCCTGCCGCAAGCCGGAACAGTGGGGCGGCCGCGCCGGAGACGGCGAGGCGCTCAGCCGCCTGGACGCAATGCTGGCGGCCCTGGGCGCGGAGGACGAACGCCCCGGCGGGGACGCGCCCTGAGCGGCGCAGCCCTTTCCGCCCGGGGCGCGAATCCGGGCGGCGCGCGCAAGGCCGTGCCCGCAGGCGGGAGCCGCGCTTTCTGGCGCGAGGGCGGAACGCGCCGGGCCCGCGTCCGTTCCGCGCATGAAAGCGCCTGTGGGCGGTCTCGCCCTGCCGGGCGGTTCTGGAGAGGAGGAGCGCTATGGAGTTGAGCGCCAAACAAAGGGAATACTGGCGCGCCGCCAACTGCCGCTGGAATATCAAGCATGGGGCGACGCGCTCGGGCAAGACGTATCTGGACTATTTCATCATCCCCCGCCGCATCCGCCAGCGCGCGGGCAGGCCGGGGCTGGTGGCGCTTTTGGGCAACACGCGCGGCACGCTGGAGCGCAACGTGCTCTCGCCCATGCGGGAGATCTACGGCCCGGCGCTGGTGTCGCCCCTTCGCGCCGACGGCATGGCCACGCTCTTTGGCGAACATGTCTGCTGCCTGGGCGCGGACAACAAAAAGCATATCGACCGCCTGCGCGGGGCCTCCATCAAGTATTGCTATGGCGACGAGGTGGTTTCCTGGAACCCCGGGGTGTTTGAAATGCTCAAGAGCCGTCTGGACAAGGAGTATTCCTGCTTCGACGGCACCTGCAACCCCGCCGGGCCGGGGCATTGGTTCAAGAAGTTCATTGATTCGGACGCGGACGTGTTCGCCCAGCAGTATGGCATCGACGACAACCCCTTCCTGCCCGAAGGCGTGCGCGCGGCGCTCAAGCGCGAATACAGCGGCGTGTTTTACCGGCGCTACATCCTCGGGGAATGGGTGGCGGCCGAGGGCGCGGTGTACCCGATGTTCGACCGCAGCCGCCACGTCTCCGCCGCCGCGCCGCAAATGCGCTTCACCTGGGTGGGCGTGGACTACGGCCACACCAACCCCACCGCCTTTGTGCGCCTGGGGCTGGGCGAGGACGAGCGCGTGTGGGCGCTGGAGGAGTATTACCACCTGGCCGGGGAAACGGGCGCGCGCTCGCCCCGGCAGTACGCGCGCGACCTGATTCGCTTTGCGCGCGGCGGCGAATGCGTGGTCATCGACCCCTCGGCGGAGGGGTTCATTTTGCAGGTGCGCGAGGATTGCCCGGCCTTGCGCCTGAAAAGGGCCAACAACGCCGTGCTGGAGGGCGTGCAGCTCGTCTCCTCGGCGCTGGACGCCGGGCGGCTGATGATCCACCCCCGTTGCGAACGGCTCATCGCCGAACTGGAGGGCTACGCCTGGGACGAGCGCGCCCGCGAACGCGGCGAGGACAGGCCGCTCAAACAGGACGACCACGCCGTGGACGCGCTGCGCTACGGCCTGATGCACTACCGGCGGGAGATGCGCAGGCTTTGCCGCCTGCCGGGAAGGGAGGGAGAACATGTTTAACGAGTTTCTCGATTGGGCGCGGCGGCTGTTCGGCCGTCCGGCGCAGGAGGTGGGCGCGGTGGCGCTGGCCGCGCGCGCCGAGGCGGACTACCGGCGCGTGGACGCGGTGAACTTTACCTATATCTTCGCCAACCGCCTGGCCAACCTCGCCGTGGCGGACGCATCGCTGAACGCATCCGGCGGCGGGGCGCGGGCGCGGGCCGTGGCCGGGGCGCTGGAGGACGTGTTCCAAAGGGCGCATAAGCTCACCGCGCAGGCGCTGGGCTCCGGCGGGCGCGTGCTTTTGCCATACCTCTGCGGCGGGCAGGTGCGCTTTGAGGCCGTGGCGCAGGACCGCTTTTTCATCACCGGCATGGATGGCGGCCGCGTCACTTCCGCGGCGGTGCTCGCCGGCCGCGCCGAGGTGGACCGGCGCGTCTATTACCGCTGGACGGATTATGCGCTGGAAAACGGCGTGCAGCGCGTGCGCAGCCGCGTCACCGACGCCGGTGGGCGCGCGGTGGAGATGGGCGTCGTGCCCCAGTGGGCGGGCCTTCCCGGGGAGGTGGCCATTGCCGGCGTGGAAAAATTGACGCTGGCCTTCCTGCGCTGCCCGGTGGACAACCGCCGCGAGCGGGACGGCTACGGCGTGCCCATTACCTATGGCTGCGAGGCGTTGATGGACGAAATCCACGAGCACATGCGCCTGATTGCGCGCGAATACCGCCTCACCCGCCCCATGCTCGGCCTCAGCGCCGAAATGTGGCGGCAGCCCTTTGAGGGCGGCGAAAGCGGCGTGGAGCGCGCCCGCCGCACCGTGCAGGATGGCGACGACCCCTTCATCCCCATCGAGGGCGCTTACGATGAAACCAAGGCGCCGTGGCTGGTCTACGCCCCGGCCATCCGCAACGAGGCCATGTACGACCGGCTGGAACACCTGTTTGCCATGCTGGAAAAGGCGGTGGGCACCAGCCGCGGCATCCTCACCGCGCGGGAAACGGCCACCGCCACCGCCACGGAGATTCGCGCCGCCAACCACGATACGCTCACGCTCGTCACCGCCATCCGCCGCATGTGGGAGCAGGCGCTTGACGACATGGCCTATGCCGCCGACGTGCTCTGCGAGCACTACGGCCTCACCCCCGCCGGGGCGCGGGGCGAATACGCCGTGCAGGTGGACTGGGATATGAGCCTGTTTGAAAGCGGCGCGGAAACCTTTGAGCAGCTTTGCCAGCTGCACGACCGCAATCTTTTAAGCGGCGCGGAGCTGCGCCAATGGGTGCGCGGCGGGGCGCTGGAGGAAGCGCAGGCGGCAATCGACAGGATGGACAAAGAGCGGGAAGCGATTTCCGGCGCTGATGCGAAGGAGAAGGGCGGGGGCTGAGCAGGGAAGGCCTGAGCAACCGCGTTGCAAAGAAGCGGGCGGCGTGCTATACTGTCTCCATCTACGAGAGACGGCGGTGGCGGCGTGTATACGATTGCGAGGATTGACCGGGAGATCTATTCGTGCGTGACGAAGGAGATTGCGACGGATGAAGTTGTTATTACGGGGGAGCGAGTGCGGCATATAAAAGACAGGCATCCGAATGATTTTGAGAAGTATTGCAACTACATAAAGCGTATCGTCGAGGAGCCTGATTACATTCTGGAAGACAGACCCAATACGGCTTTGGTATTAAAGGAATTTACTGATGATAACAAGCAGTTCCGACTTGTATTGCGACTTAAAACATCCAGCGACAACCCGGAATACAAAAATTCTGTCCTGACGTTTATGAAAACGAATGCCAAAAAATGGAGGCAGAATATAAACAACAAAAGAATTCTTTACAAGCGGCCGAACTTATGATATACTGGATATGCACCAAAGGAGCTCTTGAGGTGGTAAATTTCGCGGCGACCACACGCCGATGGTATTGACAGGGGAAACCCGAGAGATGCAGGAGAATGCCGCGCCTGCCAAGAGCTCACAAAGGTGCGCAAAGCAAATACGACCGACATAAACCGCCCCGTTGCAAGCGAGGCGGTTTTCCTATGCCCAAACCCATCGCCACCGACAGGCAAAACAGCATAACGGCAACCGGCCGCGCCTTTCACGGGCGCGGCTTTTGCATGCCAAGGTGGTTTTGCCAAACTCAATGAATTTGTCAAAACCAGCCCCAAGGCCGGAGGCCCGCCTTTGGCGGCCGGTTTTGACGATTGAAAACCGGCAAAACCGCCTGCGGGGCAACCTTTGCCGCCCGGCGAAGGTTCCGTCTGTCCGGAATGACGAGAAACTAGCAAGGCCGCGCGGAAAGGCACCGCGAGAAAAAACTGAAGGCCGAAGGAGGAAACCATATGACCAGGAACGATATCGCAACGATTCTGGCGGGACTGGAACTGACCGACGCACAGGTGAAGGCGCTGCTGGACGCCAACAGCGCGGACATCACCAAGGCGCTCAGCAGGCAAAAGGACGGCCTGACGGCCGCCAACGAAGCCTTGAAAAAGGCGCAGGAAACCATCGCCGCCCTGGAGGCGGGCAAGGCGGACGCGGCGGCGCTGCAAGCGCAGATCGACCAATACAAACGGGCGGAGGACGGGCGCGCCGCGGCCGAAAAGCAGGCCCGCGAGGAGGCGGAACTGCTCAGGCGCATGGACGCGGCGCTGGACGGGCGCGGCTTTGTGCATGAAAAGCTGCGCGGCATCGTGGCCGAAGAATTCAGGGCGGCGCTGGCGGACGAGGCCAACCGCGGCAAATCCGACCGCGAGGTGTTTGCCGCCGTCACCCGCGACAAGGGCTATTTCGCCAATCAAAACCCATCCGCCGAGAAGCTGCCGCCGCCGGGCGCGCCGGATTTGGAGCGCGTCACCGGCAAGGAGGCGTTTCGCGCCATGCCGTTGCAGCGGCAGTTCCTGTTCGCGCGCCAGAACCCGGAAAAGGCAAGGGAATACTTGCAGGACTAAAGGAGGCTGACAAGGTATGTCTCAATTCGATTCCAAGACGTTCAACGCCGAAGTATTCGGCAAGTACCTCGAGCGCGTGCCGCGCGTGAAGCAGAGCAAGCTGCTCGAAGCCGGTGTGCTGCGCCCGCGCCGCGCCCTGCGCGCGCTTTTGGGCGACCACGCCGGCGGCAACTATGTCACCGTGCCCATGCTGGGCCTCATCGACGGCGAACCTCTCAATTACGATGGCGAAACGGACTTGACTGCCGTTTCCACCCGCACCTATACCCAGTCCATGGTGGTGGTGGGCCGCATGAAGGCCTGGGAGGAAAAGGACTTTGCCGCCGATCTCACCGGCGCGGATTTTATGGACAACGTCGCCTGTCAGGTGGCCGAGTATTGGGACGGCGTGGATCAGGATACGCTGCTTTCCATCCTCAGGGGCGTGTTCGCCATGACCGGCGAGGGCAACGCCGAGTTCGTCGAGCGCCATACCTACGACGTCACCGGCGCGGCCGACCCCTACGTCGGCCCCACCACGCTCAACAGCGCTATCCAGCGCGCCGCCGGGGCCAACAAGGGCATTTTCCGCGTGGTGGTGTGCCACAGCGCCGTTTCCACGAACCTGGAAAACCTCGCCGCCGTGGAATACCTCAAGTACACCGACGCGCGCGGCGTCACCCGCGATTTGGGCATGGCCTCCTGGAACGGCCGGCTGATGCTGGTGGACGACGGCGTGGGCGTGGAGCAGGGCTATTATGCCTGCGAGGCAGGCGACGAGGGCGCTTTGCAAATCGTGGCCGATTCCGCCTCGCCCACCGGCGCGCAGGTCAAGCTTGGCGACGTCACCAGCGCGGATTTCTATCCTTCCGGCGCGGCGGCGGGCGGCCATGTGGCAGCCGGGGAGCGCTATTGCAGCTATATCCTCGGCGACGGCGCCTTTGACTTCTGCGATTGTGGCGCGCGCACGCCCAACGAAATGTGGCGCGACCCCCGCGACGCCGGCGGCAAGGATGTGCTCATCACCCGTCAGCGCAAGCTGTTCGCCCCGCGCGGCGTCAGCTTCACCAAGACTGCCATGAACTCGCTCTCACCCACGAACGCCGAGCTGGAAAACGGCGCGAACTGGGCACTGGCGCACGATGGCCAGGCCAGCAAGGGCTTTATCGACCACCGCGCCATTCCCATCGCCCGCATCCTCTCCAGGGGCTGAGGCGACGGGGAGAATTTCCGCAAAATGCCCGGGCGCGCCGCGTCCGCCCCT
>DVFZ01000048.1 GCA_018712945.1 Candidatus Pullichristensenella stercorigallinarum | reverse complement strand
ACTTCCGGCTCGGCGATGCGGAAGGTGACGGTGGAAGCCGTATCCTCGCCGCCGGAAGCGGGATGGGCGACAACCTCGAGGGTGTAGTCCATGCCTGGGGTTAGGCTGAAGCTGGACAGGTCAAGGGAATTGCCGGAGACAGGACCGCTGTTGACCACGCCGCCCTGCGCGTCGTAAAGCGTCACGGTATAGCCGCCCACCTCACCGTCGACTGACCAGGAGAAAGCGCCATCGCCGTCAAAGACGTACACGCCGCCATCGTCGTAGCCCGGGGCCGTCACGGTGATCTGGGGCGCGGAGATGGGCGCGGGGGTAGGCGTAGGCGCTTCGGTGACTTCCGGCTCGGCGATGCGGAAGGTGACGGTGGAAGCCGTATCCTCGCCGCCGGAAGCGGGATGGGCGACAACCTCGAGAGTATAATCCATGCCCGGGGTGAGGCTGAAGCCGGACAGATCGAGGGAATTGCCGGAGACAGAGCCGGTGTTGATTACGCCGCCCTGCGCGTCGTAAAGCGTCACGGTATAGCCGCCCACTTCGCCGTCGACGGACCAGGAGAAGGCCGCCGTGGTGTCAAAGACGTACACGCCGCCATCGTCATAGCCCGGGGCCGACGCGCCGATCTGGGGCGCGGAGATGGGCGTTTCCGTGGCCTGCGCACGCACCAGCATCACCCAGGCCAACGCCGTGGAACCCTCGCCGCCACCCGCGGGCACGGCGGTGACGGAAAGTTCGTACACCATGTTGGTGGTGAGTATGTTGGCGGGGATGGTCATACCGGTGCTGTCGCCAGCGTAGGTGTGCTCATAAACGGTCGCGCCGCTTTCATCGGTGAAGAGGATGTGGTATTCGGCCGCGCCCTCCGCCGTCCAGCGTACGCCAAGGTCGCCCTGGGTAAGGATGATGCCTTCGCTTTCACCGGACGCGCCCTCAAAGGTGATTTGCGGCTCGCCCACCGCGCCCGGAGTGGGCGTGGGCGCGGCTGTGGGCGTCTGCGTGGCGAGCTGGGCGCGATAGACGTATTCTTCCAGATAGTTCTGGGTGCGGGCGTTGAACACGCCATTGGGCGTGAGCGCCTCATAGCCCAGATCGGCGTTCACCTGCTGCTGGAAGTTGATAATCGCCTGCGTGGTGGCGGAGCCGAACACGCCGTCGGCGCTGTCCAGGTAGCCGAGATAGACCAGCTGCTCCTGCATATAGCGGATGGACTCGGGGTCGGAGTTTGCGTCCACGAGCACGTTGTCGTCCTCATCGCCGGCAGGGGGCTGCGTAGCGGGCGGCGTCGTGGCCGGCGCCTGCGTGGGCGCCTGGGTGGTGGGGGCGGGAGTGACCGGGTGGTCCACGTAGTATTCAAGCAGACTCAATGTGGCCGCGTCGCAGTTGCCGCTGACGGTCAGGGCGTTGTAGCCCTGCTGTTCGTTGGCCCACACCTGGAAATCGCGCACGGCGATGGAGGTGGCCGAGCCGTAAACGCCGTCCACGCCATTCAGGAAGCCCAGATCGCGCAGCATGGTTTGCAGGTAACGGATGCGTTCCGTGGAGGAATTCGGGCCGATGCCGCTTTCCGCCGTAGCCGTGGGCGCAAGCGTGGCCGTAGCTGTGGGCGTGGGCGCGGCGGTGGTGGGCGCGACGGTGGCTGTGGCCGTGGGACGCGTGCTCTCCCACCAGTCGGCAAAGACAATCAGGTAATCGCGCGTGGCGGAATCCACCTCGCCGGTCACTTCCAACACCTGGCGGCCGTAATAGCTGTTCACAAAGGACTGGAACTCCCATACTGCGCCGCGCGTGGCTGCGCCGTAGATGCCATCATCCGAACCGGCCGGAAGCTGGCCCAGGGTGATGAGCAACTGCTGCACGCGGCGGATGTCGCTGCTGGAGGAGTTTTCGTCGATGAGGAAATCGTCCTCCGGCGCTTCGGTGACCACCGGCGGCAACGTAGCCGGACTCTGCGTGGGCTTGGCGGCGATGGAGGATTGATCCAGCCAATACAGCGTTTGCGGGCCGGCGATGCCATCCACGGTGAGTTTGGGGTCGATGGCGTAGGTTTCGTTCATATAGGTCTGGAAATCGCGCACGGCCTGGCGGGTGGCGCTGTCATACACGCCGGTGGGCTGCGAGGCGTCCAGCCAACCCAGGGCGATCAGCTGCCATTGCAGGCTGGTGATTTCCTCTCTGGAGGAATTGCCGCTGATGACCTGGCTGGTAGGCCGCGGCGTGGCGTTGGGCGCCGGGGTGGGCGTGCGCACGTTTCCGGCCTGGTTCTGGTAGTTCTGATTCTCATCCGTTCCGGAGATATAATCCATCCAGGAAAGGTCCGGATCGGTGATGGGGGCGAAGGTGGTCTGCACATAGGGCGTGGGCGAGGGCGTGACCGCCGGCGTCCACAGCGAATCCGATGCCAGCGTGGGCATGGATGTGGGGGTAGTGGTGGTGTCAAAGGCGTTGGAAAGCAGACGAATGAGCACAAAAGCCACCACCAGCACGGCCACCGCCGCGCCGCCGATGATCAGCGCCCACTGGCGCGTGGAACGGCCCTCGCTTTCCTCCCCAGCTCCGGCGCCGGAGGCCGAGGCGTGCGAGGCGGACTTGCGCTGGGCGATATAGGCGGTGCCATTTTCCTCAAAATAGAAGTGGCGCTTTTTGGGGTCTTCCACGGCCTCAACACTGGCCTTCAGGCGCTGCATGCCCTTTTCAAAGGCGTCCTCAGCCCCGGCCACGGGCGCCACGGAGCCATCGTTCAGGCGCCGGGCGCTGTCGCGCGGCAGATATTCGCGGATGCGCAGCGTCGCCTCGCGCTTGGTATCGTAGGCCATATAGACGATGCCGCTGGCATCCTGCCCCATGGCCCTTCCGACCAGGAAGCGGCCGTTGTGGAGCATGGTGCCGGGCAGGAGCTGTATCTGCGGCACCGCGGCACGCGAATCGCGCCCGCAGTGCGGGCACACGTCGTGACCGTTGAGGTCTTCGAAGCAGTACATACATTTGTTTTCGTATGCCATGGGGTTCACTCCTTCGTATCCAGGAAGTCCGAAAGGGCCTTTTGTGTTCTTGCAAACACGTCTTCAATCGTGCCGGTCGCGTCTACGCCGCGCAGCCTTTCCGGTTCGTGATCGCGCAGACGGGCGTAGGCGCTTTGTACGCGGCGCTGATAGGCCGCGCCCTCGGCCTCGATGCGGTCGGCGTGGCCGTCGCGCGTGGCGCGGCCGAGCGCCTCCCTTTCGTCGATTTCATATAGAAGCGTAAGATCAGGGCGGGCGCTTAGTGCCGGTTTATTTATTTGACGTATAAAATCCTCTCCAAGTTCACGCCCATAGCCCTGATAGACGATGGAAGAATCCAAAAAACGGTCGCAAAGCACAATCTTGCCCGCCCGCAGCGCCGGCAGGATTACGTCGTGGACGTGCTGGGCGCGGCTGGCGGCAAACAGCAGGGCCTCGCATTCGTCGGTCATGCCGCGCGCGTCCGCGTCGCTGGCGTCGGAGAGCACGATCTGGCGGATGCGCTCGGAGATGGGGCAGCCGCCGGGTTCGCGCGTGCGCACAAGTTCCCAGCCGCGCTCGCTGAGCCAGTCCGCCGCCAAAGCCATCTGCGTGGATTTGCCGCAACCGTCGGTGCCCTCGAAGGTGATAAAGCAGCCCCTGGGGCGCTCCACGCCCAGCAGCGAAAACAGAGAAGATACGTCCGCGGCGAACAAATCCGGCGCGCACGCTTCCAGCTCGTCCCGGCTTCCATAGCCGTAGCCCACGGCCAGCGAATGCACGCCCGCCGCCTTTGCGCCCAGCACGTCGAATTTGCGGTCGCCCACCATCACGGCGCGGCGCTTGTCCGCCCCCGCGGGCAAGGCGCGGGCGATGAGCGCGGCTTTGTCGGCGTGGTGGTCGGCCATGGAGGCGCCGGTCACGGCGTTCAAATACGGGGCCATGCCGAAGTATTCGGCGATGCGCACGGCGAAGTATTCCGGCTTGGCCGTGGCGATGGCCACGTACTTGCCCGCCGCGCGCAGGGCGCGCAGAAGCGGGGCGATGCCGGGGTAGACGGCGTTTTCGCGCCAGCCTACGCTTTCAAAGCGCTCCCGATAGAACCCCACGGCCTTGAGCGCGGTGGGTTCGTCCATGCCGCACAGCGTCATAAACATTTCCAAAAGCGGCGGGCCGACAAACTTGTCAAGCTGCGCGTCGCTCAGGGGCGCATAGCCCAGGCGGGCGATGGCGTAGGCGGCGCTCTTTTTGATGCCGTCGCCCGAGCGCGTCAGCGTTCCATCCAGGTCAAAGAGCACATAGTCATACATCGCCGTTCTCTCCTTCGTACACCACTTCAATCATGCCGCCCTCCGCGCCGAAAAGCGTGGCCCCCAGTTCGCGGGAGGAAAGCAGGAAATCCACGCAGGCGCGCGTCAACCGTTCGCCGGGGGCGGCAATGGCGCAGCCGGGCGGATAAGCGCCCACCGCGCGCGCGGCAATGGTTCCCGCCGCCTGTTCAAGCGGCACAAAGCGGGTCTTGCCCAGCGCCGCCCGGCGGGGCGGCATGGCGCGTTCGCCGTAGGCCGGGGCGGGGAAATCCCGCACGCCGCCCACCCCGGGATTGAGGCGGGAAAACGCTTTTACAAGGCGCTCAAAATCCTCCGCACGGTCGTATACCGTGCCGATGGCCACCACGCCGCGCGCGTCGGCCATTTCCATATCCACACCCAATTTGTGAAGCTGGTCAAGCGCCTCCCAGCCGCTCAACCCCACACCGTCCGTGCGGATATAGAGCCGCGTGGGGTCGCCCAGGCTGGGGCAGGCAAAGCCCATGCCGTCAAGGCGCGCGCGGGCCTCGTCGCACCAAAGCGTCAGCTGATGAAGCGCCTCGCGCCCGCGCTCGTCCATCCAGGCGCGGGCGTCGTCCAGCGAGCGCAGGATCAAAAAAGAGGGGCTGGAGGTGCATACCATGCGCAGCATGCGCCGGAGCCGCCCTTCCATGCCTTCGTCGCGCACATGCAGCCAGGCACCGCCGGTGAGCGCCCCCAACGTCTTGTGGGCGCTTTCCACGGCGCAGTCCGCCCCGGCGCGCATGGCGTTTTGCGGGCTTTCCCACCAGGAAAAGTGCGCCCCGTGCGCCGCGTCCACCAGCACGGGCACGTTCGCGCGCGGCAGCGGTTCCACGCGGCCGTAGAAGTTCGGGCGCGTGATGTAGATGGCGTCGCAGGGGATTTCCCGCGCCGCCGCGCACATATCGGCCTCCGGCGGCAAAAGAACCGGTTCCGCGTCCGCCAGTACGCAGGCGGACTGGGCCGCGTGATGCGCGTCGCGGCGCATAAGCACCTTCCCCCCGGGGGGCACAAAGGCGAGAAACATGGCCAGTATGCCCGCCGTGGAACCGCCGGGCACGAGGATGGATGCCCCGGCCCCCGCCGCGCGCGCAAGCAGGCGCTCGGCTTTGGCGATGCCGCCCTGCGGGGCGTAGAGGTCGTCCGTCTCCGCCAGCTCGGTCATGTCCAGGGCGGCGGGAATCGCGGGGATGCGCCCCTTGTGGCCGGGCATGTGGAAACGCGTTCTGCCCTGCGCGGCGCGCAGCATATCGTCGATGGGCCGCATGTGTGCCTCCTTTGTCTGGATGCCGTATTCATTGCCTGCCCGTTATCCTTTGGGCGGGGCCCGGAAGCCGTCAGCGCCCCGCAGGGCGCTTTGCCGTCATTTCCCGCTTTCCTCCCCGGCGAGCAGGCGTTCGAGCACGGCGCGCTTGTCCGCGTCCACGCGGCGCACGCGCCGCCGGTCGGTGCTTTCGTCAAATAGGCAGGCCCCGCGCCAGTCGCAGAAGCGGCAGGCCGAATTTTTGCCCACCTTCACCGGGGCGGGATCGGCCTCGCCCGCGCGGATGGCGTCCACATGCGCGCCGGCCATGTCCACCGCATGGGAAAGCAGGCGCTCCATTGCCGGACGCGAAAGGGGCGCGCCGGTTTTGTAGAATTGCTCCGGATGGCCGGAAAGCGCGGCGCGCGCGCCCTCGTCGTCCACCACCGGGCCGTCCATGCGCAAGTTTTTGCGCCGCAGTTCGGCCACGGCCTGGGGGTCGGTTTCCGGGGTGAGTATGTAGCCCTCGTCCATGCGGAAGTAAAATGCCCCCGCCGGCAGCGCGCCGCGCTTTTTCGCCGCCGCCGCCAGATACACAAGCAGCTGCAACTGCAAGCCCGCCCAGGCTTCGGCAAGACTGAAGGGCTTGGAACCGCGCTTGTAGTCCATCACCCGCACATAGGGGCTGTCCGCTTCCCAGAGATCGACGCGGTCGATGGAGCCATACAGCGCGCAGCGCCCGTCCGCGCCCACGCGCAAGGTAGCGTCGCCGTCGTCAGGGCCGAAGCGCACTTCCAGCCCCACCGGGCGAAAGCCACTGTCGGCAAGCTGCTCCGCCAGCAGGCGCGCCGCCGTCTTTGCCACGCCCCGCAGCCGCCGTTCCTCGGCAAGGCTGAGGGCGCTTTGGCCCAGCGGCCCGTCGCGCAGGGGAATCAGCAGCGCGTCGGCTACGCGTTCCATGCTCGCCTCGGCGCGCTCGGGGTCGGGCGTGCCGCCGTCCATCATCTCGGAAAGGAAGCCGCGGATGGCGGCGTGGAAAAACACGCCCTCGTCGCGCGTGGTGAGCGCGTAGGGCTCGACAATCTCCGGCTTGAGGCCGTAGCGCATAAAGTGGGCAAACGGGCAGGCGGCGAACGCTTCCAGCCGGGAAACGCTGGCCGTGCGCAGGCCGCCGTAGAGCGCCTGCGCGGTTTCCGGGCGCAGCCGTTGCGCCGCGGAGCGCATATCCAAAGCGTCCCGCAGGGCGGAAAGCCGCGGCCGCATATTTTCCTGCCGCGCCAGGGCAAACAGCGCCCGTTTTTCCGCCTCGCCCATTTCCCCGGAAAGCGCCGCCGCCACGCGCGGCAGGGCCGCTTCCGGGGCCTCGAGCAGCATTTCTTCAGCGCCCGCGTCGCCCGCCACGCCGCCACGCGCCCGCAGGGCCGGGAACACGCGGCGCAGCTGCGCCACAAGGGGGCCGGGGCGCTCCGCCGCGCCGTCCGCGCCCGCCAGCGGATAGGTTACGCACACATAGTTCGTGGCCATTTCCAGACCCGCCTTGGCGTAAAACAGCCGCGTGCGCGCCGCTTCTGAGGGCGTCAGCCCCATATAGCGTTCCGCGCGTAGGGAAACGGCCTCGATTTGGCGGTCGGAAAGCAGGGCGTTCTGCACCCCGGTGGCGCGCTCCACCTGGCCGATGAGCAGCACGGCCTTGGCCGGGCGCATGCTCAATTTGCCCATGTCCTGCGCCAATACCGCGTCGCCGGACTGGGGCAGGGGCTTGACCACCGCCGCGTCCAGCGATTCGAGCAGGCGTTCGGCGATTTCGCGCACGGGGAGTTTTTTCTCGCCCAACAGCTCCGCCATCTGATCCAGGGCGCCGACGATGCGGTTCCACACCTGCGCTTCCTCGCCCGCAGCCTCGTAAAGCCCGGCTTCGCACAGCGCCTTCTGGCGTTCAAGACTGCGGTCGTAGGCGCGTATATCCGTCAAAAAAGCAAATACAGCCTCGAGCTGGCCGCGCAGGTCTTTGGCCGCGCGCAGGCGGGTCCGCAGGGAGCTTATGGGGGCCATGGCCGCTTCGCGCACCGGCTCCAGAGCCTCTACCAGCGCGGCGGGGCCACGCTTCAGGGGATGGAAAAAGGCGTTGGCGCGCAGGCCCCAGGACACGGCATAATTGCGCAGGCGGTCGGCGTCGCACCGGCTTATATCCAGACAGCCCGAAGCCAGACAGGCGTGCAAGTCCTCATCGCGCGCCCCGCGCGAAAGCATGTTCAGCGCCGTCAAGAGGCATTCGCACAGGGGATGGCGCGCGCAGGGCCGGCTTTCGGCTAGGAACAGGGGCACGCCGCAGGCGGCGAAGGCTTCGCGCAGGGGCTGGCGGTAGCTGTCCAGCGATGGCGCGAGCACGCGCACATCCCGGAAGCGCCAGCCGCGGGTGCGCACCAGCCGCCGTGTAAGCGCCGCCGCAAAGCGCGCCTCCTCGCGCGGGGAACGCGCCTCAAAAAGCTGGATGTGGTTGGGCCTTTGCGGCCACGCCTGTGCGGGCGTGGCGAACAGTTCGTCGGAAAGGAAGCGCAGCTCCGCCGCGCCCTGGGCGGTGTTTTCCACCTTTTCCCAGGATACGCGCACATTGCGCTCACGCGCCTGCGTCTCCAGCCGCCGCGCCGAGGCGTGCAGGGGGCGAAACAGGTCGGCGTCGCGGGCGCGCGCGTCGCTCTCCAGCGGCAGAAGCAGCGTCGCCTCTCCCGCCGCGGCTACGGCCGCGATCAGAGCGTGCAGCGTCGGCGGCATCATGTCAAAGCCATAAAACCACAGCCGCGCTCCACGCAAAAACGGGGCCTGCGCGGCTTTCAGCGCGGCCAGGGTCAGCTCGCCCTCGCCGTCCTCATAGCGCCCCTCCAGGGCGCGTTCGTAGGCGGCGAGGATGGCAGCGGCGTCCTCCAGCTTGCGCCTGAGCGCGCCGGTTTCCCCCTCGGCGCAGGCAAGCACGTCCTCGGGGCCCATGCCCGCCTGCCGGAAGATTTCCACCTGCTTGGCCGCCCGGCCCACAAAACCGCGCCGCCCCTGCGCGCCGCGATAGACGGTCAACCCGCCCTCCAGTTCCTTCATGGCGCGGGAAATCAGCATGGCGCGGCCGCGCTCGTCCACGCGCGCGCCCTCGGGCCGGCCGGCGTCGTCAAAGATCAGGCCGCACAGCCGCTCCGGGCTCAAAACGCGCAAGCGGAACGAGCCTTGCAGATGAAGGCCGTCGAGCAGGTCAAGTTCCGTCTCCAGCGTGAGCTGTTTGGGCACCACCACGCGCAGCGCGTCCTCGCCCGTTTGCAGGGCGGCGGCGATTTCGCGCTTCAGCGTCGCGCCCAGGGTGCGGTTGCGGCCGGTCAGCAGGCGCAGCATTTAATGCCGCCCCTTCGCGCGCGTCTTTTTTTTGCGGTTGCGGAAGCCAAACCACCATACCACCAGCGCCACCACGGCGATGATGGCGATGACCAGGATGACGTCGGAATACTTTTCAAAGAACGGCAACGCCGTCTCCCATTGGTTGCCGAGGAACGAACCCAGGCACACCAGCACCGTGTTCCAAACGGCGCTGCCCAGCGTGGTCAGCAAAAGGAACAGCGGCACGTTCATCTCCGCAATGCCCGCCGGGATGGAGATCAGGCTGCGCACGATGGGCACGCAACGGCAGATCAGCACGGCTTTCTTTTCATATCTGGTAAACCAGGCGGTGGCTTTGTCCACGTCTTCCGGCTTGAGGCGGAGGATGCGCCCAAAGCGGCCGGAGAACAGGCGGCGCAGGCGCTCGGCCTTGAGGATGCGGCCCAGCAAGTATAAAACGATCGCCCCGGCGATGGAGCCGAGCGTGGCCACAACCACCACGGTGGGGGCGTTCAGGCCGGCGAGCACGGTCATCGCGCCGCCAAAGAGCAGCACGACCTCCGAGGGGATGGGGGGAAATACGTTCTCTATGAAAATCAGGAAGAAAATGCCAAGATACCCGTAATCGTTCATGATCTGGATCATTGTTTCCTGCAAGAAAAAACACCTCTCTGGCCGCCGCGTCCGGCACGGCAGAATTTTACTTCTACATCTTACCACATTCCGGCGGGAAAGAGAAGCGAAGAAAACGTGACCGAATCGTGAAAAGATGGAAACGAAATGCCTCCGCAGGCATGTCCGCGCCCCGGCAGGCATAAAAAATTCGCACCGAGAGGGGGAATGGACGATGTTGAATATGCAGACGCACAGCCATCCGGAGCTTGCCCGCCTTGTCCGTGCTGCGGTGGCGCTGGCGGCCATGGCGCTGCTTGCGCGCGCGCAGGTGATGCTCGGCCTGGCGCCGTTCGCGTTGGCGCTGTTTGCGGCCGGATTGCAGGCGCGCCTCAGCCCGGCGGCGCTTCTGCTGGGCTGCGCGCTGGGCGCGGTGCGCTTCCCGCTGGCGGAGACGGATTTGCTGCTCCTGTCCGGCTGTGCGCTGGTGCTGCTGGGCACGCTGCTTTCCGACCGGCCGGAACTGCGCGCGCGGCTGAAGGAGGGGCCGCTGTGTGCGCTGCTTGCCGGGCTGGGCACGCTTTTGCCGGGGTTGGCGGCGGCGCAGCTGGAGGTCTATTCCTCATTTCTGGCGCTGTTGGCCGCGTCGGTGGCCGTGGCCAGCGCGCCTGCGTTTCAAATGGTGTTGGCCTGGCGGCCGGGACAAGCTGTGGGCGTGGATGCGCGCGCCTGCGCGGCGCTGGTTCTCTTTGCCCTGCTCATGGGCGCCTGCGCGCTGTGGCCGCCGGGGGGCTATTTCCTGGCCTGCGTTGCCGTGTTGACGGCGGCGCATGCCTCGCTGGGCGCGGGCGCGGCGTTGGGGGCGCTGTCGCTGTGCGCGCTTCTGTGCGGCGGCGGGGCGATGGTCATGGCGGTGTCGGTGTGCCTGGGCGGCGCGGTGGCGGGGCTTTTGCGCCCGCGCGGCAAATTGTACGCCGCGCCCGGGTTCGTGCTGGCCGCCGGGCTGACCGGCCTGTATGCGCCGGGGAGTTATCCGGGCCCGGTGGCGCCGGCGCTGGCGGCGCTTGCCTATGTGCTCATGCCCAATGCGTGGCTGGACGCCGTTGTGGAGCGCTTTTTCCGCCCCGGCGGGCGCGAGCGCGCGGCGCGGGAGGAGGCTTCGCGCGCCCTGAACGCCCTGAGCGCGGCCTTTGGCGAATTGGCGGCGGGGGTGGCCAATCTGCCGGACGAGCAGGCCGTGCTGCTGGATATGCGAAAGCGCCTGTGCGCCCAATGCTCGGGCTATGAGCGCTGCTGGGCCGGGGAGGACGGCCGGGCCGTGCGCCTCATGTGCCAGGCCCTGCGCGACGCCGCCGCGCCTGCGGACGAAGTTTCCGCCCCGATGGGGATGGAGGCGGAAACGCCGCCGGACGTCCTGCGCGTATGCCGCCGCGGGGAGCGGTTGCGCGCCCTGGCGCGGGAGGAGGCCAGCGCCATGCGCGTGCGGCGCGACGCGGAAACCTGCGCGGGCGAGATGTTCCGGCAGGCAGAGCGCATTCTCGGCGAGGCGGCGCGATGGCGTTCCCGGCCGCGCGATTCCCCGCCGCGCCTGGCGGTGGCCTGGGGCGCGAGCGCCCGCTCGCAAACGCCGGGAGCGCCCAGTGGCGACGCGCACCTGCTGCGCCGCTTAAGCGACGGCCGCACGCTGGCGCTGATTTGCGACGGCATGGGCAGCGGCGAGGCGGCGCGGGAGGAGAGCGAGCGCGCCGTGCGGCTCTTGTGGCGGTTCCTCTCCGCGCGCGTGGAGCCGGAGGCGGCGATGGCGGCGGCCAACGCCCTCCTGATCAAGCGCGGCGCGGGCGACATGTTTGCCACGGTGGACCTTTGTCTGATCGACACGCGCGCCGGGAAGGCGCAGTTTTGGAAGCAGGCGGCCAGCCGTTCCCTGATTGCCCGGGAGGGGGAAACGCTGGTCATCGAGGGCGGCCGGCTGCCGCTGGGCGTGCTCGAGGGCGTGACGCCCGTATGCGAGGAGGTGGAAGTGCGGGAAGGAGACGTGATCGTCATGGGTTCAGACGGCGCGATGGAGGCCGGCGAAGGCGTTCTGGAGGACGCGCTGGAAGAAGGGCTGGCGCACGCGCCGGACCGGTTGAGCGAGGAACTGCTGCGCGCGGCGGAGGAAAGGACCCCCTCCAGCCGCCGCGACGACATGACCGTGATGTGTATCCGCCTGCTCCGGGCGCGTGCGCCCTGAGCGGGGACAGGCGGGAACGGATTGAACCATGACCGGCGCATGGGAAACGCCCCGCGCAGCGCGTTTTGAAAACGGCGGCGCGCTCAGTCCGCGCCCACAGGCGCTTGCAGGGCGGGGCGTTCCCCATGGCAACGGCCATTTCCCATGGGAAGGGGCAAAAGAAGAGCCGCCCCGATGTTCACGGAAGCGGTTTGGATTGGTGAGGCGGCAACGCGGGAACGCCTGTTCACAGGCGGCGCATGGGTTATCCCGCATTTCCGCGCCGCGCCGGGTTTCGGAACCCCGGCAGAACGATCCGATCGGGAAACAGCCGGATGTTCCGGCGGCTTTGCCCCGCGCTTTCAGGCTTCGTCCGCCTGGCCCTCCCACAGCAGGGGCAGGAGCGGTTCCAAATCCACGCCGTAGTTTACCTCGGTGGGCAGGCGCATGGTGCGCGATACGGCGCGGCGGGTGAAGGCAGTGGCCTGCGCCACGGCCGCTTCCAGCGCTTTGCCCTGCAAAAGCGCACCGGTGAGCACGCTGGCGAACAAATCGCCGGTGCCGGGGTAGTGCGCCTCCAGCCGTTCAAAGGCGCATATGCCCGCTGTCTTGTCGCCGCGGCGCATGTAGGCGTTGGCAAGGCCCTTCTCCAGCGGCAGGGAGGTGATCACCGCGCTGCGCGCGCCCATTTCCAACAGGGCGTCCAGCATCTTTTTCGCCTGCGCCATGGTGCGCGGCTCGAGGGAGTACGCCTCGCCCGTGAGCAGGGCGTATTCGGTCATGTTGGGGGTGACCACGTCCGCCCGGGCGCACAGGCCGCGCCACTTTGCGGGCATGTCTTCCGGCATGCCGGCGTAGAGACGGCCGTCGTCGCCCATCACCGGGTCGAGCACCTTGAGGGCGTCTCTCTGCCCGTTGAGGAAACCTTCGACAATCGCCGCCTGTTCTGGCCCGGCCAGATAACCGGCGTACACCGCGTCAAAGCGCAGCCCCAACGCGCGCCAGTGGGCCAGGTAGGCGGGCAGAAAGCCGGTCAGGTCGTGCGCAGCGATGCCGGAAAAGGCCGTGTGCGCCGAGAGCACCGCCGTAGGCACGGGGCACACCTGCGCGCCCATTACGCTGATGACCGGCATGACCACCGTCAACGCGCAGCGCCCCACGCCGCTTAAATCGTGGATGGCGGCCACCGTTTTTGCGCTTTTCATCCTTCCATCAGCTCCATTTCGCGCAGGCGCATGTTTCCCCACAGGGATTCCGTCCACACGAAGCCCGCCGTGCGGGAGGGGTCGTCTACGACGACGAAGTGGCCCACGTCCTCCAACATGTCGTAGTAAATGCTGCTGCCACGCGGGTCGCTGCCCACCAGCGAGAGCTGTATGCTGAATTCGCCCGGGGCGATGCTCTCCAGCGGGAAGTGCACTTTCAGGGTTTTTTCATCGCCGCTTTCCACGGGGAATTCCGGCGTTTGCGTCATGGCCACGGGTGCGGCGGCGTTGTTCAAAAGCACCAGCCGCAGGCGGCAGCGGTGTTCGCGCGTCCCGGCGCGGAAGGTGAGGGAAAACTCCATGGCATCGTCCATCTGGTATTCCATGGTTTCGGAATTGTCTATGCGCAGGCGCAGCATGCGCATCTGCTGGCCGAGCATCCGCCCGCGCCGCATGGAATCCAGGTCGCGGTCCACGGCGCGCACGCCGCTGCCGGCGTAAAGGTCGATGGCGTGGGACACGGTGCCGTCGTAGAGCAAGCGGCCGTGCTCCAGATACACGCCGCGCGTGCACAGCTGCTTGACGGTGCGCATATTGTGGCTGACGTAGAGCACCGTGCGCCCGCCGCGGGAGACGTCGGCCATCTTGCCCAGGCACTTTTGCTGGAAGTTGACGTCGCCCACGGCCAACACCTCGTCGCAGATGAGTATATCCGGGTCCAGGTGCGCGGCCACGGCGAAGGCGAGCTTGACGTACATGCCGGAGCTGTAACGCTTTACCGGCGTGTCGATAAACTGCTCGATTTCAGAAAACTCCACGATTTCCTTGAGCTTTGCGTTGATTTCGGCGCGGCGCATGCCCTGGATCGCGCCGTTTAAGTAAATGTTTTCGCGGCCGGTGAGGTCGCCGTGGAAGCCGGTGCCCACTTCCAGCAGGGTGGACACGCGCCCACGCAGGCGGATTTCGCCTTTCGTGGGGGCGGTGATGCGGGAAATGAGCTTTAAAAGCGTGCTCTTGCCCGCGCCGTTGCGCCCCACCAGCGCCAGCGCGTCGCCGCGGTCGGCATTGAGGGAGATATCGTCCAGGGCGAGAAAGTATTCGTGGCCATTTTTCGGCGCTTCGTCGCCAATCTTGCGGTTGGGGTCCTCCTTGCCGCGCAGGCGGGCGAACCAGCTGCGCAGGTCGGCTTGCAGCGTGCCCGCGCCGATGGCGCCGAGGCGGTATTCCTTGGAGACGCGGTCGATCTCCAGCGTGCGTTCAGACATTTTCTGCGTCTCCTTTGTCAAACCGTGTCCATAAACGTCTTTTCAATGCGCGAAAACAGCAGCACGCCGCCTACGAAGAATACCAGCGTCATCCCCACCGACAGGGGCATGTAGGCGAGGCTGAAGCTCTCCGTGCCCAGGAAGGCGGCGCGGAAAAACTCCACGATCGGCGTGACCGGGTTGAGCATGTAAAGGCCGACGAGCTGCGGATAGTTTTCCATCACCATGGAGGCCGGGTAGGCGATGGGCGTGGCGTACATCCACAAACTCACGCCCAGGTTGACCAGCAAAGACAGGTCGCGGTAGCGCGTGGTCAGGGAGGAAATGATGATGCCCAGCCCCATGCCCAGCATGCCCACCTGAATCAGCACCAGCGGCACAAAGGCGATCAGCTGCCAGTTCGGGTGCACGGGCGAATTGGGCTGCACCGCGTAGTAGACCAGAAACACGGCGAACAGCGCAAACTGCACAAAGAAATTGAACAGCTTGGAAAGCACCACGCTCAGGGGCATCACCAGCCGCGGGAAGTATACTTTGCCAAAGAGCTGGTGGTTTGCAATGAACGTGGTGGCGGTCTGTTTCAGGGCGTTGGAAAAGTAGGCCCATACGATGTTGCCCGCCATGTAAAAAAGGAACTGGGGCATGCCGTCGGTGGGCAGGGCGGCGATGCCGCCAAACACCACCGTGAACACCAGCGAATTGAGCGCCGCCTGAATCAAAATCCAGGCCGGGCCGAGCACCGTCTGCTTGTAAAGCACGGTGATATTGCGTTTCACAAGCAGAAAGATCAAATCCCGGTAGTGCGCCAGCTCGCGCAAGTTGATGTCAAACCAGCCGTTGCGGGGGCGGATTACCGCGTCCCACTGGCGGTCGTTTTTCCTGGAAGTCATTCCGGGCGTATCCTCCGCATATCAAGAATCGCGCCGGCAAGAGCCGGCTTTGGCGTATTATAGCATGCCTATGTAAATTATGCAACCCTGTGAGGCGCAAATAAAGCCCGCCCCACGCGCGGCATGACAACGCTCCCCGCAAAGGACAGTTTCGTTTCCTGCTGCCTTTTGCGGGGAGCGCATGCGGTATTTGTTGTGTGGCGCTTTCGCCGGGGGATGCGTCAGCGGTGCTGGAAAAAGGTGTGGTATACCATCAAGCCCTCGAGCAACGCCTGATTGCGTTGGGTTTCATACACGCTTTCCTGGATTTCCTGATTTTGCCGGATAATTTTGTCAAGCTTCTCCCTGTTTTCTCTATTGTTAACATCCGTCTTGTAACAGCGTATGGCTTCATTTATCGAAGAAGCGCCCTCGGATTTTATGTAGTAAAGCAGACTTCCGGCAGGGTGTTGATAGTCGGCAGAGATATTGCAGTATTCTGGGTCGGCGAGCTTCGCATTCAGCGCGTCAACCTCCTTGCACTTTTCCTCCCATTCCTCTTGCACGGTCGCCCTGTTTTTCTCCATGTATGTGCGAAACCTTCCGTAATTTTCCAATTCGCCGCTCAATTTCAGGCATATGAGGACGAAAAGGATGCGTGTGGCCAGCATCAGCAGAAGCCAGCACACGACCATGCTGGTTGTGTCCATCTGCAAATCGAACGTCGCCCAGATCGGCAGGAGCAATATGCAGGAGCCGACCAGAAAGAAGAGTGTGTTCCGGCTGACCAGCGCGCGCGCAATCTCTTTGGCGATGTAGCCCCCGTCGCTGAGCAGTTCCGTGTTCAGCGCCTGGCGGCAGTTATCCCGTGCCTGTGCCGCGGCGTTGCGGGAAAAGATCAACTGTACGGACTTTTCCGTCTGCTCAATCAAAAGCGCCCGCCGCGCCCTTTCCTCTTTTGCGTACTCTTTGGCACGCAGCGCATAATCGCTCATAGGCACATCCCCCTTCCAGCGCGTTCAGCGCAGCGGCACGCCGTTGGCGTCCTCGTGAATCTTGCCGGTGGCGATTTGAACCATGTCGCGTATCCACCAGTAGGCCCAGGGAATAATACCGATCAGCGTGATCCCGATGAGCGTCCGCTTGAAAAACTCACCCGGCCGCCCCAGGTACAGCAGGTGCAGCTGACACGCCCAGGCGAGGAAAAACGCCAACCATTTGGACTTGGTTTTCTCTTTCTCTTTCGGCATGTACTCCATGTGTGTCCCCTCCTAAATACATCATATGTTGTATTTTCGACGATGGAATACCACAAATGATGTACCATGTCAAGTGCTTTTTGGAGGAGGATGACAATGTATTATCGCAGATTAAAAGATCTGCGCGAGGATCACGATCTCACGCAGACGCAGCTTGTGGAATTGTTGGGAATGCATAAGACGACCTATACAAACTACGAACAGGGGAAACGGGAGATTCCCTTTTCTTTGGTGATCCGCCTGGCACGGCTATACGACGTATCCATTGATTTCATCGCCGAATTCACCGACGAGCCGCTGCCGTTGCCGTCCTCCGGGCGCGGCGGGCGGCGATGTGGGAACCTATCGTCCAGCTACGCGCGAAAGCCCGAGGGCCTGCGCGGGGAGGATGCGCGCGACAAGGGAAAACAGAGCGAGCGCCGTCGCGGGGACGGCGAAAAACCATAAAACAATGCTCCCTCCGTTTGGGACGGCGCTGTTTTTCGCCGTCTTTCTCAGAGGGAGCATGTCGCCCGGCGGAACGGGACAGTTAGCCGGATTTTACGCCATGTTTTCAGGATAGGTGGCCAGGTTCAGCTCTTCCTTCCAGGCTTCCATCTGGTCGGAATAGGTCTGCTCGATCTTGCTTTGCAGCGCCAGGCTTTCCACGGTGTCGTGCACATCCTCCAGCGGCGTGGCGCCGGCGGTGAGGTCGCCCACATAGTAGATCAGGTGGATGCCGTAGGAGCCGTACACCGGCGCGGACAGGCCGCCCACTTCTTCGATGGACAGCGCGCCCTCGGTGAAGGCGGGATCCCAGGCCTGGCTGGAAACCTCGGCGGTTTCAGATACGGCGTAGCCGGTATCGGGCATGCCGGTATCATCGTTGAGTTCCTCGATGAGGGCTTCGATATCCTCGCCGTTGTTGAAGCGCTCGATGGCGGCCTCGGCCTCGGGCAGCAGCTCGGCATACAGGGCCTCCAGCTCGGCTTCGGCGGCGGCGATGTCGGCCTCGATTTCACTGGCGAGGCGATGGGTTTCCGGTTCGGCGGTGGCCATCTCGGCAGCGTCGGTTTCGGCGGCCTCGGTCGCCTCGGGGGCGGGGGTAGCGGCTTCGGCCTCAGCGGCGGCAATCTGCTCGGCCTCCAAATCGACCAGCAGGCTGTCCAGCTCTTCATAGCGGGCGGCCTGATCGTCGTCAAACCGGAAGAGGATGTGCTTGACGTTGCGGTAGCCCTCGGGCGTGTAGTAGATGGTGGTGCCGTTGGTGAAAGCGGTCTCGAACGAATAGGCGCTGGAGGTGTAATTGGCCTCGTCCGCGGCCACGTATTCATCGTAGGCGGTTTGAACCTCTTCTTCGGAGATGGTCACATCGCCGGTCACATAGTCATATACATTGGTGTTCAGCTGGGTCTGCCGCAGGCCGTCCAGCACGTACTGGCTGGTGTAACCCATGTCGGCCAGGTAAGCCTCGGCGGCGGCGCGGCCCTCCTCCTCGGTTTCATACTGGCTGGCAAAGTAGTTCTGGTAGTAGGAATCGAGTATGCTCTGGTAGGTGGTTTCGGCTTCCTCGGCGAAGGCGGTTTCCTGATCTTCGGTCAGGCCCATGCCGAGCTGACCGGCCATATAGCCTACGATGGCGTCTTCAGCCAGGGCGGTGATCACCGATTCGCGCAGCATGTCTTCCATGCCGTAGGCGGCTATATCAATGCCGTACTGGGCGTACATGTTGACGTATTCGTTGTAGAGCTGCTCGGCGTCTTCCAGCGGCACCTCGCCGCCGTCGAACGAAGCGACGATTTCCTTTAGGTGATAGGCGTCCACCTGCGCCTGCAATTCGGCCACCTGGGCTTCCAGTTCGGCGATGCGCGCGTCCTTGTCCTCTTCGGCCATCACCGGGGCGCCCACAATCAGCAAAAGGCACAAAAGGGCGCAGAAAATTCGCTTCAGGGTCATGGGTCTAGTTCCTCCTTGTCGTTGTGCGGTTGGGTCTGATTATAGCACAAACCGCCCAAAGATACAATGTTTTAACCTGGAAGTTCACGGTTTATTCACGGTTTTGGGGCAAAAAGAACCGCTGACACGCAAATGACACACTTATGTCCGAATGGTGCGTTTGACATGCCCGGACAAAGGTGTATAATTATAGGAAAGTGTATGGCGCGCACGCGCGCGCGTGAAAGGATAAAAATATGGCCAAGAGCAAATACACAAACATCGGCGGCCAGGCGCTTCTGGAGGGCGTGATGATGCGCGGCAGCGTGCATACGGCCATGGCCGTGCGCAATACCGCCGGCGATATAGAAATCGAGATGTATCCAACCGTGCGCAAGGAGCGCCCCGCCATCTGCAAAAAGCCGTTCATTCGCGGCATATTCGGGCTGATTGATTCCCTTTCCATCGGCTACAAGTGCCTGATGCGCTCGGCCGACCTTTCCGGCATGGCCGAGGAGGAAGAGGCCGAAAAGGAAGCCCGCCGCGCCAAGAAATCGAAGTGGGCGCTGAAAGCGGAGGATTTGCTGGAGAAGTTCATGATGCCCATCGCCACAGTACTGGCGGTGGTGCTGGCGGTGCTGCTTTTCATGTACCTGCCGGTGCAGCTGTATACCTGGCTTTCCCAGGCCATTCCTTCGATTGCCGAAAATTACTTCCTGCGCGGCGTGTTTGAGGGCGTCATCCGCATCGTCATTTTTCTGGCGTACGTGATGGCCACGGCTTTGATGAAGGATATCCGCCGCACCTACCAGTATCACGGCGCCGAGCACAAGACCATTTTCTGCTACGAAAAGGGCCTGCCGCTGACGGTGGAAAACGTGCGCAAGCAAAAGCGCTTCCATCCCCGTTGCGGCACGTCGTTCCTGGTGCTGATGCTGCTGGTGGGCATCATCGTTTCCATGTTCATCCGCGTTGGCAACCCGGTTTTGCGCACCGCGCTGAAGATTCTCACCTTTCCCATCCTCATTTCCATCGGCTATGAGTTGATCCAGTTCGCCGGCCGGCACGACAACCTGCTCACCCGCATTATCTCCGCCCCGGGCGTGGCCATACAGCATATCACCACCCGCGAGCCGGACGACAGCATGATCGAATGCGCCATTGAATCAATGAAGCGCGTTGTGCCCGGCGCGGAAGGCTATCCGGCCCGGGAGACGCTCGCGCGCGGCGCGGCGGTTGCGCAGGAGGCGGAAACACAGGCCGCGCCCGCGGGCAAGCCGGCGGCGGTAAATGGAGCAACAGGGGGTTAAAGGGAGAGGAAATGGCTTCCGGTCGCGCAAAGGCGCTGAAACAGTTTGTCCGGGAATGCTGGTATATGCTCCCGGTGTCGCTTCTTCTGGCGCTCGTCATCGAGCTGCTCAACCATCATACACCCGCAAAATTACTCGCATTTCTGATGGAACATCCATGGATGTTCCTCTTTAACGTGGAGATCATTTTCAATACCTTCCTGTTTGCGGAGCTGTTCCGCCGCCGGCGCGGCACGCGCTGGCTGCTGGGCATCCTCTGGCTGGTGCTGGGCGTGGTCAACTATATCGTGCAAAGGACGCGGGTATTGCCCTTTACCACGCGGGATGTGCTGCTCATCCCCGACGGGCTGAAGATGATCACCGTATACTTCTCCTGGTATGAAATTATCGGTATGTTTGCCGGCGGCGCGCTGTTGATTGTGGGGCTGGTGCTGATTGTGGTCAAGTGCCGCAAGCGCGAAAACTTCGACCGCACCGTCAGCCTGAGCGTTTTTTGCGTGGTGACGGCGCTGACGCTGGTGGCGGGCAAATTGTCTGTGGAATTTGGCAATATCGACTGGGAAAAAACCAGCCTGGTGGACGCCTATCAGAACTACGGCTTTGCCTATGGCTTTACCTATACCTTCGCCGATTTCGGCATCTCCCGCCCCAGCGAGTATTCTGAAAAACTGGTGGACGAGATTGCCGACGACGTCATCGAGCCGACCGCCGCGCCCGAACCGGTGGCGGTGGAGGAACAGGCCATCACGCCCAACGTGGTGCTTGTGCAGCTCGAATCCTTCTTCAACGTCCATGACCTTCTGGGCGCCGAATACTCCGAAAACCCCATCCCCGTGTTCAGCGAATTGATGGAAAACTGGCCCGGCGGCCAGCTCAAGGTGCCTTCGGTGGGCGGCGGCACGGCCAATACCGAATTTGAAGTGCTCTCCGGCATGAACCTGGATTACTTCGCCGCCGGCGAGTTCCCCTACAATACCATCTTGCAGGATACCGCCTGCGAAACCATCGCTTTCAACTTAAAGGAGCTTGGCTATACCGCCACGGCCATCCACAACTACACCGGCACCTTCTATGGCCGCAACACCGTCTATTCCCAGCTGGGCTTCGACCGCTTCGTGCCCTTGGAGTACATGAACGGCCTGACCTACAACGAGCTGGGCTGGGCGCGCGACAGCGTGCTCACTGGCGAGGTGCTCAAGGCGCTTCGCACCACCGAGGGCAACGATTTTGTGTTCACCGTCACCGTGCAGTCCCACGGCAAATACCCCTCCACGCCCATGGAAGGGCTGGGGGGCATCGAGGTGCTCTCCGCCCCGGAAACGGTGGACGCGGTGGCGCTTGCAAACTACATCAACGAATTAAACGAGGTGGACGCCTTCATCGGCGAGCTGATCGCGGCGCTGGAGGAGTGGGACGAGCCGGTGGTGCTGGTGCTCTACGGCGACCACCTGCCCGCCCTCGGCATTGAAAACGAGGAGCTGCGCACGGGCGATATGTACCAGACCACCTACGTCCTCTGGAACAACTTCGGCCTGGAGATGCAGGGCGGCGACTTGCAGGCTTTCCAGCTCACCGCCTATGTGCTGGGGCAGCTTGAGATCCACAACGGCGTCCTTACCCGCTTCCATCAGAATTTCGCGCCCGATTGCGAGGAGGATGATTACATCAACTTCCTGCGCGTGCTCGAATACGATATGCTCTACGGCGACCACAACATCTACGAGGGCGATTCCCCTTATACGCCCACCGACCTGCAAATGGGTTCCGAGCCGGTGGTTTGCGAATACTATACCTACGACTCCGCCACCGCCACCATCAGCGTCTACGGGAAAAACTTCACCACCTTCAGCGATATACTCGTCGATGGCGAGCGCAAGAACGCCGTCTTTGCCGATGAAACGCGCCTCATCGCCCGCGCCACCGGCGTTACGGAGGACAGCCTCGTGTGCGTAGGCCAGTTCTCGCGCGAAGGCGACGAGCTGGGACGCACCGGTTTTGGAAAAATGCGTGAAATTTCGCCGTAGTGCCTTGTATTTTCAGCGCAGACGTGTAATATTACTCATATATGCTCCTTTTGTCCAGCCTGGAGGTGTAGCCCTTGGCCACAAGCAAGCCCAATCCACAGCGAAAACAGCCGCGCCCCGGGGCAAAACCGGCGGGCCGGAAAAAACCGGCGCGCCGCGTGGACGCCTCCCGGCGCAGCCTCGCAGTTTTGGCCGCCGTATGCGCGCTGGCGGCCGGCTTTTTGCTGGAAGAATTTATGCCCCGCGGCATTGAGGCCGCCGGCGAGGAGGTCGTCTCCACCTCCATGGTGCGCATAAGCGAGGTCATGTCCTCGAACGATTCGGCGCTGCAAAGTGATAACGGCCAGTTCAGCGACTGGGTGGAAATCGTCAACACAGGCGCGACGGATGTGAACCTGGAAGGCTATACGCTCCTGAACGCCGACGATGCCCTTGCCCCGCTCACCTTCCCGGAGATCACGCTGGAGCCGGGGCACTACCTTCTGGTCTATTGCGACGGCGTGGAGCGCAACGCGGCGGGCTACACCCTGCACGCCCCCTTCCGCCTGGACGCGGCCGGGGTGACGCTGGGGCTGTACGATGCCGATGGTGCGCGCGTGGATGTGGTAGACGTGCCCGCGCTGGAAAGGAACCACGTCTACCGCCGCAACCAGCAATCCGGAGACTGGGAGCTGAGCGGCGACTATACGCCCGGCATGGACAATACGCTGGAAAACCACCTCACCCTGGACGTGGAGGCGAGCGACAGCCCGCTGGTGATTTCCGAGGCTGCCTCCGCCAACCGCACCTACGCCCGCGACGCCAGCGGGGAATACCACGATTACATAGAAATTTACAACACCTCCGGCGAGGCCGTCGATTTGAGCGGCTATACGCTTTCGGACGATGAGGACGACCTTGCCAAGTGGACGTTCCCGGAAGGCGCGTCCGTGCCGGCGGGCGGCTATGCGCTTGTCTACGCTTCCGGCCGCACGGAAAGCGCGAATGGCGAGCTGCACGCCTCCTTCAAGCTCTCCTCGGAGGGGGAATCGCTCATCCTCTGCGACGCGGAGGGGCGAGCCGCTTCCAGCATCGACCTGCCCGCGCTTTTGAGCGATCAGGCCTATTCGCTGGATGAAAACGGCGAATACACCACCGGCCTTGCGCCTACGCCGGGGCTGCCCAACACCGCCCAGAGCGCCGAAAGCCTGCGCGCGGCGGTGGCGCAGGGCAACGCGAGCGGCGTATACATCAACGAGTTCATGACCTCCGCCGACGACCAGCCCCACGACTGGCTGGAGCTGTACAATTCGTCCGCGCAGGCGGTGGACGTATCCGGCTGGGGGCTTTCCGACGACGGGGCCACCCCGCGCAAGTGGCGCTTCCCGGAGGGCACGGTCATCCAGCCCGGGGAATACCTTACATTGTATATGTCGGGAACGGACGGCGTGACCAGCGCGGGTATTCTCAGCGCATCGTTCCGCTTAAGCGCCGACGGCGGCTATAACCTGATGCTTTCAGACGCTTCGGGTGCGTTGCTCGACCGCGTGTTCGTGCCTGAGCAGTACACGGCCGTCTCCTATGCCCGCATGAGCGACGGCGCGTTCCTCTACGCCACCGACGATACCCCCAACCGCCAAAACACCTCCGAGGGCTATCAGGGCCGCGCCGGTTCGCCCGAGGCTTCTGTGGCCGGCGGCCTCTATGACGAGGGCGAAACGCTGACCGTGGAGCTGACCGCCGCCCCCGGCGCGCGCATCTACTATACGCTGGACAGCTCTGCGCCGGACGAGAGCGACACGCTCTATACCGGCCCCATCACCGTTTCCGCCACTACCGTGGTGCGCGCCCGCGCCTATGAAAATGGCTGCCTGCCCTCCTTTGTGGAAACGCAGACCTACCTCTACGGCGCGGACCACGAAATGCGCGTGGTTTCCCTGGTGGCCGACCCCTACGAGATGTTCGACGAAACCGACGGTTTGTACATGACCGGCCCCAACGCCAGCGCCTCCTATCCCTACACCGGCGCGAACTTCTGGCGCGAGGACGAGTTGGAAGGCCATGTGGAGATGTTCACGCAGGATGGCGAAACGATGATTTCCCAGGGCTGCGGCGTGCGCCTGCACGGCCAGTACAGCCGCGCCGAGGCGCAAAAGGCGTTCAAGATCATCGCCCGGCGCGAGTATTCCGGCCTGAACCGCTTCCACGCCCGCATCTTCTCGCGGCGGGATTACGAGGAATACCAATCCTTCCTGCTGCGCGGCTCCGGACAGGATGGCGACATGACCCGCATGCGCGATTCCGTGCTGCAAACGCTGGCGGAGAATACCAGCGTCATGTATCAGGAGACGGAATTGTGCGTGGTCTATATCAACGGCCAATACTGGGGCCATTATAACATCCGCGAGCGCATCAATACATACTCCATCTGCCAGTTTGAGGGCTGGGAGGGGCAGGAGGACGACATAGACCTCGTGAAAGCCAACGACCGCGTCATGCAGGGTTCCAACGACACCTATGCCGCCATGCTCGATTATGTCAAGGAAAACGGCATCCCCGACGATGCCACCCTCGAGCGCGTGGGCGAGGTTATCGACTTGCAAAACTACATTGAATACCACGCGCTGGAGATCTTCGTCGGCAACGGAGACACGCTCAACGTCAAGCGCTACCGAAATCCCAACGACGACGGCAAGTGGCGATACTGCCTGTTTGATTTGGACTGGGCCTTCTTTGTGGACACCAACTCCATCGGCCGCTGGCTCACCCCAGGCGGCATGGGCACGAACAAGTACACAGACAACAGCCTGTTCATCGCCCTGATGAATAACGCCACCTTCCGGGATCGCTTCCTCACCTATATGGGGCAGATGATGGCCACCGAGTGGACGACGGAAAAGGTATTGGACAAGTTCCACACCCGCTACGACCTGCTCATGACCGAAATGCCCCGCCACGCCGAGCGCTGGAGCCTGAGCCGGGATCAGTTCGATTCGCATATCGAGCGCCTCATCAACTACACGCGCACCCGCCCCGGCCGCCTGCTGGATTTCTTCTACGAGAGCATGGACCTTTCCAGCGACCAGATGTGGCACTACTTTGGCGACGCCCGTCGCGTGATTGAGGATGCGGAAACCTCATAGGAGCGTGGCTTGCGAATCCAGGGAGCTTACGCAGATGTAAGCGATCGCTGGCTGCAAGTGCGGCTGGCGCGGTAAGCAAAAATTGCCTCCGTATCCAGCGGTTTTTGCGTCTGCAGAATTTGCCGGCGCTTCAGGGCTTTAGCCGGCTTGAAAACCTGAAGGTTTTCAACCTGACGCCGGATGCGTTTGGGGCGCGAAAAGGTTTTTTTTCCGTTCGTGCCTACCGGGGTTTTCGACAATCTGGTTTATTAGCGCGTACAACTGGGAAAAATGCGTGAAATTTTCGCGTAAAGCCTTGAATTTTCCTTCATCGGGTGTATGATGATAGCATATTGCCCATGAGTACGAGATTCTTGCCTACTCAGGTCGGAGGTGAGGCCGTATGGCCGTCCCAAAGCACGCATCACACTCCATGACCCGCGCGCGCAGGCGGCGGATCCAGCGTGGCCCGGCGCTGTTGGCTGTCGTATGCGCGCTGGCGCTGGCGGCAGGCTTTCTGTTAGAAGACTTCCTCCCCCGCGATGGGCGCGCCGCCAAGGAGGAAGCTGCCTCCACTTCCATGGTGCGCATCAGCGAGGTCATGTCCTCCAACGATTCCGCCCTACAAAACGATGCCGGACAGTACAGCGATTGGATTGAGCTTGTCAACACGGGCGCTATCAGCGTCGGTATGGAGGGCTATGTGCTTCTGAACGGAGACAACGCGCTTGAGCCGTTTATCTTTCCCGCCTGCACGCTTATGCCGGGTGAACGTCTGCTGATTTACTGCGACGGCGATCTGCGCGCTGATCCCGATCACCCCTTGCACGCGCCCTTCAAGCTGGACGCGGCCGGTGTGGCGCTGGCGCTGTACGACGCGGCCGGTGCGCGCGTGGACGCAGTGGACGTGCCCTCACTTTCCCGAAACCACGTCTACCGCCGCAACGCCGTCAACGACGTGTGGGAGGAAAGTGGCGACTACACCCCAGGCGCGGCCAACACACTGGAAAACCACCTTGCCTTAGATGTAGAAACGAGCGACAGCCCGCTTCTGATCTCCGAAGCTGCTTCCGCCAACCGCACCTACGCGCCGGATGTGGAAGGCCGCTGCCACGATTACATAGAGCTTTACAACCCATCGGCGGAAACGGTCGATCTGAGCGGGTATACACTTACCGACGATGAGGACGACCTTGCCAAGTGGGTCTTTCCAAACGGCGCGTCCATCCCCGCAGGCGGCTATCTGTTGGTGTACGCCTCGGGAAAAAACGAGGGGGCGGACGGGGAAATGCACGCCTCCTTCAAGCTCTCTTCTGAGGGCGAATCGGCGATCCTTTGTGACGCGCAGGGCCGTGCCGTTTCCGGCCTTGACCTGCCCGCGCTTTTGAGCGATCAGGCGTATTCGCTGGACGGAAACGGCGAGTATACTACGGCCCTTGCGCCCACGCCGGGGCTTTCCAACACGCAGGAGAGCGCCGAGGCCCTGCACGCGGCGTTGGCGGAGGAGAACGCCGCGGGCGTATATATCAACGAATTTATGGCCTCGGCGGACGAGCACCCCCACGACTGGTTGGAATTGTACAACGCCTCCGCGCAGGCGGTAGACGTATCCGGCTGGGGGCTTTCGGATGACAGTGCGTCCCCACGCAAGTGGCGATTTCCGGAGGGCACGGTTATCCAGCCGGGCGGATATCTCACCCTGTACCTGTCCGGCACGGACGGTGTGACCGGCAGCATCCTTTGCGCCTCATTTCGCCTAAACGTCGAAGGTGGTTACGGACTCATGCTTGCGGACGCCTCCGGCGCGCTGGTGGATCGCGTATATGTGCCGGAGCAGTACACCGGCGTCTCCTACGCCCGCATGACGGATGGGATGTTCCTCTATGCGTGGGACGATACTCCCGACCGCGAAAATGCAGCCGGAGGCTGGCGTGGACGCGTGGCTGCGCCGGAGTTTTCCAACGCGGGCGGCGTTTTTGATGCGGGCGAGGCCATCACCGTGGAGCTGAGCGCCCCATCCGGCGCGCGCATCTACTACACGCTGGACAGCACTACGCCGGATGCGGGGGACGCGCTCTACACCGGCCCCATTGCCGTGAGCGATACCACCGTGGTGCGCGCTGTGGCCTGCATGGATGGATATCTGGATTCTTATCCCACCGCCCAGACCTATGTGTTCGGAGAGGGGCATACCGTGCGCGTGGTGGCGCTGGTGGCCGATCCAGAGGACATGTTCGGCGAGGACGGCCTCTACACCCGCTATCGGGTGGATATGGAAAAGCCGGGCCATGTGGAGGTATATACCGCTGAAGGCGAAAAAATGCTGTCGGAGAACTGTGCCCTGCGCCTGCATGGACAGGGTAGCCGCACGATGCTTCAGAAGGGCTTCAAGGTGATCGCCCGCAGCGAATATGGAACCAACCGCTTCAAGGCTCCGCTGTTTTCCGAGCGCGATTACGAAGAATATCAGTCCTTCATCCTGCGTGCTTCCAGCGAAGATGGCGTGCTGACGCGAATGCGCGATTCCATCCTCACGTCGCTGGCCGAGGGCACAGAGGTGTTCTATCAGAAAACCGAGCTGTGCGTGGTATACATAAACGGCGAATACTGGGGGCATTACAACATGCGCGAGCGCATCTGCGCCGCATCTATCTGCCAGTATGAGGGCTGGGAGGGGCAGGAGGATCAGATTGATATTGTCAAGGGCAACAGCCAGGTGCTGCGCGGCAGCAACGCAAGCTACGCCGCCATGCTCGCCTATGTGAAAGAAAACGGCGTCCCGGACGACGAAACCCTTGCGCGCGTGGGCGAGGAGATCGACCTGGAGAGCTTCATTGCCTACCACGCCCTGCAGATCTTCGTGGCCAACGCCGATACGCTGAATGTAAAGCGCTATCGCAATTTGAACGCCGACGGTAAGTGGCACTGGGCCATCTTCGATTTGGACTGGGGCTTTTATTCGGATACCAATTCCATCCGGCGCTGGCTCAACCCCGGCGGAACGGGTTCGAGCAACGCTACGGACAACACCCTGTTCATCGCCTTGATGAACAATCCGGCCTTTTACGACCGCTTCCTCACCTTTATGGGCGATATGCTCGCCACCGAGTGGACCTCAGGGCGCATTGTTTCCATGATCCGCGAGCGCTATGAAGCCCTGGCCCCGGAGATGCCCCGCCAGCGCGAGCGCTGGGGGCAGAGTGAGGAGCGGTACGAGCGCCGCGTGGCGGAGCTGGTGGAATACGCCAGAACCCGTCCCCGCAAGCTCATCATCTACTTCCGAGACACGCTGGAACTGACCGGCGAGGAAATGAAGAAATACTTTGGCGCCGCCATGCGCCGCGTCGAGGAGGAGGAAGCGGCATGGAAATAGACCGGGCGGCGCTTCCGGCCCGCCATGAACTCAAGTATTACATAAATCCCGCCGAGCTGGAAGCGCTCAAGCGCCGCCTGCTGGCGGTGATGCGGCTGGACAGGCATTGCGCGCAGGGCCGCCCCTACAACGTGCGCTCGCTCTACTTCGACGACGCTTTCGACAGCGCCTACTACGACAAGGTGGACGGCGTGATGGCGCGCGACAAGTACCGCCTGCGCATATACAACCGCTCCGACGCCGTGATTTTTCTGGAGCGCAAGCGCAAGCTGGGCGACCTGATCCAGAAAAGCTCGCTGCGCATCACCCGCCGCCTGGCCGAGCAGCTCATCTCAGGCGACCCGCGCGGCCTGTACCGCGCCGAGGCCCCGCTTCTGCGCGAGATGTACGCGGCCATGCGCACCGGCGCGATGCGCCCCGCCGTATTGGTCGAATACGACCGCCTGGCCTTTGTCCACCCGGCGGAAACCACGCGCATCACCTTCGATACGCGCCTGCGCACCGGCCTTTCCAGCCACGCGCTGTTTTCCCCGGATGTGGCGCTGGTCACCCCCGCCGACCGCGATGTGGAAATTCTGGAAGTAAAGTTTGACGCCTACTTCCCCAGCCACATACGCGCCCTGCTTACCGGGATCACCGGCGAGCGCTGCGCCATTTCCAAATACGTGATGTGCCGGCGCTATCAGCCGCTGTAAGGGAGGGGTTTGGATGTACGGCGGCCTTGCATTCGCGCTTTTGCCCGCAGCGCTCGTTTCCGGCCTGCAGCTGGCGGCGCTTTGGTTCGCGCTGGGTCTGTAACGTTTTTCCGGAGGGTTTTACCAGAGAAAGAGGAGGGTTTTCCCATGAGCAGCACCGATATTTTGAACCTGTTTTCGTCCCAGACCATCGGCACCAGCTCCATCCCCACCGTGTTGTTTTCCATCGTGCTGGCCTTTGCCGTGGGGCTGGGCATCGCGGCGGTATACCGGCTCAACTTCCGGGGCGTGATGTATTCCTCCAATTTTACGCTCACGCTGGTTTTGATGACGTTGATCACCACCCCGGTGGTCATGTGCATCCGCGAATCCATCCAGCTTTCCATGGGCATGGTGGGCGCGCTGTCCATCGTGCGCTTCCGCACCGCTGTGAAAGACCCGCTGGATACGGCCTATATGTTCTGGGCGCTGACCATGGGCATCCTGCTGGGCGCGGGGCAGTTCTTGCTCACCGCCGTGTCGGGCGTGGCCATCGCCGTGCTGATTACGCTGGTGTGCAAGTGGCGCGCCAAGAGCCAGAACAGCTATCTGCTGGTTCTGCGCATGACCGACGCCGCCGAGCGGCAGGCCGCGCAGGTGGTAAACGGCATCCGCTTCCAGCGCCTGCGCACCAAGACCGTTTCCCAGGGCGCAATCGAGGCCACCTATGAAGTGCGCCTGGACAAGACCGAGCCGCTGCTCAAGCGCCTCCACGATATTCCCGGCATGCAGGACGCCACCCTGGTGGCCTACACGGGCGAGGGCGCGTAAATGTCCATGCCGAATACCGCCCCGCGCCCGCCGCAGGGCGCGAACCGTCCTCAGCCGCAAGGCGCGAACCGTCCCCAGCCGCAGGGCGCGGCAAACCGCCTCCGCCCGCAGGCTTCACCCGGCCGGGCGCGCCGCCGCCATCCCATGCTGCCCTTCGCGCTGTGCTGCGCGGCGGCGCTGGCGCTGGGCGTGGTTTTGCAGGCGCTCATGCCCAACGGCTTTTCCCTGCGCGGCGCCTCCGGCAACGCCGCCGTGGAGGCCGTGGCCGAAATCCACGCCTCCTCCACCGTGCAGCTCAACGAAATCATGAGCTCCAACAACCGCCTGTTTCTCGACGCCGCCGGCAATACGCCGGACTGGATAGAGCTGCGCAACGCCTCTGACAGCGCGGTCGATCTCGCCGGTTGGACGCTGGCGCGCAACGCCACGGAGAGCCATATGTTCGTATTCCCCGCGCAAACGCTCGCGCCGGGCGAATGCGTGCTGGTATTTGCCGATTCCACCTACTCGGACAGCGCGGATGGGTACCATGCGCCCTTCTCCCTCAAGGCCGAGGGCGATACGCTGATGCTGTTCAACCCCTCCGGCGTGGCGGTGGAGGCCATCAACATACCATCGCTTAACAAGAATACCGTCTACCGGCGCGTGGGCGACGTTTGGGAGGTATCCTCCGAATACACGCCTGGCATGGGGAATACCGCCGAAAGCTACCAGGCGATGATTTCCGCCGTTACGCCCACGGATGTGGTCATAAGCGAGGTCATGTCCGGCAACACCTCCACCCTGCAAGCCGACGACGGCCGCTATTACGACTATATAGAGCTGGCCAACCTCTCCGGCGCGGATGTGGATATTGGCGGCTGGTACCTGTCCGACAGCGTGGAGGAGAACATGGCCTGGCGCATCCCGGACGGCACGGTGATTCCCGCTGGCGGCCATCTGGTTTTCTACGCCTCCGGCAACAATACTGGCTTGCACACCAGCTTCAGCCTTGCCGCCGAGGGCGAGGAGGCGGTGCTTTCCAACCGTCTCGGGCAGGTTCTCTCCATCGCGGATTACGATATCCTCGACGAAAACCAGGCCTATTCCCGCCGCGCGGACGGCAGCTATACGACAGAACTGTCCCCCTCGCCGGGCGCGGGGAATGAATGACAAAAAATGCGGCGGCGCGCCGGGGAATTGCTTTCCCAGCGCGCCGTTTGCCTACTCTGAAAGCGCTTGAATTAAAAAATCCATTGTTCCGGCATGATTGCTGTAAATAGTTGAAAAGGAAGGCCGCCTCTGGACTGCGGTGGATCTTCAAACATGATCTTCTATTCATTTTCAAGCGCCAGTGCCTCTGTGGCTGCCAGCGTTTGTCCCTGCTGGTTCCTCCAGGCCGTCCGGCCATTTTTACATGCACCGCAGACGATTGAAGCGGCAGTAGAAGGACTGGAAAACAGATGATCCCGCGTAAAGGTGAAAGCGTCGTCGATCACACCATCGCGCATCAAGCGGCTGCGTATTTTTCGCAAGGGCTCTGAAAAGCTGGGCGTGACCGTTTGGGCGATTTTTGCCCCCGTCAGTACGGTAAACCCTTCTGCGGCAGGAATTCCCCTGGCCTCTGCGCCGCGACCGCTTTTGATTATAAACAGTGAACCGGACGCGGATGGATGTGCTACTGAAACGCCGATTTCCTCAAATGCTTTATACCCAAGCGTGTTGACAAGCAAGCGGGTATGGTCAATAAATTCTTTCAGCATAGCCTCATCGTATTCGGAAACGGAGCTACACGTTGGGATATTTGTGTTGGTCACACGAAAACGGTTTGCCTGTACGGCCAGTTGGTAAAAATCATACTCAAGGTGTTTTACATGAGCTTTGTTCAGATGGTCATCCTTGCTGATTACGGCAATACAGTCGTTCCATTCCTCGCGGTTGTTGATATGTTGTTTTAGGCGCTGTAAGAGATGCTCTGCTTCCCCTACATAGATGGTATCAGCCATCTCCTGGTCGCGCCCGAACAGGAAATATACGCCGGTGTGTTGTGCGTCTGTGCGCTGCGCGAAAGTGATAAGAGCATTTCGGGCGATTTTATATACTCGACCGTTCCAGTTGGAAAGCTCACCCATAATTAAGCCATTGGGATTTCCGTCAAATATCAAAAAATTCATTGTTTTATCGTAGCGCACGTGACCGCCTCCGGCAGATTCGGGATTCAATTTATCTGTCGCGATTATAGCATGCCACAGGCATGTCATGCAAGCCCAACCGGATTTTTGAAAACAGAAAATGAAGATGAGAGACGCTTCCAAACGCCCATGCTTCCCTCCAAAGCGTAAAACAGCGATGCACAGAAAACTGTGCACCGCCATGACTGCTTGTTTTTACGCCTGTGCGTCCGCGCTGGTTTCGCCCGGCTCGGGCAATCCGCGCAGAAGGGACATGAATTGCTCGCCGGTGATGGTTTCCTCGCGGTAGAGGAACTCCGCCACGCGGTTTAAGGAGGCCATGTTGTTCTTGAGCAGGTTCACGGCCTTGTCGTGCTGGGCACGGACAACTTCCACCACCTGCTTATCGATGGCCGTGGCCGTATCCGGCGAGCAGGCCAGCGAACTGTCGCCGCCCAGGTATTGGTTGGAGATGGTCTCCATGGCCACCATGCCGAATTCGTCGCTCATGCCGTAGCGGGTAATCATGGCGCGGGCCAGCTTGGTGGCTTGCTCGATATCGTTGGAAGCGCCGGTGGTCACAGAGCCGAACACCACTTCTTCGGCGGCGCGGCCGCCGGTGAGCACGGCGATTTTGCTGAGCAGTTCCTCGCGGGTGAGCAGCTTTTTGTCGTCCTGGTCCACCTGCATGGTGTACCCCAGGGCGCCGGACGTGCGCGGCACGATGGTGATTTTCGTCACCGGGGCAGTGTTGCTTTGCAGGGCGGCCACCAGGGCGTGACCGACCTCGTGATAGGCCACCACGCGCTTTTCATGATCCGAAAGCACGGCGTTTTTGCGCTGATAACCGGCGATGACCGTTTCCACGCATTCTTCCAGGTCGGCCTGGGAAACCAGGCTGCGACCCTCGCGCACGGCGCGCAAAGCGGCCTCGTTGATGATGTTGGCGAGTTCCGCGCCGCTGGCGCCGGAGGTGGCGCGGGCGATGGCGGTAAAGTCGATGTTTCTCTCCAGCTTCACCTGCCGGGCGTGCACGCGCAGGATGGCCTCGCGGCCGGCCAGGTCGGGCAGCTCCACGGGGATGCGGCGGTCGAAGCGGCCGGGGCGCAGCAGCGCCGGGTCGAGAGAATCCGGGCGGTTGGTGGCGGCGAGGATGACCACGCCTTTGTTGGCGTCGAAGCCGTCCATTTCGGTCAGAAGCTGGTTGAGGGTCTGCTCGCGCTCGTCGTTGCCGCCAATCACGCCGTTATCGCGCTTTTTGCCGATGGTGTCAATCTCGTCGATAAAGACGATACAGGGGGCCTTTTCGCCGGCCTGTTTGAACAGGTCGCGCACCTTGGCCGCGCCCATGCCCACGAACATCTGCACAAATTCCGAACCGGAAATGGAGAAGAACGGCACGTTCGCCTCGCCTGCCACGGCCTTGGCCAGCAGCGTTTTGCCCGTGCCTGGCGGGCCGACCAGCAGCGCGCCCTTGGGCAGCTTGGCGCCGATTTCGGAATATTTGTGGGGGTCGTGCAGGAAGTTGACGATTTCGGAGAGGGCCTCCTTGGCCTCGTCCTCACCGGCGACGTCGTTAAACGTTACGCCGGTCTTTTCCTCGCCGACGATTTTGGCGTTGGCCTTGCCAAAGCTCATGGCGTTTTCGCCGCCCATGCGCTTGCGCATGCTGCGCATGAGCAGATAGCCCATGCCGAAGATCAGCGCGTAGGGAAGCACCCAGCCCACCAGAAAATCCACCAGCGTGGAAGTTTCCTCGACGATCTCCGTCTGGAAGGACACATCCGGATGGTCGAGCAGGCGCTCGGTGAGGTTATCGTCCGGCCAGGCGCCGGTGCGGTAAATGCGCGATGCGCCGGTGGCCTCGTCTTCGGCGATAAATACGATGGTTCCATTTTCCAGCGCCACCTGTGTGACATTGCCGGCATCCAGCATGGCGATGAACTGGTCGTAGGTTACGTCTGTCACCTGCGACTGGTTGACCAGCGGCACGATGAATGCCTGCAAAAGCAGAATGACGACCAACACGATGATGGCGTTATATAGCATTGATTTTTGGGCGTTGGCGGGTTTTTATCGGGCATAAACATCCCCTCTCTCTTTCAATGTAAAATAATTATACCAGAATAAATACTAAAATCAACATACAATCTGTGAACAGTGGCCGGAATCCGTGGCGTTTCTGTCGCCGCATGGTTAAGATATGCGCGAAGCGGCCGTCGCGCGGAAAAGGCCCAGCGCCGCCGCCACCACCGTGGGCATGGCGCATAGCGCCTCTACCCACTCCGCAGGCAGGCTGCCGCGCGCTTGCAGGGCGCGCACCAGGGCGGCCAGGGCGCGGCGCTCGCCCTGGCGGTGCAGGACCTCCACGTCGGCAACGGTTTCAAGCTGTGGGGCGTCCTCGCGCATAAGCGCCTCCAGCATCCGCGCGGCCAGGGCGTCAAAGCCGTAAATGGCGGCTTCGGGAAAGCCGAGTATGGCCGCGGCCAGCTCCACCGCGCGCAAAAGCACCTGCTTGAACGAGAGCTTTGCTTCGCGCACGCCCGCCTCCAGCGCCGCGATCAGCGGGGCGACCATCTTGTCCGCCCGCAGAGAGGCGCGGCGCACGGCCTCGGCGTCAAAAGCGGCAATTTCACACATCAGGCGGCGGCCCAACGTGGCGGCGCGCAGTTCGTTCAGGCGCGTGAAGGTGTAGAAAATGCCGTCGAAGCGGCCAAAGCGCTTCATGGCGTCGTAATAGCCCTGCAAGCGGTTGCGGCGCACGGTTTCGGGGTCGAAATCGAGGAATGCGCCCAGGCTGCGCCGGGGCATGATGGTGGTCAGGAAAGGCATTTTTACGTATTCAGGATGGGTGGGCGTCGGATGCAGCTCCACGGCCACCACTTCTTCGGCTCCGGCGCGTATGGCCAGGTCGATGGGCAGGTTGTCGCAGTAGCCGCCGTCCACAAACCGTTCGCCGTCGATCAGGCGCGTGGGAAAGATGGGGAAGCACGCCGCGGAGGCCAGCACCCAGTCGGCCAGCCGCCCCTGCGGAATATCCGCAAGGGTGCGGAAAGCCGGGGCCAGCGAGGGGAATTTCATCGCCACCAGGCCAAAATCCATGCCCGAGGCGCGGGCGCGGCCTTCATCCAGGTGTTCGCGCAAAAGCGTCTCCAGCGGGGCCAAATCCAGCCGCATCTGGCGCGCGTGCTCCAGCAAAAACGGCAGCACTTCGCGCTTGCGGCCAAACATGCGCTCCACTTGCGCGGCCTGCTCGCCATCGGCGCGCAAAACGCCGCGGCTGGTGATTTCTTCCCATAGCCGCGCGGCCAGGGCGCGGTCGCCCTGCAAAAACATGGCGGCGTTGATTGCGCCGATAGATGTGCCAAAACACATGTGGAAGCGCAGCCCTACTTCCTCCAGCGCCTCCCACACGCCGATTTCATAAGAGCCGCGCGAACCGCCGCCGCTCAACACCAGCGCCCGCTTCAAAGCCATCCCTCCCCTCGTGTGCGCCCATTATAGCACGGGAAAGGAGGGATGTCCAGTGGGGACGGATGGCACAATCACGGCAGGAAGGGACGGCGCTTATGTTCAGCGTTTCCTCCCAAAGGGATTTGACAATTCGCAGAAGGGATGCTATAATAACGGCAGGAAGGGATGACGCTTGTGCTTAGCTTCTCCCCTCCGTTGTTGGGTGAGCCGCCAAACAGTTTGCGCTGGATGGCGGCTTATGCTTACTTATCGTTTTTGTAGAGGCTTAGTGCAGCCAATACAAGCATGATAATCGCAATGACTAAAGACAACATTTCGTAAAAGGTTGCAGACCCGGCGGGTCTGCAAGTCGCTCTGCGACTGATCTTGACGGTCTTTGCAAGACCGGCAAGATCACCTCGTCATGGCGATCACCTCCTTGGTAAGGAGGCGAGAAGCGAAGCGCCATCGTTTCCTTCCTGCCGGGGGGAGAAGCCCCCCGACAAACATCATAACATAATGGATAAATACCTGTCAATGGACGCTTTGGCGTGGAAAGGGATTTGACAATTCGCAGAAGGGATGCTATAATAACGGCAGGAAGGGATGACGCTTGTGGTTAGCTTCTCCCCTCTGTGAAGAGTTGAGCCGCCAAACAGTTTGCGCTGGATGGCGGCTCGAGCTTATTTATCGTTTTTGTAGAGGCTCAATGCGGCCAGTACAAGCATGATAATCGCAATGACGAGAGAAAGCATTTCATAATCCGTCATAGCGATCACCTCCTTGGTAAGGAGGCGAGAAGCGAAGCGCCATCGTTTCCTTCCTGCCGGGGGGGAGAAGCCCCCCGACAAACATCATAACATAATGGATAAATACCTGTCAATGGACGCTTTGTTTGTTCATTGTAGGCGTGCCTCCGGTTTCCCATACAAGCTATTCCCTTTTTCATCGACCAATCCAAGGATATAATCGGCGGAAACTCGGTAATAGTGGCAGAGCGCTAACAGGTGGTGGATGGGCAACTCGTTCGCACCGCGTTCATAGCGTGCATACATGGTCTGCGACGTACCCAGCACTGCGGCGATCTCTTTTTGCGTTTTATCGGAATCCATTCGTAAAGCTCGTAGTATTTTAAAATACAAGGGAAATCACCTCCTGTATTTATTATACTGAGTAAAGATATTTACTCTTGATTTTAGTAAACATTTTTACTATAATAAAAGTGAAAAACAAATACAGGAGGTCTATATGGAAAGCATCTTGGAGCGCATCTTTACCAGCCGTTTGCAGGTACAGGCCACGCCCACGGCGGAATCGCGGCGCCGCGAGTTCGAGCGGGAGCGGATGGGCGCCGCGGAGGATGAGCTGCGCAGGGCGCTGCGCGGCGATGAGGCCAAGGCGTTTGCCACATTTTGCGCCATGCGCGAGGCCGTCTGGTACGCCGACCGCTACGACGCTTTCACCCGGGGCTTCCGTCTCGGCATGCGCCTGACAGTGGAGGGCCTTTGGCGGCCAGAGGAGGAAGCCTGACTGCATCTGCCAGGGCGATGCAAAAGCCTGCAAGACAAGGGTGCAAACTTGCAGGCAAGGGAACTTACATGGACGTAAGTGACCGCAGAGGGCGCGTGCAGCGGACGCGGGAAGAAAAAATTGCCTCTGATTTTTCTGATCAGGGCAATTTTTGCGTTTGCAGGCTTTATCAGCAATCTAAAACGTCCCGCCATTTGGTGGGACGCTGATTTATGGGCCGCGCGGGAAGAAGGGAAGGGGAAAGAGGGGAACCGCGCGGCCCGCTTTTCCCCGGCTGGCATGCGCCTGCCGGCGGGAAAAGCCGTATCCCGCCTGCGCGGCGGGAGAACCGGTTTACTTGCTGGTCAGCGCCAGCGTATCGCGGGCGATGGCCAATTCTTCGTTCGTGGGGATGACCCACACCTTTACCTTGCTGTCCGGCGCGGAGATTTCCGCTTCCACGCCGCGCACCTTGGCGTTCTTTTCCGCGTCCAGCTTCACGCCCAGGAATTCGAGGCCCTCGAGCACCTCGGCGCGGCCTTCGCCGTCGTTTTCGCCGATGCCGGCGGTGAAGATGATGGCGTCCACGCCGCCCATGGCCGCCGCGTAGGAGCCGATGTACTTGCGGATGCGGTACGCCCAGATATCCAACGTCACGCGGGCCATCTCATTGCCATCGGCCGCGGCCTGGCGCACGTCGCGCATGTCGCTGGAAACGCCGGACAGGCCCACAAGGCCGCTCTTTTTGTTGAGGATGGTCAGCGTTTCGCTGGGGGTGAGGTGTTCGTTGTTGGCGATGCACTCCACCACCGCCGGGTCAAGGTCGCCCGAGCGGGTGCCCATCAAAACGCCCTCCAGAGGCGTCAGGCCCATGGACGTATCAAAGCACTTGCCGTCCACGCAGGCGCTCAGGGAGGAGCCGTTGCCCAGGTGGCAGACAATGATCCGGCTGTGCTTGTCCTTAAGATTCAGCACTTCCAGCGCGCGCGCGGAGACATAGCGGTGGCTGGTGCCGTGGAAGCCGTAGCGGCGGATGTGGTACTTCTCATAATATTCATAGGGCACGCCGTACAGATAGGAGGTGCGCGGCATGGTCTGATGGAAAGCAGTGTCGAATACGGCCACCATTGGCGTGTCGGGCATGACCGCCTGGCAGGCGCGGATGCCCATCAGGTTGGCCGGGTTGTGCAGCGGCCCGAGGGGGATGTTTTCCTCGATGGCGTCCATGCAGGGCTGGTCGATGATGCAGGAGGCGGTGAACTTTTCGCCGCCGTGCAGCACGCGATGGCCCACTGCGCCGATTTCGGAAATGGAGGAAATCACGCCGTGCTCCTTGGAAAGCAGGGCTTCGAGCACCAGGTTCATGGCCTCGGTGTGGTCCTTAATCATTTCGCGCTCCACCACAAAGCTCTTGTCCGCGTATTTGTGGGTGAGCTTGCCGCCCTCGATGCCGATGCGCTCCACCAGGCCCTTGGCGATGATGGATTCATTGTCCATGTCGATCAGCTGATACTTCAGCGAGGATGACCCCGCGTTAATGACGAGAATTTTCATGCTTGCAACTCCTTACGTC
>DVFZ01000003.1 GCA_018712945.1 Candidatus Pullichristensenella stercorigallinarum | reverse complement strand
CCATCATACCGTTTCTTCCAGAAGTAGATGTATGACCGGCTCTTGTTGTACTTCCTGCTTGCCCTTGCTACGCCATATTTTTCTGCATATTGCATTATGGAGTAGCGGTATCGCGCATCTTGTGTTATACTGTTCATGAGGCTTGAGGCTCCTTTCCGTTTGTTGTTTTCGCATCTCAACTATAACAGATTTCTGCTCTCAAGTCTCGCTTCTTTTTCCTCCCCTCCCCTGTCCAATATGTATTGTAGCTCTATACCTGAACATGTTGCAATTTTGCTTTCGCTGTTGACAATATATTTCAAATGTGATACAATTCGTAATATCGTACTGAATTTCGTCATACTTCTGAAATATTTGCTGCTCGAAAGGAGAAACCGATATGCACATGCGAGGCTGGAAGCGCGCCTTGGCGCTATTTACGGCGATGATGTTGGCGCTGGCGACGCCGGCGCTGGCGGAATACGCCGCCTATGTGGCGGATAGCGTCATCCCCGTATACGCGGACGCTTCTTTTTCCGAACAGGTCGGCACGATCTCCCGCAATTCCTTTTTGACAGTCAACGCCGAGCAAAACGGCGTGGCGGCCATCACCTATTATGGCAAGGACGGATATGTAGCCCTGTCCGGCCTGACTGTGGTGAACGGCACGCCCGAGGATGCCACGGTTGCCGCCAACACCCGCTTTTATCAGCAGCCGAGCACGCAGAGCGCCTATCGCCTGCTGTCTGCGGGCACGCCTGTGCGGCTGATGGCCGTCAATGGCACCTGCGCGATGGTCGAGGTAGACGGCTACATAGGCTTTGTGATGCGCTCGGATCTCCGCACGGCGGGCAAAGATGCCGCCAATGGCGACGGCAGCGATGTTGTCAACGAAATCTTTACCGCTACTGTCACGGCACGGAACGCGCGCGTCTATCAGAGCCGTTCCACCGCTTCTGCCAGCCGGAGCCTGACCTATGGAAACGTGGTCACCGTCACCGCCTACAACGATACCTGGGCGCGGATTTATAATGGCTCCAGCTATGGCTATACGTTGCGTTCAAACCTGACGAAGGGAATTGTGGACGTAACGGGCGATGATTCCGATGGGGAAGTCACTTATGAGACGTTTGCGGCCATCGTGTCTGTGCCGGGCGCGAGCGTCTATCAATACCGCTCCACTTCCGCGCCCCGCCAGTCGCTGACGCTCAACAACGTCATTACCGTGGTGGCCTACGACGATACCTGGGCGCGCGTATACAACGGCTCCAGCTTCGGCTATACGCTCAAGGACAACCTGCGGCGTTTGGACGAGGCCACCGAGGAACCGGGCGTGCAGCCCACGGCAACGCCGGCCCCGTCGGAAAGCGGTGAGGTCGTCTACGAAACCTTTGAAGCCACCGTTACTGCGCCGGGTGCGCGTGTCTATCAGAGCCGCTCAACCGCCTCTGCCAGCCAGTCCATGACCTACGGCAATACCGTTACCGTGGTGGCTTACGACGATACGTGGGCGCGCATCTATAACGGTTCCAGCTATGGCTATACGTTGCGCGAGAATCTCACCCGTGTTTCCGCGACCGAGGAGCCCGGCGGGGGCGACGTCATATACGAAACCTTCGAAGCCATCGTTGCCGTGCCGGGTGCGCGCGTCTACCAGAGCCGCTCCCTCTCTGCGGCCAGCCAGCCGATGACCTACGGCAATACCGTTACCGTGGTTTCTTATGACGATGGCTGGGCGCGCATATACAACGGCTCCAGTTATGGCTATACGCCGCGCTCCAACCTTACGCCGCTGAGCACGGCCACCGAAACGCCCGCAGCCACTGCCACGCCTACGCCTGCGCCCACCGCCACCGCGACCCCGTCGCCGACGCCGGACAATGGCGTTACCGAGGAAACCTTCACCGCCACCGTTACCACGCAGGGCGCGCTGGTCTATGAAAGCCCCTCTACCGCTTCTGCCAGCCAGAGCCTGACCTACGGGAAGGTTGTCACCGTGGTGGCCTACGATGACACCTGGGCGCTAATCTACAATGGAAACAGCTACGGCTACACGCTGCGCACCAACCTGACGCGCGGCACGGTTTCCGTGGCCACGCCCACGCCGGCCGTCACGCCTACCCCGACCCCCACGCCTGCGCCGACATCTTCGTTTGACGATGCTGTGGAAAGCGGAGACTACTCCAATGAGGAACTCACTTTCCTGTATCTGACCCAGGAAGCGGGCCTGAATACCGCCGCCGCCTGCGGTGTGCTGGCCAACATCAAGGCGGAGTCCTCTTTCCGGCCCACGGCCTACAATTCCAGCGGCGGCAGCTATGGCATCTGCCAGTGGACGGGTTCGCGCCGCACGCGCCTGCAAAACTACTGCGAGGACCGCGGCCTGGATTACACCACACTCACCGCCCAGCTGCAGTTCCTGGAATACGAATTGGAAAACTACTATCCCAAGGTCATGAACTACATTCGCGCCGTGGACAACACGGCGGACGGCGCTTACGACGCGGGGTACTACTTCTGCTATCACTTCGAGGCCCCAGCCAACCGCGCCAGCCGTTCCGCCACGCGCGGCAATAACGCCCGGGATACCTATTGGCCGAAGTACGCCTGAGGCCAGGCATTCCCCGCAAGGCAGACTCTCCCGTTGTGAAAAAGGCAACGGGAGGGTCTTTTTGTGCAACAAAAACCCCCGCTTCGAGCGGGGGTTCGGGAGAGCTTATAGCGATGCCCGGAATCGTCAAACCCTTTTTCAACAAACGGGAGACGCGCTGAGAGAAACATGAGGCAAAGGAGACAAAGAGCTGCTTTGAGCGGCATCCAGGGGAACTGGTGCATGAGGCGGCAATTCAGAGCGCATGAGCGCTGCCGGGATCATGCCTTATAGGGCTTCGTCAAACCACCGTCTAAGCCGATGGTCATGATTTACGCCTCTACGCGAATCAGATTGCTTACATAGGGGCGCTTTCCGGCAAGCACTTCGTCGTAAAACCCCTGCTTCCAGTCGATATAGGCCACGCTTTCCTCCAACGCGCGGATGGAGGCGCGCAGGGATTCCTGCTTTTGGGCCAGCATTTCCTTGCGCTGCGGGATGGTATCCGCCCCCTGAAGGCACAGCGCCAGATATTCTTTCATCTCCTGAATGCTCATGCCGCATTTTTTCAGGCATACCAGGTCCTGAATCCACTTCACGTCCCGTTCGTCAAACACGCGCCGGTTGTTCCCGTCCCGCTTGACGTTGGGAATCAGCCCTTCATTGCAATAATATTTCAGGCCCTGATAGGTCATGCCCGTTTCTTCGCAAACCTGCATCATCGTATACACGCGCATTGCCTCCGCCTCCATGTAAAAATTTTTATTTTTTCTGAAAACCCCTTGACCGGTAGTTACAACCGGATACTATAATCGATTGTGGCAACCGGATGTAGCAATCGGATTATAACACATCCGCCGCCCGGTTGCAAGGGAAAGGAGGAAATGCAGCATGGTATTCTATTTCACCGCTACTGGCAACAGCCTTTATATCGCAAAACAGATCGAGCCGGACCCTGTGAGCATTCCCCAGGCCATGCGTCGGGAACAACTGGAATTTACAGCGGAGCGCATCGGCGTGGTCGCGCCCGTCTACGGCCATGAAATGCCGCCGATGGTGCGGGAGTTTTTGCGCCGGGCGGTTTTTCATACTGACTATTTCTATATCCTTCTGACCTATGGCAACCGTCACGGCGGCGCGGCGGAGCTGGCCAAGCGGCTGTGCGATGAATGCGGCGTTGCCGTGGACTACGTCAACGTCGTCCTGATGGCGGATAACTGGCTACCGGGCTTCGATATGGAGGAACAGAAGAAGCTCGATAAGAATGTGGAAGGCCAGCTGGCATCCATCCTCGCCGACTTGAACGAACGCAAGCGCATGATCTCCACGGTTACAGAGGCCGACCGCGAGGCTCACCGCCAGTTTCTGGAGCGCACGCGGCAAATGCCCGCAGACGCATGGCAGCACCTTTTGCGCGTCACGGATGCCTGCACGGGCTGTGGAATCTGTGAAAAGGTCTGTCCGTCCGGCTCCATTCGCGTAAGCGGCGGCAAGGCCGTTCACATTCCTGGCCACTGCCAAACTTGTCTGGCCTGTATACACGCCTGCCCGCAGAAGGCCATCGCCCTGACGATTCCGGAAAAGAACCCCCAGGCGCGTTACCGCAACGAGCATATTTCGCTGCGGGAAATCATCGCGGCAAACTGTCAACAATAAAAAGCAAGACAAGGAGGAAAAATGGACAAATTCACCTATTCCTATCCCACAAAGGTATACTTCAGCGCGGGCTGCGCGGCGCAGGCGCTGAAGCAGGAACTTCCCAAAACCGGCAAAACCGTTCTGCTGGCCTATGGCGGCGGTTCGGTGAAGAAAAACGGCGTTTACGACGAACTGACGGCTCTGCTTGCGCAGGCGGGCAAGGAGATCGTGGAGTTTTCCGGCATTATGCCAAACCCGACCTACGCCAAGGTGCAGGAGGGCGCGCGCCTGGTACGCGAGCGGGGCGTGGATTTCATACTGGCTGTGGGCGGCGGCAGCGTCGTCGATTGCTGCAAGGTCGTCTCCGCGCAGGCCATGCTGGATGAGGATATCTGGGATATGCAGTACCGCTCCGGCAAATTCCCCACGGCGGGCATCCCCATGGGCGCGGTGGTCACCGCCTCCGGCACTGGCGCGGAAATGAACGCCGGCGCGGTCATCACCTATGAGGAAAAACAGTGGAAAGGCCCGATTCTCGGCACGGCCGCTTCCTTTGCCGTTCTCGACCCCGACTACACCGCTTCTGTACCGCCCATGCAGGTGCTTTCCGGTGCGTTTGATACATTGAGCCACGCGATGGAGACATACCTGGGCAATTCGGACGCGGACAATGTTTCCGACGATGTGGCGCTGGCCATCATGCGCAACACCGTGGTCAATATGCGCCGCCTGCTGGTCGATATAAACGATATGCAGGCCCGTGGCAACCTGATGTGGGATTCCGCCATGGCGGAAAACGGCATTCTCAAGGTGGGCCGCCTTACCGACTTCCAGGCCCATCAGATTGAGCATCAGCTCGGCGCGTACACCGATTGCAACCACGGGCAGGGTTTGGCCGTCATCCATCCCGCTTATTACCGCCATATCCTCAAGGATGCGGAGGCAAAGTTCACCCGCTTTGCCCGCGAGGTATTCGGCGCGGACAGCGCCCAGGCCGGCCTGGAGGCCCTGACCGCCTTTATCCGCGAATGCGGCCTGCCGACGAGGCTGTCTGAGCTGAAGTCAAAGGTGGAGATTACCCCGGAAGTGCTGCGCAAGGTGGCCGATACCTGCAATATCATCCAGTGCAACCCGCGCCCGCTGGAGCGTGAAGAAATCTACGAAATCCTGATGGAATGCCTGTAATGCGGCCGTCGCCCAGGATGCAAAGAAGGAGGCAGAAAAACATGCTGAAAAGAGTTATGAGCCTTTTGTTGGCCATGGCAACAGTGCTTGCACCGGTCGCTTGCGCGCAGGCGGCCTCGGAAACCGACGGGGCGGCTGTGGATGCGCTTCAGGAGGAGGCGGGAAAGACGCTGGTCGCCTACTTTTCCTGGTCGGGGAACACGGAAGAAATCGCCGCCCACATCGCGGAGCAAACGGGGGCCGATTTGCTGGAGATTCAGCCGGAAACCCCGTATCCCACCGATTACAACGAGTGCGGCGACGTCGCCCTGGCCGAGCGCGATAACAACGAGCGGCCCGCGATTGCCAACCTGCCGGAATCGCTGGATGAATATGAAACCATCTTGATTGGCTATCCAATTTGGTGGCATACCGCTCCCATGATTATCGGCACCTTCCTGGAGAGCTATGATTTGAGCGGAAAAGTGATTTATCCCTTTACGCAGTCCGCTTCCATGAATCAGGAGCAGTTTGATAATTCCATCGACTTTGTGCGTCAATGCGCGGTGGGCGCGACGGTTTGCGACGGCCTGTTTGCGCGGCATACGGATACCGAAGCAATCGATGCCTATCTCGCGGACAATGGTCTGATCGAGGAATAGTTGAGCGAAGAACGTAAATAGACAGGCAAAGCGCCGGACGGCGGAAGCATTTCCGTGTCCGGTGCTTTTATATGTCCCGAGACGGCGCAAGGATGGTATCCGCGCCCGGCCACTATGCGATTTCCGCTTAAAGGGCGCGCATCAAGCGCGCCTTTTCTGCGCTGACGCGGTTTGCCCCGGTGGGCGCAGTGTTTTTGCGCTTCCCTTCGCCGCGCCGGAAGAAAAGACGCGCTGCGCATATATTCGTTTTCAAATGTATATAGTATGAAACGCGGCGATGTATCCCGGGGCGAAGCGCTCCAGCCCCAAGACTGCGAGGCAGGCAAGCGCGAGTGCGGCTGCCAACAGCAAGATCCACCAGAAGCCATGTGTAAATTCACGATGGCCGAAGAAAAAGATGAGCAGAAATAAAAAAACGCTCATGGGAATGGCAAATAAGAGCATATAACCGGCGCAGGCCCGCGTAGACAGGGGGAGAAGATATCCGGCGATAAAATGTTCCCTTGGCTGCATTCCGAGTATCCTTCTTTGGTTTTTTGGCATTTTCCATTGTGCAAAAGCGGATTCTGGAAAATACGGACATATTTTACCGGAATTTCCGGTATTTGTCAATACCGGGAATTCCGGTGCTTTATGCTTAGAGCGTGCCTGTGCGCATAGGCGGTTTCCGCAGGTCGCGCCTGACTGTGTTTTCGCCGGTGGACGTAGCCATGCTGCGCCTTTCTCCTCAGCCCTGTCAGGCGCAAAAATCTCCACACATCCCGCCAGTTTGACGCATGCGGTTACGTTCTAAAAAACCAGCGAGGGGGGAGGACGATTGGCCTATCGCAGAATCCGCGAATTGCGGGAGGACAGCGATTTGAAGCAGCGCGAGCTGGCGCAAATACTGTGTTGCTCCCAGCAGACATACAGCGATTATGAGTGCGGCAAGGCGGATATTCCCACATCCGTGCTCATTGCGCTGGCAAAGTATTACGATACCACCACCGATTACCTGTTGGGCCTGACGCAAAGGCGGCAAAGACCGGAGAGCTATTGAAGTGCGGGCAGAGACGCCGCAGCCGGAACAGCGCGCGCCGAACACAGCAGAAACCGCCCGCAAAGCGCAGGCAGAAGCCGTTGCTTTGCAGGCGGTTTTTGAGCAATATTTCTTTCGGGAAGCGGCCCTGGCGCGCTTTTTTCACTTCGGCGCGCGCAGGGCGCGCATGGCGTTGAGAATGGCGATCACCGATACGCCTACGTCCGCAAACACGGCTTCCCACATGGTAGCTACGCCGAACGCGCCCAGCACCATCACCAGCAGCTTTACCGCCAGCGCGAACACCACGTTTTGCCGCACGATGGCGCAGGTCTTGCGGGCGATGAGGATGGCGTCGGCCAGCTTGGAGGGTTTGTCGTCCATGAACACCACGTCGGCAGCCTCAATGGCCGCGTCCGAGCCCATGCCGCCCATGGCTATGCCCACGTCGGCGCGGGAGAGCACCGGCGCGTCGTTGATGCCGTCGCCGACAAAGGCCAGCGTGCCCTTGGCGCTCTTTTCCTTGAGCAGCGCCTCCACGCGCTCCACCTTGTCCGCGGGCAGAAGCTGCGCGTGCACTTCGTCCAGCCCCAATTCCTTGCCGACGCGCTCGCCCACGGCAGCGGCGTCGCCGGTGAGCATTACCGTCTTTTTCACGCCCAGTTCCTTGATCTTGCGGATGGCTTCGGCCGCGTCGGGCTTGACTTCGTCGGAGATTACCAGATGCCCGGCGTAGAGGCCGTCCACCTCCACATGCACCGTGGTGCCCACATGATGGCAGGGGTGCCACTTCACGCCCAGTTCGTCCATGAGCTTGGAATTGCCTACGCAGACGGTGCGGCCGTCGATCACCGCGCGCACGCCGCGCCCGGCCAGTTCTTCCACCGTGCCGATGCGGGCGGTGTCCACGCGCTTATCGTAGGCTTCAAGGATGGAGCGGGAAATGGGATGGTCGGAATAGCTTTCCGCATAGGCCGCCAGCTCCAGAAGCTCCGCCTCGGAAATCTTGTCCGGATGGATGGCGGTGACGTTGAACACGCCCCGCGTCAGCGTGCCGGTTTTGTCAAAAACCACGATTTCTGTCTGCGCCAGCGTTTCCAGGTAACTGCCGCCCTTGACCAGTATGCCGTTGCGCGAGGCGCCGCCGATGCCGCCGAAGAAACTGAGCGGTACGGAGATCACCAGCGCGCAGGGGCAGGAAACCACCAGGAAAATCAGCGCGCGCGTCCACTGGCTCCAATCGCCGGTAATGAGCGAGGGAACCACCGCCAGCAGCACGGCGGCGATGACCACGCAGGGCGTGTATACGCGGGCGAACTTGGTGATGAAGTTTTCGGCGCGGGCCTTCTTGCTGCTGGCATTTTCCACCAAATCGAGAATTTTGGCCACGGTGGATTCGCCGAACTCCTTGGTGACGCGCACGCGCAGAAGCCCGCTCTGGTTGACGCAGCCGCTGATGACGTCATCGCCCTCGCGCACCGGGCGGGGCAGGCTTTCACCGGTCAGCGCCGCGGTGTCCAGCGTGGAACGGCCTTCGAGCACCACGCCGTCCAGCGGCACGCGCTCGCCGGGCTTGACGACAATCACGTCGCCCACGGCCACCTCGTCCGGGTCGACCTTTTCGGCCTTGCCGTCGCGCTCCAGGTTGGCGTAGTCCGGGCGGATTTCCATCAGTTGCGCAATCGACTGCCGGGAGCGGCCCACCGCGTAGGACTGGAACAGCTCGCCCACCTGGTAAAAGAGCATGACAAACACAGCTTCGGGGTATTCGCCGGTGGCAAACGCGCCCACGGTGGCGATAGACATCAGGAAGTTTTCGTCAAACACCTGTCCGTGCGCGATGTTGCGCACCGCCTTCCACAACACGTCCCAGCCGATAACGGCGTAGGGGACGAGGAAGGCCAATAGCCGCCATATACCTTCCAGCGGCGAAAGCGCGCAGGCGATCAAAAGCGCCGCGCTCACGCCAATGCGGATCAGCATTTGCTTGTGTTTCCTGCTCATAGCTTTATCCTCCCTCCGCCCGGAAAAGCAACCGGGCGCTTCCCGTTAACGCACGATTTCGCAGTCCGGTTCTACCTTGCGGCAGGCTTTCACGGCCTTTTCCACGATTTCGTCAAAGCGCGCGTCGTCGGCGACGAGCGTCAATTTCTGCATCATGAAGCTCACCTGCACGTCCTCCACGCCGTCGAGCTTGCGAATGGCGTCCTCCATTTTGCGCGCGCAGTTGGCGCAGTCCAAATCCCGCAGCTTGAATACCTTTTTCATCGTCTTTCCCTCCTGTAAGATTTGTGGCGCGATCGTTTATTCGTTGACGTGCTCCATCCCCTGACCGATGATGGAAGTCACGTGGTCGTCGGCGAGCGAATAGAAGATGTTTTTTCCTTCCCGGCGCGATTTCACCAGCTTGTTGCCCTTGAGAATGCGCAACTGATGCGATACCGCCGTGGAGGTCATGTTCAAAAGCTGGGCAATGTCGCAAACGCACATCTCCGCCTCAAACAGGGCGTAGAGGATTTTGATGCGCGTGGAATCGCCGAACACCTTAAAAAGCTCCGCCAGGTCATAAAGCTGTTCCTCCGAGGGCATCAGCTCCAGCGCCCGGCGCACGGTGTCCTCGTGGACATACTGGAACTCGCAGGTTTCCAAAGGCGTATCCCTGAATTCCGGCATTGTTCTCACAACCTTTCATTTGAACATCTATTCAAATGATAATCCGTTCCGGCGATTTTGTCAATAGGGAAAAGGCGTTTTCCCATGTTAAATCCGTATACCGGCAAAGGAGGGCGCACTGCTGGACAAAAGCGGGCGAAGGCGTTATACTGAAAAAGCGACGATTATGGGGAAGGGATGCCTGTGGAAACCTGGTTCACGACTGAATGGCTTGATGCGGATACCTGCGCCATCAGCGAATACCGCCATTGGGAGGAAACGCACTGCTATCTTCTGATTGGGCAAAAAAGCGCCCTGCTGATTGATACGGGCCTGGGCGTGGGCGATATTTCCGCCCTGGCCGCGAGGATGACCGATCAGCCGGTCGCCGCGGTTGCCACACACGTCCACTGGGACCATATCGGCGGCCACGGGCACTTCCGGGAATTCTATGCGCATGCGGCGGAGCTTTCCTGGTTGCAGGGCGGCTTTCCGCTGCCAGTAGAGGCCGTGCGCGCCATGCTTGCCAGGGGCGGCAGTCTGCTGGCGGGATTTGACGTGCGTTCGTATGCGGTTTTTCAGGGGACGCCCGCGCGCCTGCTGCGCGATGGCGACGTGCTGGATTTGGGCGGGCGGCGGCTGCGCGTTTTGCATACGCCGGGGCATTCGCCGGGACATATGTGCTTCTGGGAGGAAGAGCGCGGTGATTTGTACGCGGGTGATTTGGTCTATCAGGGCACGCTGCTTGCCGGTTTTCCCTCCACAGACCCCGAGGCATACCTCGCCTCGCTGGAGAAGATTGCCGCGCTTCCAATCCGGCGGCTGTTCCCCGGGCATCACGCGCTGGAAATTGCCCCAGCCTTGGCCGTGCGGATGCGCGACGCCTTCCGCGCGCTCAGGGCCGCGGGAAAGCTGCGCCATGGCGCCGGTTTATTCGCATATGGGGATTGGGCCGTGCGGCTGTGAGGCAGAGGATGGACTGGAGGCAATACAATGGCGTTACGATTGGAAGCGGCGTCGGCGGCATGGCAGGCGGAAATTGTCCGCCTGTTCGCCGAGTACACAAATGCGATTTTGCAAAACGGCGAGGAGGTGCGCCGCTGCCTGCACGCCCAGGGCTATGACGCGGAGGCGCAAAGCCCGCTGGAAAAGTACGCCCCGCCGCGGGGACGGCTCTACATTGCCCTGTGGGATGGCGTGCCGTGCGGATGCGCGGCGCTGCGGGGGCTGGAGGGGGAGTTCTGCGAAATGAAGCGCCTCTACGTCCGCCCCGGCAACCGGGGCAGGCATATTGGCGGCGCGCTGGTAGAGCGCCTCATTGCCGATGCGCGCGATATCGGCTACCGGCACATGCGCCTGGATACATTCCCTTTCATGGAAAGCGCAATACGCCTCTACCGCCGCTATGGGTTTTACGATATAGCGCGCTATAACGACAACCCCGCGCCCACGGCGCTGTTTATGCAGTTGGATTTATAAAGAAAAGCGCGGCGGAACATGCGTTCCGTCGCGCTGGTTTTATGCGTTTCAGTCCAAATCGCTGGTCAGGGAGCGATACCAGCGCGTGACATGTTCGCGCAGCATGCGGTGCAGTTTTCCCTCGCCGCGCGGTTCGGCGCGGTCGGCGTTTTCCAGCGCCTCGGCCATGAACTGTTCCTGCGCGCTGAGCCCGCCGTAGTATTGCGGGTCGCGCTCGTAATTGCCGTCGCTTTTCAGTTCGCGCGCCTTGGCGGTATCGCGGAAGTAGACGTCGAGTATGTGGTTGATGCGCTCGCGCACGTGGGCGGCGTAG
>DVFZ01000047.1 GCA_018712945.1 Candidatus Pullichristensenella stercorigallinarum | reverse complement strand
CGTATTTCTCTCCGCGCGTGTCGCTGGAGTGCATCCGCAAGGAGCCGACCATCACCGCCTTCCACGGCGTGCCGACCATGTTTATCGCCATGCTCGAGCACCCGGACTTTGAAAAGACGGACTTCAGCAATATGCGCACGGGCATCATGGCCGGTTCGCCCTGCCCGGTGAAGGTCATGCAGGACGTGGTGGACAAGATGCACATGTCCGAAATCTGCATTACCTATGGCCAGACCGAGGCTTCGCCCGCTACCACCATGTCCAAGACCACGGATTCCCTGGATGTGCGCGTGAACACTGTGGGTGCGGCCATGTTCGCCGTGGAATGCAAGATTGTCGACCCTGAAACCGGCGAGGAGCTGCCCGACAATACCGACGGCGAGTTCTGCGCCCGCGGCTACAACATCATGAAGGGCTACTACAAGATGCCCGAGGCCACCGCCGCCGTCATCGACTCCGAGGGCTGGCTGCACTCCGGCGACGTCGCCCGCCGCACGCCCGAGGGCTACTACAAGATCACCGGCCGCATCAAGGATATGATTATCCGCGGCGGCGAGAACATCTATCCCAAGGAGATCGAGGAGTTCTTCTACACCCACCCGGCGGTCAAGGACGTGCAGGTCATCGGCGTGCCGGACAAGCAGTATGGCGAGGAGATCATGGCCTGCATTATCCTCAAGGAAGGCATGACTGCCACTGAAGAAGATCTGCGCCAGTACGCCCTCAGCCGCCTGGCCAAGCACAAGTGCCCGCGCTACTTCAGCTTCGTCAAGGAGTTCCCGATGAATGCCGCCGGTAAAATCCTCAAGTACAAAATGCGCGAGGATGCCGTGGAAATGCTCAAGCTCCACGACGCGGCGAAGATTGTCACCGCCTGATAAGGGAGTATGTAAAGATCCGGATGCAGCTTTCAAATCGCATCCGGATCTTCTTCTATATGGCGATGAACGTCAGGTACGGAACATCAGGCCGGGGCATCCCGCGTTTCGCAGGACTTTATAGAGTTCGCCGCCGTTTATTTCATAACATTCTGCGCCTATGCGCGCGTAAACCAGGCCGGACGTCCGTTGATATTGATTTGCAGGACGCTGCAGGTATACGTTGCAGGCGCCGCCGTTTCCGAGCCGGAAGCGCAGATGAAGCACGTCGGAAGCGGCGGTCAGGGGCACGCGCTTGCCGCTGAGCAACACGCCGGCGATTGCGCGAATATGGGCGCGGTCGCGCAATGTGCGCGGCGTGTTATCGGGCGCGGCAGGCGCGGAAGCGCCTGAGCGCATGGAATGATACTCAATAGCCGTGGTGTTTTTCAGAGCTTCCAGTGCCATGGATTCCCCGGAAAGGCGTACGATTTGCTCCCAGGTCTTGCCGGCTTTAAGGCGCAGGGCGTGCCGTTCGCGCTTTTCGTTTTGCTTTCCCTGATTTTCGTAGAGATCAATATATATATCCACGCCTTGAGAATACCGCCCCAATCCCTTGTAATTGAGGGGACGCAGCGTCAGGACGGCGGTGGCCGCGGGATTGCGCGTGCTTTGCAGCTTTAAGCGCAGCCCGGCATAGGCATAGCGCGCGTGGCGGCCCTTGGAAACCGGCGTGCAGGGGACGGCTTCAGCCCGGCCCAGGGCGTCAAAGAGATGTTGCATTTCCTGCGCCGTCGGACGGCTGTTCGGCTCCCAGGTGGTGTAGGGCGCTTTTACATCCAGCAACAGGCAATCCGGTAGCATCAGCCTGCCGTCGCGCAGGCCAAAGCGCGTGGCATTCCCACGCAGGCGGATGGAAGAATTTTCTGCCAGCGAAGATCCGCTGAACCCGGCAAGCGTTACAATCAGGAGCAGAAGCGCCAGAAATCCGTGAAATTTTTTGAGAATGTGATTCATATCCCTTTCCTCCTATTTCCAGTACACAGATAAGGCGTAAAAAGTAAGCGGTTTGTTCATGGGTTTTGAAAAATTTACACTTGGGACTGGGCAAATAAAAAACGGTGGTAAAAGCCACCGTGATGGATATACGTTTTCTGTCAGGGGATATGTCTTTCCAGTAAATGTAAAACGGCACAGGAAACCCAGACCGAATGCGCAGAAGGGGATCAGAGCTTGTCGCTCAGCTTCAAAAGCTCGCGGTAAATGCCTTTTTCGTGTGTGTTCTGCGCCAGCGTACCCGGCCGCCAGTTGCCTTCGAGAATGGCCACATCGCCATCTTTGAGGAACGCCAGATCCCAACCTACCCAACGGCACTGGGGCAACGTATAAGCCCGGCGGGCGGCGCGCTCGGTGATCTCCAGAGCCTTGTCCCAGTTGGGCACCTGGAAGCCCTTGAGCACCGTACCTGTGAGGGGATGCTTGGCGATACGCCGGAAATCCTGATCAATGCCGTCGGCGGTGAACATACCGGTTTTCAGATCCACGGCCACAGACATGCCGCCAGAACCAAAGTTATCCACAATGCCCTCGCCCGCCGCCGAGCGCGCCGTGGACAAGAGCATGTGTACGTTGTCACGGTCGGTATAGGTCAGTATGCGCACGGAATTGACGCAATCCGGGTTCAGGCGGTTCATCTGTTCATGCTGAATCAAAAGCTGCTCCACCACGACGCCCGCGCCGTACAGCTCGTCATAGGTTTTCAGCGTCTCCCTGTCGCTCTCGTAGCGATGCAGCGTGATGCCCTTGCCGCTGTAAAGCGCCGCCGGCTTGATGATCACCTTGCCATGCTTTTTGACAAAGGCGAGGAACCGGTCTGCCGTGCAATCGGTGGGGTTGATCCACTCGCGCTTGAGAAAATCGTCGAAATAGGCATCAAACAGCACTTTGTTGCCGGGGATTGCCAATGCCACGTATACGTCGCCGATTTTGTTGACGATTTCTTCCTGGCGGTCCATGGTCAGGTAGCTGTCGCGCAGCTTGCCATCCTTGCCGAAAAGCTCGAAGGCGAAATACTCGTCCAGATTGCAGCTGATCTGCGCGCGCGCACGCGCGTAATCCTCCCATGGCGCGTTCAGCCCCAGCACTTTACAGCGCTGGGCAAACTGTTCCTTTTTCGGCGCGTCATGTATATTTAAGCGGCGTTTGGCCATCGCCCTGGAAATCGTGCGGCGCAGCGCGGTTTGAATGCTTGACATCGCAGGCCCTCCCGTTACACTTTTTTGCTCAATTCCCGCAGTTGATAATAAAGGCCCGTGCCGCCGCCCTGAATCAAGTCGGTGGCCTGACGCCAGTTGCCCTCCACCAGCGCTACGCCATCCGGGAGAATGGCTATATCCCAACCGATCCAGTGGCATTGCGGCAGCGCATAGGCACGCCGTGCCGCCGCGCGCACGAGATCGAGCACCTGATTCCACAGAGGAATCTGGAAGCCGATAAAGCGCGTGCCCGTAAGAGGATGGGCTTCAAACTGCCGCATGTCGTTGTCAAAGCCATTGGAATTGACAACGCCCGTCTGCGCGTCCACCGAGCAGGCGCAACCGCCGCCGTGCAGATTGTCCGTACACTTGTCCGCCCGTCCGCTGGTACGCATGGCGGCGGCGACAATGTGTACATCGTCCGTATCGGTGTAGGTGGCCACGCGCACGGTGTTGATGAGATTCGGATTCATCAAGTCCATTTGCGGGTGCTGCTTGAGCACTTCCTCCACCAACCCGCCATGCCCGCGCAATTCCCGATATAGCGCCAACGTTTTTGCGTCATCCTCATGGCGGAATTTGTAAATGCCCTGTCCTTTGCACAGATCCGAGGGCTTAACAATCACTTCGCCATGCCGGGCGGCAAAGGCCAGAAATTCCGTAGCAGTACATGCGGAAGGGTTACACCATTCCCGCTGCAAAAATTCTCCAAAAATCGTGTGGAACAAGACCTTGTTCCCGGGAATGGTCAGCGGCCTGTGTACGTCGCCCACCTTTTCCGCGATCAGATCCTGCCGGTACAGGGTTAGATAGGGGTCGCGCTGCGCGTCGGTCTTGTTGTAAAACGCAAAGTGAAAGTATTCGTCTACGCAGCAGCCGGTCTTGCGGCGCGCGCGGCAAAGCTCCTTCCAGGAGATATGCAGGCCCAACGTCTTGTTGTGCCGGGCGAGCTTTTCCTTTTCTTCGCGGATATAGTCGCGCTGGCGATGACGCCGCAGGCAGGAGCGCACTGCGTTGCGGATGGGGTTGATCGCGTTTGCCATGTTTTCCGTCCTTTCCTTCCTCTCCAAACGCATTAGCGTTTCTGGCAGAGGCGCTTTAGCTCGTGATAAATGCCCCTCTGATCGCCGTATTCAATAATATCGCAACCTTGCTGCCAATTTGCCTCGATTATGGCCGGACCATCCGGCGTCAAAGCGATATCCCAGCCCAGATAGCGGCACCGGGGCAATAAATAGGCCTTGCGGGCAGCGGCGCGCACCATGGAAAGCGTCTCCTGCCACATTGGAAGCTGGAAACCCACAAAATGCGTGCTGGTAACCGGGTGGGTGTCAAAGCGCTCCAAGCGCACATTGAACGCTGGCGCCCAGATCCGGCCAGTCTCCATCTCCACGGGACAGCCCAGGCCACCAGCCTTCATGTTGTCCACGCACAAGCCATCCTTAGTGGTGGAAGCTGTGCGCAGGGCAGTGGCGAGTATGTGCACATCGTCGGCATCGGTATAAGTGGCCACCCGCAGGGTACTGAGCACCTCTGGGTTGAGCGCGTCCAGATCCGGATGCTGGCGCAGCACTTCCTCTACGACATAGCCTTCGCCATATAGTTGCTGGTAAAGGGCAAGTATGCTTTTATCGTCTTTATAGCGGAGTTTATGGATGCCGATACCGCAACGAAGGTCTGAAGGCTTGATGATCACCGTGCCCAACCGGCGCACAAACGCAACAAATTCCTCCGCCGTAGCGGCTGTGGGGTTGATCCACGCCCGGCGCAGAAATTCCTGAAAATACATATTAAAGAGAACTTTGTTGCCAGGAACGGTGATACCCTCATCCACATCGCCGATTTTTTGCATAAGCACGCTGCGGCGCACGCGGGTCAGATAGGCATCGCGTTCGGCATCGCTTTTTTTATAAAAGGCAAAGCCGAAATACTCTTCCACGTCGCAAGCCGTCTGCTTGCGGGCCCTTTCAAAGTCACGAATATCGGCATGTAGGCCGAGACGCGCGTTGTATTCCTCCAATTCAGCTTTGTAACGGCTGCGCTTGACGCCGGCGCGATACTTGTCGCGCAGTTTTATCAGCGAAGCATGCAGCTGTTCCCGCATGGTTGGCGTGACGCTCATGCGAAATCCTCCCCCGGAAAGGACAAGATACGCCGCCCTTATGCAAAGGACAGCGCACCCTGTATCCCGATGTGTTTTTGTTTAACTGTGCGCCCAGTTGTACGCAGCCTGAATTGCGGCCTGATGATCCTCATCCACGCGGTCGGAACCATGGGTGCGGCTGTTGGCTAAATGCAGGCAGACCACGCCGTCCATGTTATTGCCGGAAACCGTGTCGGTGCCGCCATGCGGCTCGCCGTAGAGGGAAGCCGCGATGTAACGCCCGTTGGCAATGAGGATTACCGGCGTGCGCACATACGTCCAGCTGCCACCCAGGCACTCAAGCAGTTTGGCCGTGTCCTCGGCAGTCGCCGGTTCAATATCCATGTGGGAAGAACCGGTGGTATACTTCACGCGGATGGTCTGGTTGTTGCGGATGTCGTAAAGCGTATAATAGCTGCCGCGGCTGAGTACAGAATCCACAGCCGTAGACCAGTCCATCATCACCACGTTGGATTTGAGCGTATCCAGGGAAGAAGAATTGTCGGAAGAACCGTTGCCCGAAGAGGGCGGCGTCTGCGTCAGATAGTTGGCAAGGATATAGCCGACCATGGAGCCGGACGAATTGCGCACCTTGCAGAAACTGCCGTTGACGTCAAACACGGTGACTTCGGTACCCGTATTCAGGCGAATGAGCACACTCGAAGAAGTAGAAGCGCTGGAATACACCGCCACTTCGCGCGTTGTGTAACCGGTAGTGACCTTGTTGACCACTTCGGTTTTGCTCAAATAACCGCTGTAAATATAGCCGCAACTCATGCCGTCATCGTTGAGCACCTGGCAGCATTCGCCGCTGGTACCGATGACGCGCACCGCCGTGCCGCGGGGAAGTGTTCCCAGCTTGGCGGATGAAGATGAGGGGTTGGCGTAAACCGTTACTTCCTGCGTGGTATAGCCCGTGGTATAGGTGGGCTGGCTGTGGCTCAGATAGCCGCTGTAGATATAGCCGCTGACCGAACCGGACTCATTTTCCACATGGCAGTAACTGCCATTGGTACCGGTAACGTATACGGCCGTGCCCCACGGCAGCGTCGTGACCGTTCCCGAAGAAGTCGAAGCCCCCTTATAAACAGTTACGCAACGCGTGGTGTAGCCGGTGACGCGGCTTTCATAGGTATTTTCCGAAGAAATGCGGGTGAGATATTCCGAACCCGTATAACCAATCTTGCCGTCGCGCGTAATCTTTGCCCAATCCCCGCGCACTTCCACGACGCCGACCGTCTCGCCGCTATTGAGGTAACCCGCGTAGGTTTCTTCACTATATGTAGGCGAATCAAACACGGGCAGTCCATCCTGGGTAACCTTTGCGCCGACCGCCGCCTGCGCGCTGCCGAACACTACCGCCAGCGCCAAAGACGCGGTCGCAAGCCGCCTAAGCATGCTTTTCACGCATCCGCCTCCCTTGCGATTTTTACTACATGGTCTATTATATTGCAAAATTATGACAAATGCAAGTGGGGAGACGGCTAAATTCGCAAATTAAGAGAAATTTATCACAATCTTTTTACAACACTTCCTCCGATACGGGTTGCAACGTCCAATTTACGCCGTTTTTTCAGTATGAGGGGGTGCCCGCGGCGGAAAAAGCGGCCAGAGGGGAAGAAAAATATGCAAAAATGCTGGGCTGGTGGATCTGGTTTGGGTGGCAAGAATGCTATGGAGGAGGGAATGGCGGTTACAACCAGCTGGGGCGGCGAAAGGTATATAAAAACCCTCACCGCGAACGGTGAGGGTTTTTATACCAACATATGTCGGTATTCATGGTAGCGGCGAGTGGATTCGAACCGCTGACCGACCGGGTATGAACCGATTGCTCTAGCCAACTGAGCTACGCCGCCATGAATGGTTGCGGGGGAGGGATTTGAACCCTCGACCTCCGGGTTA
>DVFZ01000046.1 GCA_018712945.1 Candidatus Pullichristensenella stercorigallinarum | reverse complement strand
TTCGTGCCATCCCTTTTCGTTTGAACATTTCCTGAGGAGCCCTATACTGCGAGCACTTTGGTATAAAGGATCTAACGTATTCGGAGTTTTTGGCGGAAGGGTTTCCTGTGCAATCAATTGAAGTGCACTACAATACCGTGCTTTCCTGTTGGCGCTATGGGGTTGCCTGAGATCTTGTTTGTTTTCTGTGCTGGTTTCATATACCGTAAGGCTTATCTTAAAAGTCTTGAACCAAATGAGAGAGCAACAATGGACAAACAAAGTTGCGGCATCAAGTGGATAGAAACGGCGATGATGAAACCACCGCGCTTCCGGGCTGACATCCAAATTTAATAGGAGGATATTAGGACTGCAAATACTCTCCTCCTGGTTCCCTGTTGGCACTTGCTGGAGTGTATATCAGCTTGTATAGAAAGAAGCGCGAATTTCAATGCGAAAAATACGGAGCAAGGATCCGCCCGGTTCCCCGAAGGGGTGTAATGCAAAACGCCTGATGCCAAAGGGCCTGCGCCGTCATAGACGGTTGGCAGGCCCCAGCCTTTTGTGGGAAACAATATCTTCTGTGAAAGGTCAGTTGGTATCGGCGCAGAGCGGGCCGGCCAGTTCCTCCATGAAAAAGAGTTTGCCGGCCAAAGTAGGAATAAAGCTGGAAGTAACGGCTTTGCAGGGGCCGTAGCGCAAAGTCATCCAGAAAGACATGCCCTGCCACTGCATGCCGCGGCTCAACACGCCATCTGCTCCGCCAATGGCATAATCACTGTTGAAGATGATCCTAGGGCCAATGGTATTGGCAAAGCAAGGAATCAGGGGCCAGCTGCTGCGGAAGCTGGTGATGGCATTTTGCTCAATCGTGAAGGGATGCAGGCGCGCGCCGATACGGTGGGAGGCCGCCTTCCATTCCTCAACAGTGGCATATTCGGCGGCAAAGTGTGGCTCCCAAAATGCAATGTGACACATACGGCCTATTCCGTATACCAATACCTGTTTCGCGCCCTCCGCTTTCAGGGCGGCAATTTTATCCCAATAGGTGGGCAAATTTTCCTTGGTGGCAAAATTCCGCTGTTCCGGCGGCACGGTCAGCTCGCCGAGAGGGCCGTAGAAAGCCTCCGTCATGGCATTCTGGAATGCGGCCGGATCGCTTGCGGGCAGCGTATTTCCCTCCGCGTCGCTCCATTCATCCATGTTGAAGCCATATACATGTTTGCAATCCACATTCCATTGCTTCAGGAAATACACCGCCCATTTATACATGCCCATGGGCCCGACCGGCAGAATCAGGATCAGCTTGCGCCCTTCTTCTTTGGCCTGCTTGATTTGCATAAAGATTTCATGCCCCATGTAAGCGCCAAACTCTTCAAGGTTTGTACACATCACCGGGGTAAAGCCCGGATGCCAGAATTCCTGCCGGTCAAAAACAGACTCCGGGGGATTGGAAACGCACTGTTTGATCTTTTCAAGATCCCAGCCATCGGGCAGGATCTCGCTGAAATAGGAACCCTTTAGCGTAGTGATCATATCCATTGTGTAACGCTCCTTTCACCAAAAACCATTCAAGGCAAAAGCCTTTTTGTAGTCATTCTCAGATAGTTGTGGTTTGGGCGGAAACCTTCAGCATAGGCTACGCCGCTTTGATAACCGCGAACTTTGGAGCAGGTGCGCACCAAATCCAGAAAATCAATGTGGTCGTGATCGCGCATCCAATCAATCTGAGATTTGTGGCAGGCCAGGGCCTCCAGCTTCAATTCGATTGTATCGCTGATATCCACATATTCGGTCGGAATAAAGCCAGTGCCGGTTACCGGATCCATATGGTAAATAGGGCATACCGGGGTAGGCGGGGTTGTAGCGGTTAAATCGTAGTGGGCCAAACTGGCCGCGAAGGATGCGCGCAGCGTCGCATAATAGGTCTGCATATGGTCGTTCATGTAGTCGTGGTCGTTATGGGTAATGATTAACTCAGGCTGTATATCGCGCACAACGGCGGCCAAACGGTTTACCAGCGTATCATTTTCAGCAGTTACGTATAGATCGCCGATATCTATACTGTAATGCTTCGCGCCGATGATTTTTGCGGCATTTTCAGCCTCCTGCAAGCGAATGGCGCGCAGTTCATCCTGCATAATTTCCACATGGCCCAGATTGCCATTCGCTATGTGGCATACAAATACCTCATGGCCCAGTTTTGCGTATTTTGCCAACGTGCCGTAACATGCGATCTCCAGATCATCCGGATGACAGCCAATTGCAAGTACTCTCATGCGATTGTCCCCTCTTTGTCAAGCAGTAATGGTAAAAGCTGAATCAATAAAATACTGTGCGAGTCCAACGCTATCCGCCTGCTCGCCGGTTTGCGGATACATGATGCTCATGTCGCGCATCCACATTTGGCCACGCCGGCCTTGCATAAAGGAACGCAACTTATTCAGAAAACCCTCGCCCATCCGTTCAAGGCCGCCGACGACCACGCATTTGATACCCGTGACATTCACCATGCTGTAAATCGCGGCAAAGAGCTTTTCGGCAATTTCATCCAAAGCATTGCGGACGGGTTCTACGCCCTCATCATAGGCTTTGCCGATTAACTCCAGCGTGGGCCTTTCCAACAAGACGCGAATTAAATCTGAATGTGAACCGCTGCGGTCCTGAGCGACAGCGTCCTGCACAGTTTCCACAATGGCATTGATATTTACGTAGCGTTCCAAGCATCCACTATTGCCGCACGGGCAGGGACGGCCGCCGATTTCCACAGTAATATGGCCGACCTCGCCCGCAATGCGGCCCGAACGCATCAGCATTTCGCCGTCCAGGATAATGCCGGCGCCAACGCCGTCGCAAATATTGATATAGATTAAGTCGTCGACGTTCGTACCGTGGGCATCACGATACTTTTTTTCAGCATAAGCAAAACTCATGGAGGAATTGCCCATAAAGATCGGCAGGCCAAGCCGGTTTTCCAGAGCGTCGATCGTTTCCCTTCTGAATGAGGTTTGAACGGATGTAAGGATAAAAGTCCTGTCCTCTTCCAGATAAATACCAGGGTAACTGATCAACACCGCCACGGCCCGTTTGGCATCAAATTTGCTGGAATGGGAGATTATATCCTCAATGGTTTCGCTATATGCGGCGCCACTGCTATCATTTTCATCAATCACAAGACAATCTGCATTCGCGCTGTGCCTGTTGCAAAGGCATGGCCGAAAACACTCTTCCAATACGTTGTAACCCAGGTCAAACAATTTAAAGTTGACGCCCCAGCGGCTGATCGAAAACACGGGGATCTGGCGCCCGGCGGGGTTCACATTGAGCATGATTGGCCTTCGGCCCGCGCCTGTGGCCATTCGCGCCAGACCGACTTCCTCGACCAACTCTGCACGTACAAGATCATCCACCAACGAGGAAACGGTAGAAGGGCTTAAGCCTGTGATCCGTACCAGTTCCGCGCGGGTGAGCGTGCTTTCAGAGTTGATAAGATTGAAAATAAGTTTGCAATTCTCTTCCCTTGTCAATTGGTGATTATGCAGCTTGATCGTCGATTCACGGTCGAGAAGCACAGCTCCATCCCTCCTTGCGTAATTTATGACGTCGCCGGCGTTACGCCATAGCTTCTCAAAAGCGCCAGCATTGCGGCGGTATCGTCGGTGTCGCCAATGGTGGTTAAATCCAATGTACCCGCCTTGGCTCGCCGGTAAAGCTCACGGCCACAGGCGCAAAGCTCCGTACCGTCATAGTTGTCTCCCAGCAGATAGGCCTTTCGGCAGTGCGCCAGTGTCAGACGGTATAGGGCGGCGTTGTCTCCGTGCTCAGCGTAGGTCGATTGGGCAGATTCCAAGTCAATTCCTGCGGCGGATTCGAAATTATAAGGCTCTTGTATCATACTTTGCTGGGGCACAACAAGGGCCACCGCACAAATTATACATAACAGAATTGATAGCATCATATTTCTTTTGCGAAAATTGCGCGAATTTTTGCCGGTATTGTGGATATTCATTCTTATATCTTCCATTTGACGATTTTTTTCTGAGCAAATTTCACCAGGCAATGCAAGAGAATGCCCAGAATCATTACATAGAATATGCAGGCAAAGGCCTGTTCGCTCTTGAGGAAATTTTTGTAGTAAATGATGCGGCTGCCAAGGCCCATATTGCCGCCGACATATTCAGAAGAGATACAGGCGGTGGTGGAGAAAATTGCCGCCAGGCTTATGCCGGTGAAGATATCGGTGGCAGCGCTGGGAAGCAGCATGCGGAAATAGGTTTGCAAGCGATTGGCGCCCATCGACTGCATCAGTTCATGGCGTATGTTGGGTACATTCAAAAAGCCCGTGCAGGCGTTCATGTTGACGACCGCAAAGGATTGGATAATAACCGCGATGACACGCACCTTCATGCCATATCCCATCCACAGCTGAAGCAACGGGATGAGGGTCATCAGCGGAGTGATGACCAGCATGGTAATATAAGGGCTCAGGGCAGCGCTAAGAAGTTTGGAACTGGTGACCAGGGAAGCGACAATCAAGCCCACCGGAATGGCAATGAGAAAGCCAAGCAAAATTGTAAGGCCCGTTGTCCAGATATGGGGCCAATATTCCGGAAAATCCCGAATCATGGAAGTGAATATGGCAGTAGGAGGCGGCAAGATCCAGGTTTCCACCTCCAATACGCGAACCAACAATTCCCAAATGCCCAAAAAGGCCACAATGGCGATGAACGGAGCGACAATATTCAAGACCCTGCTTTTCATAACTCCCTGTCCTCCTTATTTGATCTTGCTCAGATCCAGTTCGCCAATGAGTTCGGTCAGCCTGTTTTCATACTGGATAAACCGCTCGCTCACAATCATATCCAGACAACGTGGGCGCGGCAAGTCGATATCGACCACTTCAGAAAGCCGTCCGGGATTGGTCGCCATTACGTAGATCCGGGAAGACATGAGCACAGCTTCTTCCACATTATGGGTTATAAAAATGATCGTCTTGCCGGTTTTTCCCCAAATATCAAGGATGGCCATATCCATCTGCTCACGGGACATATCATCAAGAGAGCCGAAAGGCTCGTCCATGAGAAGAATGTCCGGGTCATAAACCATGGGGCGGATTACGCCGGCTAACTGGAGCTGCGCCTGAGAAATTTCTACAGGGTAGGCGTTCGCGTAATTCTGCAGGCCCACCATTTCCATCAGACGGTCTACGCGCGTTTCCCATTCGCTTCCCTTAAGCCCGAATACTTTCAGGGGCAAGGCCACGTTTTCCCGCACAGTGTACCAGGGGAACATGTTGGGTTGCTGAAAAACGAAGCCCATCTTGCGCAAAATTCGAGGGGAGAGACGCTTGCCGGTAGTGGTTTTTTCGCCTTCTATATAAATATCACCCTCGGTGGGATCAATGATGCCATCCATCATGCGGATGATTGTGGATTTGCCACAACCGGACGGGCCAAGAATGGATACAAACTCACCGCGATGGATGTTCATAGAAAAATCCTTGACGGCGGTAATGGATTGAAAGCGGGTTTTGAATATCTTACTTACATGGTCAAATACGATGATATCGTCTTGCTTGCGAGTTTCCAAAATCACACCTCCTCAGGATCAGACGGTTATTTCTTCCACAAAACCACGCGGCGCTCCAACGCATTTACCGCATAATATAACGCAAGGCCAATGATTGCCACCAAAATGATGCAGCCGAACGTGACGGCAGTTGCGTTGTATTTTGTATAGTACACAATGCGGGTTCCCATGCCAATTTTGCCGCCCACAAAGTCTGCGCTGATGGCGCCGATTACAGAGAAGATACATCCAAGCTTCACGCCGGTAAAAACCTGGGGCATGGCGCTCATAAAGGTAATTTTGGTGAAAGCCTGCAATCTGCTTGCGCCAACAGCCGCGCCCAATTCCAGTTTTTCCTTTTCAATATGGGTGAAGCCGTTCAACGTATTAAAGGTAATGATGGGTGTGGCTTGCACAATAATGACCAGTAAGCGCAAATTTGGGTCGGTACCCAACCACAACAACATCAACGGTACCAAGGTCATCATGGGCGTAATAACCAGCGCCAGAATAATGGGGGATAGCGCGCTGGTAAGCAGTTTGGACTGGGAAAGCAACGCAGCAATCAGCATGCCCAATGGTACGGAAATAACAAATCCCAACAACACAATTTTGATGGTAAACAGAAAATGCGGCAGGATGTCCGGGAATACGCGCACCGTTTCGGTGATGATATCAAAGGGCTCGGGAATAACGTGAGCGTTGACATCAAAAACGGTGCAGATGATTTGTAGGCCGATGACGAGAACGGCCAACACCACCAGCGGGGCGATTATGGAAGTCAGATCCTTTCGCCTTTTTTTAATGTTGTTTTTTGAGAATGTCATTTTTCCAAACCTCCAAATGACCGGATAATTTCGTTTATTTCCTTGCGCAGCTCCTGATAGCGAGAGTTTTCTTTGATGTTTATATTCCGATCTTTGTAGGGGATGTCTACTTTGATTTCCTTTATAATACTCCCCGGCAGTGGGGAGAGCAAGATGATGCGATTTGCCAACAGCAGCGCCTCGTCCACATTGTTGGTAACCATCAAGATCGTCTTCTGCGTTTTTTCCCAAATATTGAGCAGCTCATAGGAAAGCATTTTTCTGGTGATCGCATCCAGCGCGCCGAGCGGTTGGTCAAGGATCAATATTTGAGGGTCGTGAACCAGCGCACGGGCAATTCCAACGCGCTGGCGCATACCGCCGGAAAGCTCGTGCGGATAGACTTTCTTGTAGTTTTGTAGGCCGACAATGCGGAGCATTTCATCTACGCGCGCATCCCACTTTTCGCCTTTGAGCTTCATAACCTCCAGAACAAAACGCAGATTGCCCTCTGCCGTGCGCCACTGTAGCAAATTGTTGTTTTGAAAAACATAGCCGAAGTTGCGCAGCTCCCCGCGGGAAACGCACTTCCCCTGGTCCTTTCCGTCGATCACGATGTTTCCTGAGGACGCAGATTCAATGCCGGCGAGTATCTTTAATAAAGTAGACTTTCCGCAGCCGGAGCTGCCCAGAAGCAAAACAAACTCCTTTTCCTGGATCGCCAGGGAAATGTTGCGCAACACCTCAACGGCGGCAGCATTTTTAGAGTCGCCCACATAGGTCTTGCAGATGTTTTTTGCTTCAAGCAAATAATGAGGCATTGCAAGCTTCTCCTTTCATCTAGCAGCACAGGAATATGCATATGAATTTGAATAATTCGCACATAATAATAATTTGTTTTTGTTCAATTATATATTACAACAAATACAAGTGAAAGTCAACCAAAAAAGTGCTATATGCGAAAATTATTTCGTTTTATATACAAAATAATATTGACAAAACCAATTATCTATGGTATATTTCCATCAACATCATAGATAAATCTATGATAATCGAAGAAATTAAGGAGGAAAATCACATGAAGAAAATCCTGGCGCTGGCTCTCTCTCTGGTTTTGTGCCTGGCAATGGCGGGTGGAGTTCTTGCGGAGGAACTCACCCCCGTAACGTTGGTAATGCCTCGCTCTATTGAAACCTTGGCGGATGCGCCCTTCTGGTCTGCGGTCGAGATGGGTTATTTTGCGGAAGAAGGCCTGGAACTTACCATTGAAGAAGCAACGGGTACAGACGTTCAAATGGTTGCCGTAGGTCAGGCGGATTTCGCCTTGCCGGCGCCGTCCCTTATACTGCCTTCGATCGAAGCGGGCCTGCCGATTAAGGCCGTTTTGCAGTATGGAGCCTGGAATATCTTTGGATTTTCGGCCCTGAATGGCTCGGGCATTGATACCTGGGAAGATCTGAATGGCAAAACCATCGCCCTGGGCGACGCTTCCTGGGAAGCACTTGCACAGCCCCTACTGGACGCGGCGGGTGTGACCGATGTTGAATACATTGTAGCGGGCGAAAACCGCTATGTGCAGGTTGAAGAAGGAAAAATCGACGTGCTGTTTACCTGGTTGGATGAAATCTATCTTTTGCTTGCGCAAGGCTTTGATTTCAATTACATCGACGGCAATGAGGTACTGAAAAACAGCGCCAACGCGATTGTATGCTCGAACGATACGATTGCCAACCGGCCGGAAGTTGTCCAGGGCTTTGTTACCGCGGTTCAGAAGGGTATCTACTTCGTCGCGGCCAATCCGGAAGCCGCTGCGGACATCGTTCTGAATAGGTTCCCCTCCCTGGCCAATACCGTAACCTGGGAAGGCGCCGTCGCGGTTATGGACGCCATCAAGGTACAGTCCTACGGTATGACGGAAGAAGACTTTGAGGAGATGTCCAATCCCACCGGCTTCTTCTTCGATTACAAATGGGATATCAACATTGATTCCTGCGTGACTGCCGGCACGATCAGCGAACCCATTGAGCATGACTTGGTATATACAAATGAATTTGTCAACAATGGCATGACGGATGAAGATAAGGCAACTGTTGAGGCGGATGCAGCTGCGTATGTATGTACCTCTGAATTGGCCAAGGCCGCTGGTAAGTAATCTTCGCAATAAGGCGAAAGCGGCATCTCGTCGCGGCGGGCGTCCTTGACCTTGTTCAGGTAGAAAGGTGAGCACTTATGTTCAAAGTGGCAATTGTAGGAATGGGTTATATTGCCCAGAATCACATCGCGGCGATGAAAACGATGAGCGATGTGCAGATCGCCGCGGTAATCAGCCGGAGCCCGGAAAAAGGGGCAAAGGCAGCGGCAGAGGCAAACTGCAAGCATTATTTCACACTGGATGACGCTTTGGCAAACGAACAACTGAACGTGGTGGATATTTGCCTTCCAACCTATCTGCATGAGGAATATGCCATCAAAGCGGCAAATGCAAAATGCCATGTTTTGTGTGAAAAGCCAGTCACCTTTGAGCTGGAATCTCTCGACCGCATGATCGCGGCGTGCGAAAAAAACGGTGTGCGCTTCATGGTAGCGCAAGTCGCGCGCTGGTGGCCGGAATTCATTGCGGTAAAGGAGTATGTCGATCAAGGGAAATTGGGCGACATCCACATGGTATACGAAAAGCGCTGCTGCCAGCATCCTACATGGTCAACATGGCACCGGGATCCCGCCAAGAGTGGCGGCGGCCTGTATGATTTGAATGTCCACGACATCGACTATCTTTATAGTCTGTTTGGTAAGCCGAACCGTGTATATGCCATTGGTTGGAAGAGCGCCAGTGGCTGTTGGAACCATGTGTGTACCAGCCTGGAATGGGAAGGCGGCCCCAAAGCAATTTGCGAAACTTCCCTAGAAATGACCGGGAACTGGCCCTTCTCCATCGAGTTGCGCGCCACAGGCGACAAAGGAACGATTGCCTACGCGCTGACCGCCGGGGTGAATATCAATGACGGCACACGAGGCAGCAACCTGAACTGGTATCCGGCAGGGGAGGAGAACACCTATCCTTTGAATGTCGAGCAGACGGATATGTTTGCGGGCGAAATCGGCGAATTCTTTGCGGCGATTCGTGAAAACCGTCCCGCGGCTGTTACCCCGCAGGATTCCAGGAATGTGCTGGAAATTGTTGTGGCCATACGAAAGTCCCTTGAGGAAGGCTGCGTCGTAGAGCTGTAAACTACGCAAAACCATTCAATCGACGACTGAAAATGGAGGAAGATCAAATGGATAAAATGAACTTCGATATCTTTGGCTGCGATCATGTCGGCATGGTTTGTAAAGACATCAAGGCCTCAAAGAAGTTTTACACAGAGGTATTGGGCATGACCTGCATCTATGAGGCGGATGTGCCCTGCCCCTCCGGCATTATTACCACCTGCTTTGTAAAGCGCGGCAACCTGATTATTGATTTGGAACAGTTCCCGGAGGATCAACACGCGGACTATAATGGCGTCATTGGCCATATTGCCTTCCAGGTGAGCGATTTTGATGCCGCCAAGAAGTATCTGCTGGAGCAAGGCTGCAAGTTCGACAATGAGAACGACGCATGGGCGCCGGACGTATACAACTGTGGCGTGCGCTTCAATTTCTTCCGAGGCCCCGACAACGAGATGCTCGAACTGTTCTGGGTAAATACCGACGGGTCTTATAAGGGCTAGCGTCTGGAGACGGGAACCGTCAAAACCAGGGACTCGCCGGGTGTCACTCAAAGAATCAGGCAGGTTGCGGAATAACGCAGCCTGCCTTTTGGCAAAGTAAAGGCGCCTGTTTGAGGCCGTCCTAATCTTTGTGTAAATCTCTTGGAGGCATAGGACAATAGCGGAAACGGTGCCTCTCATAGTGCGCCCCTTATGCGTGATCCCCGCGTTGTGGTATCCCGTGTCCAGCCCCATTACCCGGGCGGCGCGCCCAGCCGCTCTTCGGTCTCATTGAGTATCCCGACTATCGGAGTTACGTCGTTGATGTTTGTCGGCTCCACACCTATGTCTAGAATCACGTTGCGCTCTCTATCCATAGTGCAGTGCCCGCTGCAATAAAATCCATCCGCTTTTCCCTCCCGGCTTTGCTGGCCCTTTCCGGGTCGCGATGGCGGGCCGGCCGTTATCCGCACAATACAGTGGCACGCAATTACTGAAGTCCACCACTCGGTCTGCTTTCCGCAAAAAGTGATCCTCCGACACCATCTGCTCCATGATCACTATCTTCATTTGCTGCTGTTTCTTCCGCTGCTGTTTTAATATCTTTCTCACCGCCTGGCTTGTTTACTGTATATATTCGTCACGTCCTCACTCTTTTCCTTTTGGCTTTCCCCTCTTCCAAAAAATATTTGACCGTTGACAAAGGCAACAAGCTGCCAGAGTGATGAGAAAGCCTGCAAGCTCAGCTGACGCAGGAAGCGAAAATTGCCTCTATCCTTCTTGATCGAGGCAATTTTCGCGTTTGTGGGCTTTGTCAGCGCTGGATACCGGCTTAAACGGTGGTCTACCCATTTCTCGTGCCGGCATACCAGCACGATTATGGGTCTTCCTCCGGTTCCGCCACAATCACTGAACGTCCTGAACATATCTGACGAGAGGTTTGATGTCAATGGGCTGATCCCACCATGATACACGCAACGCCTCGGCAATTCGTTCCTCATCGTATCCCATGGCCTGCAATACATAGCTGGGCTTATAACTGCCAGAGTTGCAGGCGGAGCCATTCGAAACGGCATATAGATCTTTTTCCGCCGCAAAGAATGCCTCCGCATCAATATGCGGAATGCTGAAATTGAGCACGTTGGGCAGCGAATGATCCGGATCTCCATTGATCCGCATGCCATACGGAAGCAGCGCGGAAACAAGTTCGTCCTTTTGCTTCTGAAGCGTTTGAATCTTTGCGGGATATTCTTTCTCCATTAGATCCGCCGCCATGGCAAATCCAGCCACCAACGCCACGGGGATTGTTCCCGGCCGGAACCCATACTCCTGCGGCCCGCCATGGAACAAGGGCTCGATGGGCGGTCTCTTATAGGCTTTGCGCTTCAGTACCAATGCCCCGATTCCCTGTGGGCCATGTATTTTATGGCCGCTTATACTAAGCATATCATACTTCAGGTTCCTCAATTCATCGTTCAGCTTGCCAAATGACTGCGCCGCGTCGACGTGGAAAAATACATTTCCGGCGGATAGTGCATCGCCAATTTCACTCACAGGCTGGATCACGCCGGTTTCGTTGTTGACATGCATCACAGATACCAGCAGGGTATCCTTTCTTACCAGCTTCAATACATTCTCTGCATGAATGCGTCCCTTTTCATCGGGGTTGACATAATCAATTTCAAAGCCCTTTTTTTCGAGATAGCGCGCGGCCTCCAGCACCGCTTTATGCTCAATCGCGGTGGTAACGATATGTTTTTCCCCCGAAGAAACGCCATAATCCATCAAACCAATTATAGCGGTATTATCGCTTTCAGTCGCGCCGCTCGTGAAGATTACCTCCGTGGGATCAATGCGAAGTATCTCGGAAATGCGCTTCCGGCTGGTGTTTACGACTTCTTTCGCCTGCTGGCCAAAGATATGCGTCCGGCTGTCGGCGTTTCCGGGTTTATTTTGGTATACATCCACCATTGCCTGTAATACTCGCGGATCAACCGGCGTTGAAGCACAGTAATCCAGATAAATCGCCATGTTATGCCTCCTATATATGCTTGACGAGTTCCAGCAACCCGGCAATGTCTTTGGGGCCTGTCCTCGCGGATAAAGCGTTGATCCCCCTTTGCAGGTGCAACCGAAAATACTTGGCAATGGATTGCGGATCGGGTTCAATATTGTCCAGCCGGCATCTCTCACGAAATACTGAATCGTAGACATCCTGATACTCTCCGCCAAATGTCGACCATGACATTTCAACATTGCTGTCAGAGGGAACATCCGGCCCAAAGGGAATGGATGGATCCGCAAGCGATATGCAAAGCGCCCATCGTGAGAGCACATTCCACGCACCGATTCCCGTTTTTGCCTTGATTCGGATCAGCTTTTCTTTTTCTTTTTTAGAGAGTTAAATCTGCCTCATGATCATCTCTATCACCCCAAAGATACCCTGATTCGATGCTGGTGCTTTTCGTTTCTTCATTATACGCCAAAGTGTATTCCCTGCCTACGTATGGACGAATCAAGTCATAATACTTCCCATAGATTTCTTCATCGGTGGATAGCACAACGACCTGTCTTCCCGCATAGGGCAAGTATCCTTCCAAAAAGCTGGTTCTGTGTTGCGAATCCAACCGTCCAAGCGGCGTATCAATGATAACCGGCATATCATATCCAGAGCACTGCGCCAGGCCCCAGATAATTGATATGGCAAACAGCTGTTTTTCCCCCGCGGAAAGCTGCGCTTTCAGAAGTTCCCCACCGGTGTAGTCTACCAATTTAATATCCAGGGTTGCGGGATCAATCGTGATATCCCTGATCATGCTATTTTTCTTAACCATGGACATGAAACAAGCGAGGATCCGGCCGGACAGCTCCTGAAGCTTTTGTTCAAGAAGGTTTTGCTTGAATAGCTCCATGGTGCGGATTACGATATTCGCGTACTTGATAATCCGGTCGGCTTCACTGTTTCCCAATTGTACTTTGAGGGATTCCGAAATCATCCTCGCCTTTTGGGCTGACAGACGGTTTTTCTCCTTTTCATACTGTGCAAGGCGCTCGTCCGCCATGCGTTTGTCCACTTCCAGGCTGATGATCTGATCGGAAATCTCCATCATAGCACGCCGGGCCTGCTGGGTTTCGGATTCGTTGATCTCTCTGCTCAGGTGTGATTCTATTTGCTCCAACCGCTCCGTGCCCTCCACAAGATCGTCCAACAACGCGGAGATATCCATCCTTTTCTGGCTCGCCTCTGTCAAAACATCCTGAATAAGCCCCAGAGTATCCGCCGGGAGGATTTTTGCCGCCGCCGTTTCATTAACCCCGCTTTGGAATTCCGACGAAATATTTTCCAACAGCGCCGTCATCCCGGTTGCAAATTCGGCCGGATAATCCGCGGATTCCGCAAGCTGCTCTTTGAGGCGGGCAATGAACATATTATAGTAATGTCCGGTTCTCTGGCGTTCATTGTCCGCTTGCTGCCTGCTTATATTTTCAAGAAGCGGTTTACACAGCAAAAGCGGCGTGGACGCATTCTGAGAATAGTCCCGGGCCATATTCGTGTATTGTGCAACCGCTTCTGTAACAGCTTTTTTTCTTCCTCAAGCTTATGCCGCTCCAGCGCGAGGTTCCCGCCGTTTTGCCAGAACCGTTCATTTTCTTGTTCGCGCAACTCCCGCAGTTCCTTGATTTTTGCATCGCAGCCCTGCACGTCAGCACGGGCGGCATCCGCCTTTGCCTGAACATCCTCAATCGCCTGTTCAATCTCCTCCAGTTCCCGCATCAAACCCGACTGGTCATCTTCGGCAATTTTCTGGGAAAATTTCTTCGACAGCTTTCCCATATCCGAGATCAGCTGATCTATCGTGGTGAAACCCAGCAACGCGCGAATCGCGTCCTTTACGCTTTCAAAGCTCTCATCATCGGCAATCTGCGCGATTTTCTCATTGTCAAAGAAAAAGAATCTCGATATGGTCAGGGGGAGGATTTCTTCAACAAAGTAGTCCCAGTTGCCGGATAGAGATTCATCCCTATGCCCATTCCTATATGCAACCAGCGTTTCATCGGAGATCCCCACCAGGTTTTTATCCCATGACCTGCAAATCGTTATGCGGTCGCCTTCGGCATTTGACTCGCAGAGCGTTAACTGGATCCTGGTCTGGCTTCCAGCAGGAATTCCCTTGCTGACGTGGTTTTCAATGTATGCGGCATACCCAATCCTTTCATCCTGCAAATACTTAAGGGCGCGACGGCCATACAATCCCAGAATGATCGCATCAAGGAAAGTGGTTTTCCCCCGCCCGTTGAGCCCGCCAATTAAGGTAATAACCCTGGAAGGATCTGCGTTCTCCAAATTGACGGTGTGTTCCCCTTTGTAAAGGCCAAAATTCTGAATGACAACCTGCTGAATAATCATTCGGCGGCAACCTCCTCTTGGCCATTCTCATCGTTGGCGGCGTGATGGCGCTGGTAAAAATCAATCGCATCCTGCTTGTCTGAGAAAAAGCATTTCCTGACTGTCTTTTCGATTTCGATGTTTACACCGCGCCGCGACGCCATCAAACTATATTGAGACTCAATGTCAAGCAAACTTGAACACAGGTTCACGAGCAATTCCTCCTGCGGGAAAGCATCGTGGCATGTCCTTTCCAAAATATCCCATTCCCGCTTCTTAAAATAACGGTTTGTCGGACATTCAGGATCGACAAAATCGCGTCCCGTGACTTCCTTATAAATTCTGGGCAGCGCGTCGTCAAATTCGTGCTTTTCATGCAGCCAAATCCGGCGTATTTGGCACAATTCCTCATGACGGATCAACGGATGATCCGCCAATTCTGCCGGTCCACAGGTTTGAACATATTGCTCAACTTGCAGCAGGCGCCTGAGGAAATATTCGCGGGTAGCTTTTGTATAGGGGCCATGCACTATGTTCCCCGTATGCATATAAATTTTCCCGTCCATCCGCCTGAAATCCCGCCGCCTTTTATCTTCCTCCTGCGGCGCGCCGATTTCATTCCTCAGCTCAAGCAGAGGAAGCATCCATGCCTTTTCCTCGTCGTTTTGGATCATCGCGGCCATGGATTTATCTTCGGACACCATGGTGCAAACCCAACAACCAAACCGGCTATTTCCGCAGCTGGGGGTGCTTGTGTCAAGCACGAGCGGGCATTCACCGTCCGCAGACGCCCCGCTGTACATGGCAAGCAGGTCTTTGTTTGACTGGCCCCATGTATTTGGATGCTGCATAAGATACTGCCACACGTTGTCGCTTGTCCAATCCTCCAGGGGGGAATAAACGAACGCGTTCGGCATCGTGCTGCTAGGGCTTAGATGTTCACGAACCCGCTTTTTTTCATAGCCCTCCATCACTTGCCTTCTGGCCGCGCTTTCCGTCTTTCTCGTACCCAATACCATGATGGCTTCGCCGGCACGGGAAATAACCCGCTCAACAAAATGATTGGCAGGCGCTATTTTCAACCGGTCCGTACACCAGCGCATGTTCCGCCTTGGATATGGATATCCTCTACCCAGCAGGTTTACCCAAAATGTATTGTCCATATCCGGGGTTAGCTGGAACACTTCAATGGGCAGGCCGCTGTTTTCCGCCGTTTGCCGCATCCGCGCCAAGGACTGCGCTAACCAGGCCGCCACAACCGGGGATTCCACAAGGGTGTCCGTCGAAATCACATAAACGCGCTTTTTCAGTTGCTCTTTGGGCAGCTGGCTCAGCGCGCTCCATACAAGCTGTACCGTCGCGGTGGAATCCTTGCCGCCAGAATAACCAATTACCCAAGGTATAGAATCGGCCAGATACAGGTCTTTGGTCACCGTAATGACATTTTCTATATCCCGCCTTGTTAAAATTTTATCAGGCATGATCATCACCATCTTCCAATGCATCCCAAACCACTGACGCAACGTATTGCACGCTGCTGTTTGAAGCGGAAATCACGTTGTTGACCACCACGCGCCCTGCCCACAGCGGGTTCGTTTTCTGCCAACTGATATTTCGAATGGCTTCCAAAGCGTCCAGTTGCTTGCCCCGGCGCAACAGGTCATTGCCAACATGCGCCAAGGCCCGGTGGAGAATGGCATGGCCGCTGAGAAAATCCGCCCGCAGCTTTGACGCCTTGATTTGTTCATTGATAACGCCCTGCCAGTCAGGTATCGAAGCATAAAGAACTTCCCAAAATTGTTTGACCGCCGCCCTCTCATCCGTTGAAGAAAGTCCTCTGACGAGATTTTGAGAACTGCCATAAATCCCGCTTAACGTAAACAGGGCCCGGGATCTGTTGGATATGGACGCCTTCTCCTTGTCAACCCACCTCCCGAACATGGGCAGTTCGTCAACCAGGCTGCAGATCATAGCCGCAAACGGATCCCTCAGGTCATACAGGATATTGATCGACTTTGTTGGGCGTATTGCGTAGCGGTTCAGGTCAGAGAATATTTGCTGAGAACGCTTAAGCCCCGGATCGGGGAACAGGACAACCGCTATATCCTCATATTTCAATTCCGGGCATTCTGCCAAGGCGGCGTCAATAGCCGCTTTGCGGTGCTGGCCGTCGTTAATCACGATCCTGGTATTAACGCTGATCTCGATCTCGCCCAACGATTTATGCTGTTTTTCCGAATCCACCGGCTTAAACACGATATCCCCATCGACGGAGGCGGTAAGGGCTGAGAAAACATATGCGTCCCGATTTTGCAAGATATACCGCTTGATTTCCGGAATGCGCGCCTTGTTCAGAATTCGCTGTGAACGGATGGACGGCGGCAGCTCGGCATCGCTGAATATAAACAGTTTTGAAGTACGGAGAGCGGAACCATGCATACATAATACTCTGTATTCGCCTGGATCCCGCGGATTCCGAAGAACCTTATGCTTGCCTGCCCCATCGTTACACCCGCCTATGGAAGTCTGTACAAACCGCATTGGAAACGTGTATATGTAATACATTATCGGATCTGTGGCAATAGAAGTTTGGGAAAATAAGCGCGTCCCTGGTTTCCGAAAACAAAGCCAGCTTCTCTTCCGGAAACTTTCCCGGAAGAGAAGCTGCGTTATTTGTCAAATTATTTTATTGTGCAGTACCCCGGTAGTCACGCCCGCTTGCGCGCAGATGTCCTTCAGCGAAGCGCCCTCAAAGCCGTTGGTAAGCAATTCCCGCGGCGCTTTCAAGTATGCCCGGGGCGCTGGAGCGGTTTGCATGGGCCATTGCTGGCCCCGCTTCGATTGCCACGCACGCTGCCCGTGCCTGTCAAGGGGGATTTGTGAAAAAAGCGCGGCGAAACGGAAAAGCCGCCCCAGGGTTGGTTGACAGGCCCGCATGCGGCGAATATACTGGTTTTGAGGCGGCCCGCACCGCACGGGCGAATGACGAAAAAGAGAGGATTTGCCGATGAAAGTATGGATGAGGCTGTTGGCTCTGATGATGGCGCTTTTGCTGGGCACGGCCGCGCTGGCCGAGAATATGACGCTGACGGAAAAGATTGCCGCCGCGGAGGAGGAAGTCCTGCAGTGGTATGAAATGGATGGGAATGTGACCGAGGAAGATGCGCGCGCAGCTGTGGAATACCTGCTCGACCGGGGTGCGGCGCTGTTTGAAAACTCCGGGGCGCTGACGGACGAGGAAGCCGTGCGCGTAGCCGAGGCTGTAACCTATCTGGAACAGGCCTGCGCAAATGTGGCCATCGGGGTAAGCAGCCCCGTGGTGCGCCTGTGCAGCGCCATGCGCACATGCGTGGAGCAGCTTTACAAGCAGGGGTTGGCCTGGGAAGAATCCGGCGTGGCTTCCTACGCCGTCGCCTTTGAAAGCGCCCGCGAGGAACTGACGGCGGATTTGGACGGCAACGTCGCCTCCCTGTGCGATCGCGCCGCCTCCCTCAAGGCCCGTCTGGAAGAAGTGGAGGCCGAAACCCGCCAATGGCTTCAGCAACAGGGCGAAGTGGCCCAGGAGGAATTGGAAAACGCCATCGCCTACCTGCGCGAGCATGCCTCGGAGCTGGAAAAGGGCATTGAGGACGTCAGCGAGGATGTGGCCGCGGAACTGACTCGCGCCCTCGTCTATGTGGAAACAGCCGTGGACCAGGGCATGGACGAGGCCGGAAAAGCGCTGGAGGACATGGCCGAGCAGGTGCGCACCGGTGTAGAGCAGCTCTGGAAGGAGGGCAAGAGCTGGGCCGAAGCCGGCATGGATGAAGTTAAAGCCGCTTATGAAGCCGCCCGCGCCGAGGTGGAGGCGGATTGGGAAAATGTCGTTGACGCCATCGGCGAACTGTTTTCCTGACGGATGGAAATGGCAAAGCGGAAGCGGGGCACACCGCTTCCGCTTTTAATTTTTATTCATATAAAATGAATAATTATTCGTAACAACTGCGCAATTATGCCCATTTGTGCCCATATTACGGGAAAAACGCCCTTGCGCAGCGTGCAAAAATGGAATATTGCATTCGTCAAAATGCAGAAAACCGGAAATGCGTGGAAAAACATGCGAAATTTTGCAGGGGCAAAAACGCTCTATTTCGTTCGTAGAAGGCTGGCGCAAGCATAAAGCGCATATTATTGCACCAATTTAACAGAAATGCCATTGACGCGGCACGGCTGCGGTGATACTATAAGGAAAATTCATTGTGAAAGCGAAAATCTGAGAAACGCGAGCGAGGTATTATTCAAAAACCGCTCGCGGTTCGTCGTTGAAGCGACTGCGTATGCGCGCGTCTGCGGGCGCGGGCTTTCGTTAGTACATTGCAGGAGGTTTTCAACATGAGAAAGACATTTTTGGCTCTGGTTCTTGCCGCCGTCATGGCTCTGACCATGGTTTGCGGCGCGTTCGCCGAAGAAGAAGCGGCCATCAAAGTCGGCCTGATCGGCCCGATGACTGGCGCGGCCGCCAGCTACGGCACGTCCGTTGCTCAGGGCGCGCAGATCGCCGTTGATGAAGTCAACGCGCTGGGCGGCATCCAGATTGAGCTCAACGTGCAGGATGACCAGCACGACCCGGAAACGAGCATCAATGCCTATAATACCCTGTGGGACTGGGGCGCTCAGATGATCATCGGCACGGTCACCACCGGCCCCTGCGTCGCGGTCGCCGCGGAAGCTTATAACGACCGCATGTTCATGCTCACCCCGTCTGCCTCCTCGACCGATGTCATTGCCGACAAGGACAATGTCTATCAGCTCTGCTTCACCGACCCGGCGCAGGGCACCGCTTCGGCGCAGTACATTGCCGAACACGAGCTGGCTACCGCCATCGCCGTGATCTACAACAATGCCGATACCTATTCCACCGGCATTTATCAGACCTTTGAGGCCGAGGCCGCCAATCTGGGCCTGAACATCGTCTCGGTGACCACCTTCACTGACGACACCACCGACTTCTCCGTGCAGCTCACCGAGGCGCGCGAGGCCGGCGCGGATCTGGTGTTCCTGCCCATCTACTACACGCCCGCCTCGATGATCCTCCAGCAGGCCGCCAACATGGAGTACGCGCCCATCTTCTTCGGCGTGGACGGCATGGACGGCATCCTCAACATTGATGGTTTTGACACCTCCCTGGCCGAGGGCGTCATGCTTCTGACCCCCTTCTCTGCGGACGCCACCGATGAACTGACCGTCAACTTCGTGGCCAAGTACAACGAGCTGTACGGCGCCAACCCCGACCAGTTCGCCGCGGACGGCTATGACTGCGTGTACGCCCTGTATGCGGCCATCAACAACGCCGGCATCACCGCCGAAACCTCGACGGAGGACGCCTGCGAGATGCTCATCGCCGCCATGCAGGAGCTGGAGATCACCGGTCTGACCGGCACCATGACTTGGGATGAGACCGGCGCGGTCACCAAGACTCCGACCGCCGTGCGCATTGAAAACGGCGTCTATGTCGGTTTCGACGTGAACGGCGCTGAAACCGCAGAAGCAACCGCCACGGAGGCTGCTGCGGAATAAGATTCCCTGCCCGGCTCCGGTCTCCGGGGCCGGGCTTTGCGGATTTTTTGAAACGACGGCGCGCCGCCGTCGGGCGATCAACGGTAATCAGCCGCGTGAAGGAGACTGGTTACCGTTGGTTGCTTGAGGCGGGCGCGCAGGCGGCGCACCGCGCCGCGAGGGGGTGGCAGAAAATGACCTTGTTCCTCGAGCGCATCATCAGCGGCATCAACCTGGGCAGCATCTATGCCATTATCGCGTTGGGCTATACGATGGTGTACGGCATCGCCCGCATGCTCAACTTTGCCCATGGCGATATCATCATGGTCGGCGCTTACATCTGCTTTGTGGCCGTCAGCTCCATGAGCCTGCCGCCGTTGGTGGGCGTGCTGCTGGCGATGGTGGTATGCACCATTCTGGGTGTGACCATCGAGCGCCTGGCCTACCGGCCGCTGAGGCAAGCCGCGCCGCTGGCGGTGCTGATTACGGCCATCGGCGTGAGCTACCTTTTGCAGAACCTGGCGCAGCTGATCTGGACGGCCAATCCCAAGAGCTTCCCCTCGCTGATTACCCTCGGCGATATCACGCTCTACACCAGCGCTTCCGGCGCCAGCCTGCGCCTGACAGGCACGACCATCGTCACCGTGCTTGCCAACATCATCATCATGATTGCGCTGACGCTGTTTACGGGGCACACGAAGATGGGCAAGGCCATGCGCGCCGTATCGGAGGACAGGGCTGCGGCGGAGTTAATGGGCATCAGCGTCAACCGTACCATTGCCCTGACCTTTGCCATCGGCTCGGCGCTGGCGGCCATCGCGGGCGTGCTTTTGTGCTCGTCGTATCAGGTATTGCAGCCCACCACCGGCTCCATGCCGGGCATCAAGGCTTTCACCGCGGCGGTATTCGGCGGTATCGGCTCCATTCCCGGGGCAATGATCGGCGGCATCCTGCTGGGCGTGATTGAAATCCTCGGCAACGGCTATGTTTCCACGCAGCTGGGCGACGCCTTCGTGTTCGCGGTGCTGATCGTGGTGTTGCTGGTCAAGCCTACGGGCCTGCTGGGCAAGAAAGTCCATGAGAAAGTGTGAGGTGAGAGGGATGAAGCTGAAAAAATCCACCGTCAACAATCTCATCTCCTACGGCATCGTCATCGTGGCGTTCGTCGTCGTGCAGCTTATGCAGGGCGCTGGCCTGATTTCCCGCTCGCTGCGCGGGCAGCTGGTGCCGATCTGCGTATACATCGTCATGGCCGTGTCCCTGAATCTCACAGTGGGCATTTCCGGCGAGTTGAGCCTGGGGCACGCGGGCTTTATGAGCGTGGGCGTGTTTTCCGGCGTGGTGTTCTCCGAGTGGCTGATGGCGGCATTTAGCATGGAAAACGAGACGATGATCCTGGTGCTTTCCATGATCGTAGGCGGCCTGTTCGCGGGCATCGCCGGCGTAATCATCGGCGTGCCGGTGCTCAGGCTGCAGGGCGACTATCTGGCCATCGTCACGTTGGCGTTTGGCGAGATCATCCGCAACGTCATCAACTGCCTGTATATCTCTGTGGACGGCGGGCAGGTACACATTGCCTTTGACAACCCCAACGTACTGGGCGAAATCGTGGTCAACGGCCCGGCGGGCACGCGCGGCGTCAGCCGCATGTCCACCTTCACAGTGGGCTTTGCGCTGGTGCTGTTTACGCTGTTCGTGGTGCTCAATTTGATCAACAGCCGTTCCGGGCGCGCGATCATGGCCTGCCGCGACAGCCGCATTGCCGCCGAGTCCGTAGGTATCAACGTTACGAAGTACCGGATGATGGCCTTTGTCACCTCGGCGTTTCTGGCCGGCATGGCGGGCACGCTCTACGGGCTGAACATGTCCTCGGTGCAGGCCTCGCGCTTCAACTTCGACACCTCTATCCTCGTGCTGGTGTTTGTGGTGCTGGGCGGCATCGGCAACATCTGGGGTTCGATCATCGCCGCCACGCTTTTGACGGTGCTTCCGGAGCTCCTGCGCGAGTTCAGCGATTACCGCATGCTGGTATACGCGGTGGTGCTGATTCTGGTAATGCTGGTTACCAACAACCCGATGATACGCGCCTTCTTCGCGCGCATAACGCCCCATCGCCGGGGTGAAGCCGGGAAAGGAGGCGAGGCGGCATGACCATGCGCAGATCCACCACCAAGATGGTACCTGTGCCCAGCCACAGCATCGTGCCGGAGCGCGACTTGGGCAAACTGCCGGTGCTGGAGGCGCGGCATTTGGGCATTGAGTTTGGCGGCCTCAAGGCCGTGGAAGATTTCAACCTTACCATCGGCAAGACCGAGATCGCCGGGCTGATCGGCCCCAACGGGGCCGGCAAGACCACGGTGTTCAACCTGCTGACCAAGGTATACGCCCCTACCTCGGGCACGATCCTCATCAACGGCAAGGACACCGCCGGCATGAACACCGTGCAGGCCAACAAACTCGGCGTGGCGCGCACGTTCCAGAACATCCGCCTGTTTGGAAACATGAGCGTAGAGGACAACGTGCGCATCGGATTGCACAACCAGGTGCCCTACGGCATGTTTTCCGGTATCTTCCGCCTGCCGCGCTTCTGGCAGCAGGAGAAAAAGCAACACGAGCGGGCGCTGGAGCTGCTCTCCATTTTCGATATGCAGGACATGGCTTCCGCCAAGGCCGGATCGCTGCCCTACGGCGCACAGCGACGCCTGGAGATCGTGCGCGCGCTGGCGACCAACCCCTCGCTGCTCTTGCTGGACGAACCGGCCGCGGGCATGAACCCCCACGAAACCGAGGAATTGATGGACAGCATCATCAAAATCCGCGACCAGTTCCAGATCGCCGTGATGCTCATCGAGCACGATATGCGCCTGGTCATGGGCATCTGCGAGGGCATCTGCGTGCTCAACTATGGCCGCATCATCGCCAAGGGCACGGCGGAGGAGATTCAGAAAAACCCCACCGTCATTGAGGCGTATCTCGGCCGCAGAAAGGAGGACATATAATGAGCCTTCTCAAAGTCGAGAACATGCACGTATACTACGGCAACATCCACGCCATCAAGGGCGTTTCCTTCGAAGTGAACGAGGGCGAAATCGTCACCCTCATCGGCGCCAACGGCGCGGGCAAGTCCACCACGCTGAACACCATCGCCGGGCTGCTCAAGCCCCGCAGCGGTCAGGTGACGTTCGATGGCAAAAGCGTCGTGGGCATGCCGGCCAGCAAGGTGGTTTCGTTGGGCATGGCGCTCTGTCCGGAGGGGCGGCGCATCTTCCAGCAGATGAGCGTACGCGAAAACCTGGAAATGGGCGGCTTTACCCGCCCGGCCAACGAAATCGACGGTTCGCTGGAGCACGTGTTCAAGCTCTTCCCCCGCCTCAAGGAGCGCGAAAAGCAGGTGGCGGGCACGCTGTCCGGCGGCGAACAGCAGATGCTGGCCATGGGCCGCGCCCTGATGGGCCGCCCAAAGCTGCTGATGCTGGATGAGCCATCCATGGGCCTGGCGCCCAAGCTGGTGGACCAGATTTTCGACATCATCGCCGAGCTGCACGCGGCGGGCACCACCATTTTGCTGGTGGAGCAGAACGCGCTGATGGCCCTGCACGTAGCCTCGCGCGGCTATGTGCTGGAAACCGGCAGGATTACATTGGCAGACGATGCCAATAAACTGCTCAACGACAACAGCGTCAAGGCCGCCTACCTCGGCGGCTGACCCTCCAAGACGACGCCCGCCCGGGGAAATGCCCACGGCAAGGCGCGCAACCGCGGAAAATTGCCACCGGTAGGAAGGGGACCGGTGGCAATTTTCATGCCCATCGTCCGCTGCACATGCGGCCTGCGGCTGCTTGTACCATGTAAGCGCCCCTGGTTGCATTTGCGTCCCCGGCCTGCGGGCTTTTACGGAGCCCTGCCAGCCTGCCCACCTTCAACATACGGAACGCCCGTCCGGGAAAAGCTCCCGTGCGGGCGTTTGCGCAAAAATGCTCACAGGCGCGGCGCCTGCCACCCCTCGCGCTACCGCCGCCACCGCAGCAGGGCGGCCACGATTGGGAGCAGTGTAAAAAAACACGGCCCAGCCGATGGGGAAGGCCCCCGCCCACCCGCCGGGGACGCGGGGGGAGGCGGGTGGGCTGGCCCGCCGCCAGGAAGGCCGGGCCAATGCACGCCCCCAGCACCTCGCGCGCCCGCTTTGTCACGGGCCTTTGCCGCTTCACGCGTTGCACCTCCCTTGTCCTGCCCCGTCCCATTGCTCACAAAAACTTCTTGCGCCGGAAATACCAGATGCACAGCGCCACGATGGCCAGGCTGACGAGTATGATGAGGGGATACCCCCACGGCCACGTAAGTTCCGGCATGCCGGCAAAATTCATGCCGTACCAGCCCGCCAACAGGCTGAGCGGCAGGAAAATGGTCGTCACCACGGTGAGGGATTTCATGATCTCGTTCTGCCGGATGCCGATTTGCGCTTGGTACAGTTCGCGTATCTGCAACAGGTACTCGCGCAGGCTAAGTGCATCCTCGCGCAACCGGTGGGCGCGTTCGCCGCTGAGGGCAAGGGAGCGCGCCTCGGCGTGGGCAAGGCCGAGCGCCTGCGCCGCGTCGCCCAGGTCTTCGAACATGTCCTCCAGCTGTGCATAGTAGCGCCCCAGTGCCGAGGCCTGCTTGCGCACATCCAGCAGTTTGCCGCCAAAGCGGTGGGAGGCCAGCGCCGCCTCGGCCAAAGCCTCCGTCTCCAGCCCCTCCGCGCGTGCCTCCAGCGCCTCCACAGCCCCTGTCTCCGGGGGCAACAGCGCCGCCAGCACTGCGCACAGCGCCCCGCCCGCCGTCATTTGCCGCCCGGCGAGGCCATCCAGCACGCCTGCCACAAAACCGCTTTCATCCACAAAGGCGAGGCCATCCTTCCAGTATGCAAAGGAAAAACTGCCCGCTGTGCGCTTCACCGCGCCCGTCAATACTTCGCCTTCCATGCCGGCGCGGCAGTAGCGCACCTGCACAGGCAGCGGCAACCGCACGGGCATGCGCCCCGGGCCGGCCTCCATCTCTGCGGCTGTGAACACGCCCACGTCCCCGTGCCCTGCCCAAGCGCCTTCGCGGCGGGCAAAGCTGCCTTCTGTGCCATACAGCAACATGCCTCTCCCTCCTTGCGCCCCTATCATAGCACGCAAATGCGCTTTTGTCTACCGTTTTGTCTTTTACAGAAAAACAACTGTCCGCCGTAGACGTTTAACCTGTGTTTTCTTGACGCTGGCCACGCCCGCCATTATAATAGTAGACTAGGAACAAAGTTGGAGGACGACGAGCATGGATGCGACCATCGTATGCAAATTTGGCGGTTCGTCGCTTGCAGATGCGGGCGGCTTTCAAAAGGCAAAAAACATACTCCTTGCCAACGGGAAAAGGCGTTTTGTGGTGCCCAGCGCCCCGGGGCGGCGCTTTGACGGCGACGACAAGGTGACCGACCTGCTCTATCGCTGCTACCGCAAGGTGGAACAGGGCGAAAGCTGCGCCGAAGAATTTGCCAAAATTGCCGCGCGCTACGGTGAAATTGCCCGCGCGTTGGGGCTTTCGCTGGATTTGGAGGCGCTGCTTGACAATACCCGCGCGGAAATCGAGCGCGTGCGCACGCCTGATTTTGCCGCCAGCCGCGGCGAATACTTAAACGGCGTGCTGCTGGCAAATTACCTGGGCTGGGATTTTATCGACGCAGCCGGCGTGGTGCGCTTTGACAAGCAGGGCGCGTTTGCCGCGGAATGGACCAACCGCGTGCTTTCCGAAGAACTGAAAAAGCACAACCACGCCGTCATCCCCGGCTTTTACGGGGCCTTCCCGGACGGCAGCGTGCGCACCTTTTCGCGCGGCGGCAGCGATATCTCTGGCGCGGTGGTGGCGCGCGCGGCGCAGGCGGAGCTGTATGAAAACTGGACGGATGTTTCCGGCTTTCTGATGGCCGACCCGCGCATCGTCAAAGACCCCGCCGGCATCGAGCGCCTCACTTACCGCGAGTTGCGCGAGCTTTCCTACATGGGCGCGACGGTTCTGCACGAGGACGCCATCTTCCCCGTGCACAAGGCTGGCATCCCCACCAACATACGCAACACCAACGACCCCGCCCACCCCGGTACCATGATTGTGGACAAGGCCGCGGACGTCAACTACCGCTACCCCATCACCGGTATCGCCGGGCACAAAAACTTTTCGCTGATTTCCATTGAAAAGGCGATGATGAATGCCGAGCTGGGCTTTGGCCGCCGCGTGTTACAGGCGGTGGAGGAATTCGGCATCTCCTTTGAACACCTGCCCACCGGCATCGACACCATGTGCGTGGTCGTTTCCGACGTGGAGCTGAACCGCTACCGCGACAAGCTCATCAACCGCATCAATGAACTTTGTCAGCCCGACCACATCGAAATTTCCTCCGGCCTGGCGCTGATTGCCACCGTGGGCCAGGGCATGGTGCGCACGCGCGGCACGGCGGCAAAGCTGTTTACATCGCTCTACCGCGCCGGCGTGAACGTGCGCATGATCGACCAGGGTTCCAGCGAGCTGAACATCATCGTCGGCGTGGACGGCGAGGAATTTGAAGCCGCCGTGCGCGCCATTTACGACGCCTTTGTGCGCGGCGATGCTGAAAAGAAAGAAAACGCCCAGTAAACGCGCAAAATCGCTTCCTGCAAAAGCTGGAAGCGATTTTTTGTCCACTTGACGCTCAGGGCGATCCATGCTATGCTGTTGACAAAGGCGCGCCGCGCCGGAAAGAGGAAAGCGCTTGAAGATCATTTGCATTTGTACGGGAAACACCTGCCGCAGCCCGATGGCGGCGGCAATTCTGCAAAGGCTTTTGCCGGGAGCGGACGTATCCTCGGCCGGGCTGTATGCTGAAGATGGTATGCCGGCCAGCCGCCATGCGCTGCTGGCCATGGATGAAATGGGGCTGGATATCTCGGCCCATCGTGCCCGGCGCTTTTGCCCGGAAATGGCTGAGGGCGCGCTGTTGGTGGGCATGACGCGCGCCCATGTGCGCGCCCTGCGCTCCCTGTGCCCTGCCGCACGGGTGGAGCTTTTCCTCGGCGATGAAGATGTGCCCGATCCCTTCGGACAGGGCATGGACGCCTATGAGCGAACCGCCCATGTGCTGGAGGAGGGCGCGCGAGCCCTCATTCATAGACTAAACTTGCACTGAACCAAAGGGGGTTGGGACTCATGCGCGCACTGATCCTTTCCTGCAATACCGGTGGCGGCCACAACGCCGCCGGGCAGGCATTGTTGGAAAAATTCCAGGAATTGGGCGTGGATTGTGAAATGCGCGACGCCCTGCTGTTTGCCTCGGAGCGGGCCTCCAAACTGGTGTGCGGGGCCTATGTGCGCACGGTAACGGTAGCGCCGAAGGTGTTTGGTCTGGCCTATCGCGCCGGGGGCGCGATCAGTTCGGCTCGGCGCAAGTCGCCTGTGTATTACGGCAACATCGCCTACGCCCGCGCCCTGCGCGAGTATATTGAGGATACGGATGTGGACGCCATCGTCATGCCGCACCTGTTCCCCGCCGAGTGTATCACCTATCTGCGCCGCCACGGCGGGCTGCGCGCCCGCGCCTACGCTGTGTCCACAGACTATGTTTGCTGCCCGTTTTTTGAGGAAACGGAAATGGACCGCTTTTTCATCCCCCACGAGCGCCTGATCCCCGTGTTTGAAGCGCGTGGCATCCCCCGCGAGCGCGTGTTGGTGACAGGTATCCCCACTGCCGGCCGCTATGCCCGCCACACCGCCAAAGCTGTGGCGCGGGAAATGCTCGGCCTCAAGGAAGAAGGCCGCATGCTGCTGGTCATGACGGGCAGCATGGGGTTCGGACACGTGGGAGCGCTGGTGGACGCGCTGCTGGAGCGGCTGTACACCACCGACCGCATCGTGGTGCTCGGCGGCGCCAACGACCGCCTCAAGCGTGCCTTGCGCGACCGTTACGCCATCGAAGGGCGCGTGCGCGTGGAAGATTATACCGATCATGTCGACCTCTATATGGACGCCTGCGACATGCTCTTTACCAAGCCGGGCGGGCTGACCACCACGGAAGCGGCAGTAAAGGGCGTGCCGCTGGCGCATACACAGCCGATTCCCGGCTGTGAAACGGAAAACATGCGCTTTTTCGGCGAACTGGGCATGTCCATTTCCGCAAAAACGCCGCAGGCGTTGGCTGAACGTGCCGTGGCCCTGCTGGACGACGCGCCAGCGCTCGCCCACATGGCGCAAAGCCAGCGGGAAAATATCTTCCCCGACGCGGCGGAACGCATTTGCCGCGCCGTAATGGCCGATACCGGCGCCTGACTGTCTGTATGCAAAAAGCCGCCCTTGCGTCGCGCGCAAAGGCGGCTTTTTGCCGCTTTTCCCGCTGCTTACAGGCGCAGACCCTTGATATCCTTGATGCGGGAAAGAATAATGTTGCAGGATATATCCTCCACGCCGGGCAGGGGGTCAATCACATCGCGGATGAGCGCCTCCATTTCCTCAGCGCTGGCCGCCACCGCGTGTACATGCAACTTGTTTTTGCCGGTAACGCGGTAAATCTGCGTGATGGTATCGCAGCGGCCGAGGATCTCCGTTACCTCCGGCAACGATTGCGGGGCCGTTTCAATTTCGAAATAACAGGAAACCGCGCCGCTGATCTTCTGCGGATTGATGATGGTGGTGTATTCCTCGATCACGCCGCGCTTTTCCAGCGCCTGCACGCGCATTTTCACGGCCACGCGCGATAAGCCCACCTGCTGGCCGATATCCGAATAGGACATGCGGGCGTTTTTAATCAGCAAGTGGACGATTTGCTGGTCGAGCGCGTCCAGCCCTTCCAGAAACATGCGGCATCCCTCCCCCATCCATTATAGCCTGATTGCAAACATAATGCAAATTAAATTTGACAGATAAAGCATATATTGCTATAATACATTACGAAACGTCATTTCAAAATTACGAAAAGAAAGCTGGACGGGTGATGGATAGGGATTTGACGCGTGGGCCGGTAATGCGCACGATGCTGTGTTTTGCCGTGCCGATGATCTTGGGAAATCTTCTGCAACAGTGCTACAATGTGGCGGACACGCTGATTGTGGGGCGCTTCCTGGGAGCGGATGCACTGGCGGCGGTGGGTTCAGCGTTCACGCTAATGAACTTTTTAACCGCGATCCTGCTCGGGCTTTCCCTGGGCAGCGGCACGGTGTTTTCCATCTGCTTCGGGCAGAAAGATCAGGTAAGGCTGCGGGAGAGCATCTATGCCTCTTTTGTGTTGCTGGCGGCGGTAACGGTGGCGCTGAACGTACTTGTATTCGCCTTTACAGAGCAGATTCTCAACTTCTTGCGCGTGACAGGCGAAGTGCGCACGCTGCTGCGGGAATACCTTTTGGTCATCTTCACTGGTTTGCCAGCGATCTTTTTATACAATTACTTTGCCGCCATGCTGCGCTCGGTGGGCAATTCAAAGACGCCCCTGGCGTTTCTGGCGGTATCGGCCGTGATGAATATCGGGCTGGATCTGTGGTTTGTGCTCGGGTTTGAACGCGGCGTGGCTGGGGCTGCGGAGGCCACGGTGATCTCGCAATACGTCTCCGGCGTGGGCATCCTGCTCTATACGTTAAAAAAGTTCCCCGGCCTACGGGTCAAGGGTGAACGCGCGCGCCTGCGCCTTTCGCGCATGAAGGAAATCGCCGGCTTTTCAGCGCTGACCTGCATCCAGCAATCTATCATGAATTTCGGCATCCTCATGGTGCAGGGGCTGGTGAACAGTTTTGGCACCACAGTGACGGCTGCGTTCGCGGCGGCGGTAAAAATCGACGCCTTCGCCTACATGCCCGTGCAGGACTTCGGCAACGCCTTTTCCACATTCATCGCCCAACACTACGGCGCGGGCGAAGAGGAGCGCATGCGCGCCGGGCTGCGCGGCGCGGTAAAGGCGGCAATCCTGTTTTGCCTGTTCATCACCGCGGGCGTATGGCTGCTGGGCGGGCCGTTGATGGCGCTGTTCATCGACGCGAGCGAAACGGCCATCATCGCTGAAGGCGTGCGCTATCTGCGCATTGAAGGCTCGTTTTACTGCGGCATCGGCTGTTTGTTCTTGCTCTACGGCCTCTATCGAGCCTTGGGGCGGCCGGGCATGTCTGTGGTGTTGACAGTGATCTCCCTGGGCACGCGCGTGGCGCTGGCCTATGCCCTTTCCGCGCTTCCCGCGCTGGGCGTGACGGGCATCTGGTGGTCGGTGCCCATCGGCTGGATTCTGGCCGACGCGGTGGGGCTGATTTATTATCAGGCTCGGAAAAAGCAGTTGTATTCCCTGCCCAGCCGCGTACAATAGCGCAATACCTGCGGGCCGCGTTGCGAACGCGGCCCGCATTCCGTTTCCCGGCATTTCATAGGATGACAGGGAGCAATTCCGGAAACGAAACGGCCAAAGGGGGAACGGATATGGAACTTTTGGGCATTTTCCACAAGCGGGCGCATATGGAAGCGCGCGGCCTGTGCGACGCGCCATACACTGAAAAGGGCGCGCACGCGCTGGCCGCACGCGACACGGCCACACAGGAGGGCGTACTTGCCTGTGCGCAAGGGCGCATGCGCAACGCCGCGGCACTGGCCGGGGAATTGGGGCTGATGCGCGAGGAGCGCTCGCTGGCGCGCATCGTGCTGGCCGCCTACGGGCGCTGGGGCAATGGTTATTATGAGCACATAGAGGGTCCGGTATTGACGGCAATCATCGACCGCGACCGGGACAAGCTGATCCTCGCGCGCGACCGTATGGGCGAAAAGCGCCTGTTTTACACAGCGGAAGCAGGTTGCGTGGCCTTTGCGGATCATCCCGACCTGTTGCTGGAGGCGGGCGCGGCGAGGCCGGTGATTGACGCGGGCGGGCTGCGGGAACTGTTTGCCCTTGGCCCGGCACGCACGCCGGGCCGGACGCCCTGGCGCGATCTGTACGCATTGGAGCCGGGCTGCGCGCTGATCGCACAGGGGGAGGACTTGCGCATCCGCCGTTATTTCTGCCTGGAAGCGGCGGAGCACGGCGAGGACGCGGAGGCGACCGTGCGCGCCGTGCGGGAAATGCTGGAACGCGCGGTGGACGACATCGTCCCCCTGCGCCCGGCCGCCATGCTCTCCGGCGGCATCGACTCCACGGCGCTGACGGCGCTTTTGCGCCAGCGCATGGACCGCGTATGTACTTTTTCCGTAGACTACGAGGGCAACGCCCAACACTTCCGCGGCACATCCTTCCAACCCGAGCGGGACGCGCCGTATATCAAGCTGGCCGTGGAGCGCATCGGCTGCGAGCACCAAACGGTAGAGCTTACGCAGACGGCGCTGGCGCAGGCGCTGGAGGAAGCGGTGGACGCGCGCGGGTTCCCGGGCATGGCTGATGTAGACAGCTCCCTCTTGCTCTTTGCCCGTGCCATCGCGCCGCAGGCGCGGTTCGTACTTTCTGGCGAATGCGGCGACGAGGTTTTTGGCGGCTATCCCTGGTTCCGCGACGCGCGCAGCCTGAACGCGGAGGCGTTTCCATGGTCAGGGTCGCTGGAACTGCGCGCGGGCGTGCTCAAGCGGCGCGTACGCGACAAGCTGAAGATCCGCGAATATGTGCGCGAGGCGCTTGCCGGCGCCGTAGGGCGCGTGGAGCACCTTGCCGGCGAAAGCGCGCAGGATCGCTGCCTTCGCACCATGCAGCACATGTGCTTCGAGTTTTTCATGACAAACTTGCAGGAGCGCGCCGTCGCCATGTGCGAGCATTGCCATCTGGAGGTGCTGACGCCGTTTTCCGACGAGCGCCTGGTGCAGTATGTCTACAACGTCCCATGGGAAATGAAGTTCCTTGGCGGCCGCGAGAAGGGGCTTTTGCGCGAAGCGGTTGGCCCGCTTTTGCCCGAAAGCCTGCGCTACCGCAAGAAAAGCCCCTACCCCAAGACCTGCAACCCCGAATACGCGCGCATCGTTTCCGGCATGACCCAGCGCATGCTGGCGGAAAAAACAAACCCGCTCGTCCAGTTGCTAGACGTGCGGGCCTTGGAAAAACTGGCGGCCTCCGAGCTTTCCCCCACCGACACCCCCTGGTTTGGGCAGCTGATGGCCGGGCCGCAAATGCTGGCCTATCTGTGGCAGGTCAACGCCTGGATGCGCGGCCGCCACGCGGAAATCACTCTGTAACCACTGCGCCGGGGTTGGGCAAAAGCACAGTGCGCATGTAGATATACTCCGAGAGCGTTTCCACACTTTCACCCTCGATGAGAAAACGCACGCCTTCCACACCCGACAAGCCGCACAGCGTATTGACGATGGCATACACGGCCGTGCGTTCCCGCGCCTCGTCCAGCTCCTGGCAGGCGCTGTAAAAGCGCGCCGAAAGGTTGACAGTGGCGACGCCGTCGCGCACGCGCACGCCCAGTATATCCGTTTCGTCGATCAGCGCGGGCACGGGCGATACGCCACCCAGAGACGCGGCCATCTCCTCGGACATAAGCACTGAGAGCAACGCCCGGGCCGAAAGCGCCTCGCCTTGGGACAGGGCGGTTTCGCGCAGGATCAGTTCGCCATCCTCGTTGGCAAGGTAGAGCGATGCCGCGCTGCCAATAAAGCCGCTGAAATCGCGCCGGCGCATGCCGTCTTCCTCGAAAGAGAATGTCGTCCCTTCCCGCTGCGCCTGGGTGATGGATTCGCCATCCACGCTCAGGCGCACGGCGTCCAACTCTGTCAAAAACGAGCACAGCGTCAGCGTCAGCGCGCCGCAAACCTGCCAACGCTGCACGCCGGCGCTTTCCGCAGCCGCGAGCGCGGCGCCATCGAGATTCAGCTCCAGCACGCGCTCGCCCGCACTGGTGACGGCCAGCACCGGTTCGCCCGCCAGTAGCGTGCCCGTCGGGGCAATGGAGAGGCCGCATTCGAGCACTTGCGGCCCAGCGCAGAGCTGCGACAGCAGCTCGTCGGCAATCGTATCTTCTGTAAAGGAGATTTCCCGCGTTTCCGGCACCAGCCAACGCCCATCCGCCGAGGGGAAATAGAGCGCGGCGACACGGGTGGCGCTTCCCTGGGCATTGCCCAAATAGCGGTCGGCCTCGGCCTGCATCTGCGCCCACGCCGCCGCCACATCCCCTTCAATGGCGGAAAATACGCCGCCGGGAAGGCCGAGGACGCCTTCCTCGCGGTCATTGATGAGCACGCTCACGCCTTCAACGCCCTCCATTTCCAGCAGCGTTCCGGAAATGGCCAGGTATATAAGCAAAAGCTCCTGGTCGCTTTGCACGTTGCGCGCCTCAATGGACAGGTTTACCGTCACCAACCCACCGGAGATTTCCCGGGAGATCACGCGCGTATCGCCGGGAATCACGGAAACCTGCGCCGGGCTGAGCGAGGAATCCAGCAGCGCTTCAAGCACCACGTCCAGCAGCGTTTCGCCCGTCTGCACCAGCAGCGTGCGCGTGGCCTGCGAAAGGGAAACGCCATCGCTGCCGGTGTAGTACAGCGTGGCCTCGTAAAAGTATTCCGCGGTGGCCTCGCCCAGCAGCATCTCGCGCGTGGAGCCATCCGGTTCGGGCAAGGTCTCCTCGCCCAGCGCGGGGAAAAGCGGCAAAAGCGCCAGCGCCAAAACCAGCGCGAGCATGCGTTTCAAACGATCACCTGCTTTCGGGAAGAACGCTTATTTTGTAATGATCGGAAGCTCTATGATGAACGTAGAGCCCTTGTTTTCCTCACTCTCGGCGCGGATATCGCCATTGTGCAACAGCACAATCTGGCGCACGATGGACAGGCCCAACCCGGTGCCGCCGGTCTCGCGGGAACGGGCTTTGTCCACGCGGTAAAAGCGGTCGAAGATATGCGGCAAATCTTCCGCCGGAATGCCGATGCCCGTATCCTCCACGCGCACCACGGCGCGCTTGCCCACGCGCGAAAGTTCCACATGCACCTCGCCGCCGCGCGGCGTATACTTGATGGCGTTGTCGATAACGTTATAAAATACCTGCTGGAGCTTCAAGCTGTCGCCCACAGTTTCGCAGGGATCGCGGATGAGGCAGGAAAGTTCGATGCCGCGCTCGCGTGCCAGCGGCGAAAGGCGCTTGACCTGCTCAGTAACCACATCGCGCAGGCGCAGCTCAGAGGCGTTCAGGTGCATGCCATCGCTGTCGATGTTGACCAAGGTCAGAAGGTCGCTGACGATGCGGTTGAGGCGGTCGATCTCCTTGTTGATGTCCGTGAGGAACTCCTTTTGCATCTGCGGATCGTAAGCATCCTGATAGAGCAGCGTTTCCAGCAGGATCTTCATCGTGCTCAGCGGGGTTTTCAATTCATGCGAGGCGTTGGAAACAAACTGATTGCGCGACATATCCAGCTTTTCCAGCCGTTCGCACATGGAGTTGAAGGCGCTGGCGAGCTGGGCAAACTCGTTTTTGCCGCGCACCTCCACGCGGCTGGAAAGATCGCCGCGGCTCATGCGCGAAATGCCCGCGCTCAGTTCGCCAATGGGCCTGGTAATGGTGCGCACCACGAACATGCTGATGATCAGCGCCGAGGCCGCCACCAGCAACATCCACAAAAGCGTCTGGCCGCGCAGCGTGCGCAGGCTTTCATAGATTTCCTGCGCCTGTGAGATATACACCAGCACGCCAATCAGGTCGCCATCGTTGTAAATAGGGGCGGCGTACAGCCCCGTCATGGCGCGCACGCCGGTGAGCGAGGTCAGCGCCGCCGGGCGGGCGATGGCGCCGGTATCGTCGGTATCGTAAAAGCCGTAATCCGCGCCGCCGCCGTTCAATACGGTAATGGCCTCGGCGTTTTCAAAGCGGCGGCCGTTGAGTTCGCTGTATGCGTCTACCTGAACCACGCCGTAGCGGTCGAGCACCAACACGCGGCTGAGCCCCTCGCTGCTGGCGTCCAGGGCGCTTAAAAGCATGGCGTTCGCGTCAAGCGAAGACAGCGCCTCGCTCATAATGGAGGATAAATTCTCCGCGACGCGCTGATCGTCCCGCACGCGCTGGTTGAACATATAATCGCCCACCAGCTGAATCAGCGTGGCGGCCACCACCGAAAAGGCGATGGAGATGATCAGCAGATAGGCGATGAGTATCTTCCAGCGAATCGAATATAAAAACGTTTTGATCTTAGTCTTTATCTGTAAAATAATAGCCCACACCCCACTTGGTGAAGATATATTCGGGCTGGCTGGGCACGCGCTCTATTTTTTCGCGCAGGCGGCGGATATGTACGTCCACCGTGCGCAAATCGCCCAGATAGTCGTACTTCCAAATCGTCTCCAACAAATTTTCGCGGGAGAACACCTTGCCGCGGTTGGTGACAAAGAGCTGCAAAAGGTCAAATTCCTTGGCCGTCAGATTGACCTCGCGCCCGCCGATGACCACAGAGCGGTTATTTAAGTTGATTTGCATATCGCGCACGGTAATGACGCGCTGTGTATTCTCCTTTTGCATCATGGCCGTGCGGCGGAAGATGGTCTTGATGCGGGCCTTGACCTCAAGGATGTTGAACGGCTTGGTCATATAGTCGTCCGCGCCGTATTCCAAGCCGAGAATCTTGTCCATATCGTCGCCCTTCGCAGTGAGCATGATGATGGGCACATTGCTCTTTTCGCGGATGCGCTGGCAAACCTCGATGCCGTCCAGCTTGGGCAGCATCACGTCCAAAAGCACCAAATCATACTGGCCGGCGAAGAATTTATTTACGGCTTCCTCGCCATCCTGTGCCGAATCGGTCTCGTAGCCGTCCTGTTCAAGGCTGTATTTCAGGCCCTTGACGATGAGCGGCTCGTCATCGACGATCAATATCTTCTTCGGCATATTTATCCTCCCAAAACACCCCGCGGCAGGGCGGGGCAACGCCATTTCATGAATTTGTCATCATTATTATAAACGATTGCCGCGAACAATTCAAGCCTTGCCCTGTAAATGTTAGGATTTTACATAATACTGTACAAAACCGCTCCGCTGGTGGTATAATATATACGTATGCCGGCGTCCCTGCCCGGCAAAAATACGCTTTCAAAGGAGAATTTTGCCATGCGTCGCAGGGCGTTTGCGCTCGTTATCTTGCTGCTTATCCTGCTCGCGGCCTTTGCGCCGCCGTCGTTTGCCGTCACCCCGGATGATTGGGACGCGGACAACCCCGGCGCGCTCGTGCCGGAGCATCTTTACGCGCAAACCGCCGTGCTCATCGACTTCGAAACTGGCGACGTACTCTTTGACAAGGATTCCCAAGTGCGCATGTACCCGGCCAGCACCACCAAGATCATGACGGTTTTGTTGGCGCTGGAAAGCGATATTGCCCTCGACGAGGAAGTCACCATCCCCGATGTGGCGCAGAACGTGCCCTCGGACAGCTCCCTCGTGCCTGTCTACGCGGGCGAGGTAATGACCTTCGAGGATCTGCTGTATGGCACGATGCTCTGCTCCGGCAACGATGGCGCCAACGCCATTGCCTATCTGGTGGCCGGCAGCACCGACGCCTTTGTCAATATGATGAACGAGCGCGCCGCCGAGATTGGCTGCACAAACACACACTTTGCCAACGCCCACGGCTATCACGATGAAACGCACTACTCCACCGCCTACGATCTGGCGCTGATCGCGCAGACGGCCATGCAGAACGAAACTTTCCGCCAGATCGTCTCCACCGCCAGATATACCATGGCCCCGACGGTCAACCGCGGCGCCTACAACATCACCAACACCGCGGAAATGGTCAATCCGGACAGCGGCTATTACTACGAAGGGTGCATCGGCATCAAGACTGGTTTCCACAGCCGCGCCGGGCATTGCTTCGTGGGCGCGGTTTCCCGCGATGGCGTTTCCATGATTTCCGTGGTACTGCGAAGCACCAGCGAATCCAGCAACACGACCGCGAAGTGGTGGGATACGCGCAAGCTGTTTGAATATGGCTTCGCCCAGTACGAGCCATACCTGCTCACAGACCTGTTTGACGCCTCCAGCCGCAGCATCAACACCGTAACCATCCCCAACGCCGCCAGTGACGACGCTCAGAGGGGATTGCTGGAGGTACGGCTGACGCAGTTGAGCAACGGGGAATACACCCGCCGCATCCGTTCGGGCAGCGAGGGGCTGGCCGAGGCGCTGGCGGACTTTGCAGCCCGCACCGAAATCACCTACAACGAGGATTTGCGCGCGCCTATCGACGAAGGCGAAATCATCGGCACGCTGACCTATACCGCGCCAGACGGCGAGGTAATCACCGGCATGCTCAGCGCCGAGCGCGCGGTGGCGGCGCGCCCGGAATATGCAACGGTATACGACGTGCTGCCCTTCCTGATCCCGCTGGAGCCTTTCTTCTCCAGTGGCGCGGTCTGGTATGTGCTTGTTGCCCTGGCAATTCTGATCGTGGCGCTGCTGATTTTGAGGGCGCGCCGTCGCGCGGCGCGCAACCGCCGCCGCGCAGCGATCTATAATGCCAAACGCCGTGCTTATAACTACGCTGAGGCCGAGCGCCGGCGTACCGAAACGCAACGGCAGCAGAGGGAACGGCAGCGCCGGCAAGCGGCGCCGCGCCAAGACCCGCGCCGCCGTCCGCCCCGGCGGTAAGGCGGCGCATGCCCTTCCCAATACGAAAAAAGGAGCGATCTTATGAAAAAATTGGCGGTTATCGGCTCGATCAACATGGACGTTGTCACCAGCGTGGAGCGCTTCCCCCAGCCGGGTGAAACGCTGACGGGTACTTCCTTTTCCACCATCCCCGGCGGCAAAGGCGCAAACCAGGCCGTAGCTCTGGGGCGCCTGGGTGTGCCGGTACGGATGGCCGGCAGCGTTGGCGACGACGCCTTTGGGGAAAGCTATCTGCGCAACTTCCGTGAAAACGGCGTGGATACCGCTTTGGTGCGCGTCTGCAAAGGGCAGACCACGGGAACGGCCAGCATTGAGGTTAACGCCGAGGGGGAAAACCACATCATCGTTGTGCCCGCCGCCAATGGCGAATGCGATATGCAATGGTTGGAAGAGACGCTTCCCGCCTTGGCAAACTGCGATATCTTCCTGTTGCAGCATGAAATTCCCCTGCCGGTGGTATTTGAGGCCATCCGCCGCCTGCATGCGCTGGGCAAGACGGTCATTCTCGATCCCGCGCCCGCCGCGGCGGTGCCGGAGGACGTGCTGTCCATGATTGATTACATTACCCCAAACGAATCCGAATTGCGCGCCATTACCCCAACGCTGGGCGCAGACGCGGACGTGCAGGCGCGCGTTTCCTATCTGCTCGGCCTCGGCGTAGGCTGTGTAATCAACAAATCCGGCGGCGACGGCGCTTACGTGGCCACGCGCGCCGGTGGGATAAAGCATGTGCCCGGCTTTAAGGTCAAGGTGGTGGACACCACCGCCGCGGGCGATACCTTCAACGCCGGCTTCGCCGCCGGCCTGGCCCTTGGCCTGCCGCTTGAGGAGTCCGTAATGGTTGGCAACGCCGCCGCTGGGCTTTCCGTAACCGCTTTCGGCGCGCAGGGCGGCATGCCCCGCCGCGAACAGCTCCTGACCCTGCTCGGGGAAGAATGGCGGGAAAAGCTGGCACTGTAGGCCGTCCACCGTTGCCTTTCCCATATAAAACAACCGCCCCCGCGAACGCATTTGGCTCGCGGGGGCGGTTGTTTTTGAGGCTATGGCCGGCTTAATAGTTCTTGGCCTGAAGCTCAAAATACGCCTGGGGATGCGCGCACACCGGGCAGACCTCGGGCGCGGCCTCGCCAACATGGATGTGACCGCAGTTGCGGCACTTCCACACCCTGACGTTATCCTTCTTGAACACAACGCCGTCCTCAATGTTCTTCAAAAGCGCCAGGTAGCGCTCCTCATGCTCCTTTTCGATCTTGGCCACGCCGTCGAACAGGAAGGCGATCTCCTCAAAGCCTTCCTCGCGCGCTTCCTTGGCAAAGGTGGCATACATATCCGTCCACTCATAGTTTTCGCCCGCGGCGGCATCCTTGAGGTTGGTCATGGTGTCGGCAATGCCGTCGTGCAACAGCTTGAACCAAATCTTGGCATGCTCTTTCTCATTCTCAGCGGTCTCGGTAAACAACGCCGCGATCTGCTCGTAGCCTTCCTTCTTGGCCTTGGAAGCGTAATAGGTATACTTGTTGCGGGCCTGGGACTCGCCGGCAAACGCCGCCAGCAGGTTGGCTTCGGTGCGGGTGCCTTTGATGCTCTTGCTCATGTTTTCTTCCTCCTGTTTTTTCTGTCCTGTTTTATTGATACCCCTCAAGGGCGGGGTTGAAACCCGATTCTGGATATTGCCCGCAAAACATGCGGCTATTGGGAAGTTTGCCCAAGGTCGATGCCCGCCTTCTTCGCCTGCGCCATTTGCAGGCGGCGCTCCACGCGATAGCGGCGGCCATCCTTTACAAAGTTTGCGCCCGTCTGTTTGAAGCGAAAACCCACTCCGGCGCGGCGGCACTGCTCGCGCAATGCCAGCACCCATTCATAGCGCATTTCGCGCGCCTCCGGGCCGGATTCGCCGCCGGCCACCACCTCGGCGACGCGCCCGTCCAACCAGGGCGAAAGGTCCACCGGCCCCAGCAGCGGCTCGCAAATGACAAAGCGACGGCGAACCGGCAGGCGCAAAAACGCCTCCATGCGCTCGCTTGCGCGGCGCTGGTTTTCACATGTCACGCCGATTTCGACGTTTTCATAGCCATCGCCCCAATCCGGCGGCAGGCATTCGCCCATGCGCAGTATGCGCTTGGTGATGATGGAAAAGGCTATGTCCGGCCGGGCGCGGATACAACGCCAGGCCTCCGCGCGCCAGGCGTCGGCCTCGGGCAGAAAAAAGTCCGATGTCATGCAGGCGTATATATGCCCACCGGCGGGCAGGGCATAGCTGCCGTCGCGCCGCTTGCGCAAAGGCAGATCGAACTCCTTCGTGCGGAACACCTGCGAGGCGTCCCGCCCCACAGAGGCGTCGCGGCGGTAGACGTAGCAGTTCAGGCAGCCCTCGGAATACTTGATGCAGCCGTGCCAGGGATTCCAGATTTCGCTGTTCACACGCGCGTAATCAAGCCCTTGCGCACCACATGCGCCTCCTTGGAAACGGCCGGCTCGCCCAACGCCACGGCGATGGCGAAGGTATAGCCCTCCGGGAAGCCGAAGGCCTTGGCATAGCGCGCGCCGTTTTCAGACTGAAACACGTCCATCGGCCGGCCGAGAATGACGCTGCCCAGCCCGATGGAATGCGCGGCCAGGGCCATGTTCTGCGCGGCGATGCCGCAGTCAATCTGGGAAAAGCGCGTGGGCGCTTCTACGGGCGTGGAAATAAACACCACCGTGGGCGCGCCAAAAAACAGTATATCCTGCCCAGGATCGGCCTTCTGTAGGCGGTTATAGTCGTCGGAAAACTCCTTCAGCAGCGCCGCGTCCTGCACGATAGAAAAGTGCCACGGCTGGGTATTGCGGGCGCTGGGCGCCTGCACGGCGGCGAGCATGATGGCGTCAAGCTCCTCTTCGGTGAGCTGGCGCGGGGCGTAGCCGCGATTGCTGCGGCGGTCGGCAATGGCTTTTAAAACTGCATTGGTCACGGAAAATACCTCCTCATGATCTGCTCCAGCCTCGGAACCAGACGGTCGATGAAACGTTCTACATAGGCCACATCCACATGGCGCACCGGTGCGTCGTGCGGGCAGGGGCCTTCATAAAACGAAAACTGTTCGTCGCGCCATTGGGAAAGCTCGTCGGCCGTGAGCAAGGGATGATCCGCGGGCGGCACGGCGGCCCTGAGCAGGGCAAAGATGCGCGGCCGCTCCGGAGACTCTGCATATAGACGAAAATCCGTCTGCGATACGTCGTTATAGTACAGGGCGGGAATGAGCACATCGCATCGGGGATCGACCATATCGGGAAAATCGCGCTTTACGGAGGGCACCCAGTATCCGTCGGTAAGAGCATGGACGCCATAGCCCACGTCGAAAGGGGTAAAATGTTCGCGCCAATAGGCGTGCACTTTTTCTTCGTGCACGCTGCCCCAGTTGCCGAGGTGAAACTCGTCCTTGCGGGATTTATCGTCGTGAAAGCGTATGTGCATTGCGTCCGGAGAAATCGCGCCCAGGTAGAATTCCGGGCATTCCAGATACTCCTTGTGTCCCCGCGCCCAGCGGCGCGCCAGCAACAGATGAACCATCGAAAGGGCCATGTGCGTCCTCCATTTCTTCCCAGTTTTATTATAACATACCCGCAGGCGGCGATACAAGGGGCAGCGGGCGCGGCAACGCGCGAAAAATTTTACCGCGACGCCTTGACAGGCCAAGCGGCGCGCGTGTATAATACTCTTGGACAATTAAACAAGCCTTATCCAGAGTGGTTGAGGGACGGGCCCGATGAAACCCGGCAACCGGCCCGCGCGCAGGCGCGGCAAGGTGCCAATTCCCGCGGCGGCAGGCATACCTGCCCCGAAAGATGAGGCGAGATTTCGGTTACTCCGCAAGCTCGCCGCGTGGCGGGTTTTTTTGTTCGAAAAAATCACGGAGGAAAATATGCCATGAGGAGACTGTTTACGTCTGAATCCGTCACCGAGGGCCATCCCGACAAAATATGCGACCAGATCGCCGACGCCGTGCTCGACGCCATTCTTGCCAAAGACCCCGACGCGCACGTAGCCTGCGAATGCTGCGCCACTACCGGCATGGTGCTGGTGATGGGCGAAATCACCACTTCGGCCTATGTGCCCATTGACCAGATCGCCCGGGAAAAAATCGTCGAAATCGGCTACGACCGCGCCAAGTACGGCTTTGACGGCCATTCCTGCGCGGTGCTGGTATCCGTGGACGAACAATCGCCGGATATCGCCATGGGCGTTCAGCGCGGCGACGAAAACATGGGCGCGGGCGACCAGGGCATGATGTTTGGTTACGCCTGCGACGAGACGGACGAATACATGCCGCTGGCCATCTCGCTGGCGCACAAACTGACGCGCTCGCTGGCCCAGGCGCGCAAGTCCGGCGAAATCGCCTACCTGCGGCCCGACGGCAAGGCGCAGGTGACCGTGGAATACGACGACGACCGCCCCGTGCGCGTCGAAGCCGTGGTGATTTCCACCCAGCACGCGCCCGAGGCTACGCACGAGCAAATCGAGCGCGACATGATCGAAAAGATCATCCGTCCGGTGATCCCGGCGCAGCTTCTGGACGAGAACACCAAGTTCTTTACCAACCCCACCGGCCGCTTTGTGGTCGGCGGGCCGCAGGGCGATTCCGGCCTGACCGGGCGCAAGATCATCGTGGACAGCTACGGCGGCTACGCGCACCACGGCGGCGGCGCCTTTTCCGGCAAGGATCCCAGCAAGGTAGACCGCTCCGCCGCCTACGCCATGCGCCATGTGGCCAAAAACCTGGTCGCCGCCGGGCTGTGCCGCCGCTGCGAGGTGGGCGTGGCCTACGCCATCGGCGTGGCCAGGCCGGTGAGCATATTCGTAGACAGCGAAGGCACCGGCGTGCTGCCGGACGACCAGCTGGCAAAGATCGTCGAGCAGACCTTCGACCTGCGCCCCGCGGCAATTATCCGCCGTCTCGACCTGAAGCGCCCCATCTACCAGAAGGTAGCCGCCTATGGGCACTTTGGCCGCGACGACCTTGATTTGCCTTGGGAGCGTTTGGACATGGTGGAGGCGCTGCGCGCCGCCGCCCGCTGAGGCTCCGTTATCCCGCGCCCCGCGCCGGCTATGCCGCGCGGGGCGATGTTTTTTCGCAAGTTTCCCGGCAGTCGCGGAGGTAAATCCGTCTGCCAGTAGGGCCGCCACACCATATTGCCATCAATTCTTTATCCGTTTATTACGCACCAGGCCGCATCCTTTGCAACATCTTTAGGGCGGAAATGGTATACTATTGCTTGGCCTTCCGGCCGTTATGCAACTGCGGAACGCCTGAAAGAAAATCTGTGCAATGAATCGGAGGAATGACTATGGTTCTGGCGCTTATCATCTTTCTGGCAACGTATGCGCTGATGCTTACGCTGCAAAAATACCGCCCGGTCATCGCGCTGACGAGCGCGGCGGTGTTCATCGTCCTGGGCCTGTCCGGTATGTACGACCTCACCTTGCTGGACGCGCTGGGCGCGGTGGATTACAACGTGCTTTTGATGATCGCGGGCACGATGGGCCTGGTGACGCTGTTTATCGACAGCCGTATGCCCGCCCGGCTTGCCGAACAACTGATTGTGCGCGTGCCCAACGTCAAATGGGCAGTAACGGCCCTGGCGCTGTTTGCCGGGGTCATCAGCGCTTTTGTGGACAACGTCGCCACGGTGCTGATGGTCGCGCCCGTGGGCCTGGCAATCTCCCGGAAGCTGAAGATATCGCCGGTGCCGGTACTGATCGCCATCGCCGTATCCTCGAACCTGCAGGGCGCGGCGACAATGGTGGGCGACACCACCAGCATGCTGCTGGGCAGCTTCGCGGGCATGAACTTCCTGGACTTTTTCTGGATGCAGGGGCGTCCGGGCATCTTCTGGGGCGTGGAGCTGGGCGCGCTGGCCTCGCTGGTGGCGCTGCTGGTGCTGTTCCGCAAAAACACCGAAAAGGTATCCGCCGTTGTAGAGACGGAAGTCAGCGATTACTTCCCCTCCGCGCTGATGATCGGTACGGTGCTTCTGCTGATCGTGGCTTCGTTTTTGCCCGAGCCGCAGGACGCGGCGCTGCTTGCCATTTACAACCTGCGCAGCGGCCTGGTGTGCGTTGCATTGTGCCTGATTGGGATTGTGCGCGACTGTATCCGCAAGCATTCGGGCGGCACTTTTTTGCGCGTGCTCAAGGACTTGGACCGCGATACGCTGCTTTTGCTGTTCGGCCTGTTCATCGTTATTGAGGGCATCCGCACGGCGGGCGTAATCGACGCGGCGGCGGACCTTTTCTACCGTGTTTCCGGGGATAACCCCTTCCTGCTGTACACGCTGATCGTCTTTGCCTCGGTAGTGCTCTCGGCGTTTATCGACAATATTCCCTATGTGGCCACGATGCTGCCGGTAGTGCAGGGCATCGCGGCGCTGATGAACGGCGGCGCGGGCATTGAGCCCTATGTGTTCTACTTCGGCCTGCTGACCGGCGCCACGCTGGGCGGCAACCTCACCCCCATCGGCGCTTCCGCCAATATCGCCGCCATCGGCATACTGCGCAAAAACGGCGAAACCGTGCGCCTGCGCGACTTTTTGCGCATCGGCGTTCCGTTCACGCTGTCGGCTGTGCTCGCCGGGTACGTCTACATCTGGTTGGTCTGGGGCGTGTGAGTCTCTCTACGCAAGCGAACCCCCTGCGTTCTTTTGAACGCGGGGGCTGTTGTTTTGTATCCCGCAGCCGTGGATCCCTTAAAAAGAATAGCGCAGGCGATCGGCAGCCGCGGCGGCCTTATCAGGCACGGGCGGGCTGCGTAATGCCCCGGCCTCTTCTTTCAAACGCATAATCCCGACGCATCCGCCGCTGCGCTCCCCACTTTCCTGACCGCATGACGGCTATTGTTGGCGAAGCTTATAAAAAGTCTTGGGGCGGCCAACTTTGCCATAGCTGCTGTCGGCCACCACTACGCCGCTGCGCAGCATATACTGCAAGTAGCGGTAAAGCGTCTTGCTGCTGATGTCCAGATTCGCGCTCAGCGTTTCGATATCCACAGGATCATTGAACGAGCGCAGGCAATCCTCAATCATGCGCAGCGTGCGGGGCGTGATATTTTTGGAGCCATCGGCGTAGAGCTGTTCGCGGTAGCGCAAATGGGTGTTGATGCGTGCCACCAGATCCAGCGCCTTGATGGGCTTGACCGAATAATCGTCCGCGCCCGCCTCAAAAAAGCGATTGACAATGGCCTCGCGTTCTTCGATGGTTAAAACGATGATCGGTATGGAATAATTCGTGCGCCGGATTTCCTGAATGGCGCGCACGCCATCCAAACCCGGCATATGATAGTCTATCAGAATCAGATCCGGGCGTTCCTGTTCCAGAAGTGGGGCCGCTTCCTCATAGCAGGCCGCCTCCAGCGTTCGCCACTTGCGCAATTTGCATATTTCGCGCACGGTAAAGCGGATATCCGCGTCATCGTCAACGATCAGTATCTTCTTTTCCATTTGGTTTTGCCTCCGGCAACAGCAGTTCCACCTGTGTAAATTCTCCAGCTTCACTGAAGATGCGTACATTTCCGCCGTGCTTTTGCACGGTCTGCCGCACAAACGAAAGGCCCAAACCCGTGGAGCCTTCCCCGGAAAAGCCAATATCCCAGATGTGCTCCAGGTTTTCGCGGCGGATGCCCCGCCCATTGTCCCAAACGCAGATGGCCACATAGGACACGCGCGACTCCGACCACAGGCGTATCTCGCCATTGCTGCCAACGGCGCGCGCGGCATTTTCCAACAGGTTGATGACAACGCGGATCATGCGCACAACATTCACGCAGACATAGCGGTCGCCCGCGTAGTTTTCGTATTTGAGCAACGCCGCGCCATCATGCGCGGAATACTGCGAGCGCACCCGCTCCAACAGCTCGCCTACGCGGATGCGCTGACGGCAGTCTTCGTAGAGGATTTCTGAAATCATATAGCTCATGCGGTCGGCGGCGCTGGAGATGCGGCGCTGGTATTCCACCAGCGTTTTATCCTCGCTGATGGCGGAAGAAAGGCTCGCCAAACCCTGGATGGCGGTCAGGGGGCTTTTGAGATCATGCACCAGGCTTTGTATTTCAAAGGTATCACGCATGCTGACGGCCTTGAGGCGTGCATCCATCAGTTGCAACTCGATGCGGGCTTCCTTCTCCATCGCCAGGCGCATCTGGCGTTTATCGAGGATCAGCAGCACAGTCATCAGCATGGTGATGGCAAAGATCAGGCTGGTCATCAGGCAAAAACCCAGCAGAATCGGTTCGCACTCCATGATGACGGCCGCCTGCTTGATGTCGATGGAAATTTCGCCCCGGCCAAAGCCCCAGTCGGTCAAACCCGGCATGACGTCCATACTCTGTATGGACAGCATAAAGAGCAAAAACAGCAGCGCTTTGCTGTATCCCCTGACAGGAAAGCGATTGAGCGCGCTCATGCACAAAAGCACCACCAGCGCCGGAAATTCCACCACATAGCGGATGCCATAGATTTCGTATACGAGCTGATATACGGCCAACAGCAGGAAAAACGCAACCAGGTATTTTAAAAGGAAAAAACCCCAGCGATGCCGCTCCGTTTTCCAGCTTTCCATCAGGAGCAACAACCCAAGGTAATGCGGGGCGGAACGCAGGCTGTTGAGGATCAACAAAAGCACCGCCGCATAGAGCAGCTGCGTAGGGTTATCTTCCGCCAGCGCCCTGCGTAGGGTGGTATAGATGCCCATATCGCCTTCCGTGAGAAAGGCGGGCATCAATATTCCCAACACACACAGAAGCATTCCCAGCGTCAGCATGCCCATATGCAGCTCGATAAAGCGCGTATGGATTGTGCGGGAGAAGAACGACTTGATTTTTCCGCCTGCGCGCACGCCGCTCCCCTCCCGCTGTTTGCTTATGGATTACATTCTACGCGCCGCGGCGAATTCCTTCACCGCCGGCGCGTTTGATTAGTATTCCACCTTCCACATATAGGTGCGGTCATCCATGGAACGGCCGCGCTCGTCGGCCATCACGCTGACATAATAGCGCTCAATGGGGATCATCACTACAGAGTTGAAGAACTCCGCCACGTGCTTGCCCAGGCGCTCCTCCAGCTTCAGCTCGGCGGCGTCGATGATGGTGGCGTGGTCGGCATACTTGTTGAGGAAGCGCAGCACGCGCTCGTCCAGGAAGCGGGTGCGGCCGGTGCTCATCAAAAGCACGATCGCCACGCCCTTGCCCGTGGTTTCAAACGGGCCATGGAAATACTCGCCGCTGTGAATCAGGCAGGCGTTGCGCTGCTGCATTTCAATCAGATGGCAGTTGACCATCGAATAGGCGGTTCCCCACAGCGGGCCGGCGCCGAGGATGTAGAACATGGTATCGTCCTTGTATGCCTTGGCAAAAGCCTGGGCGCGGGGCAGCCAGTCGCGCTTGGCGCCGGCGATGATTTCGTCGATCTGCGCATAGGCGGCCATGGCCTCGTCGTAGTAGGGATAGTCCTCCACCTGGTGCAGAATTTCAAAGCAAATGCGAAGCACCTGCGCCTGATTGCCCAGGGAATAGATCTGGTCGTTACCATTGGAATAGGTAACGACATACTGGCCAACCTTGGCCATACCGGTCTCGGGGTTGCCGGTCATGGCGATGGTGACAGCGCCGATTTCGTTGGCCTTTTTCACGGCCTCGACCGTTTCCGCCGTGGCTTTCAGCGAGCAGCAAATCACCAGGCAGCGCTCGTCCAGCGAAGCTGGGGTGGCGTAGACAAACTCGTTGCTGTTGTAGATCTTGGTGGGGATGTTCTTGGCCTCCACGTCCAGCAGGTACTTGCCGGGGTAAATGGCCGCCTGCGAGCCGCCGCAGGCCACAAAGTAAACCGCCTTCAGGCCGCCGCGCTCCTTGATCTTGCCAAGCGCCTCGGTGACGATATTGCGTACATTCTCCATTTTGTCCTTCCTCCGTTCATCGAATGATGCCCTGCATCATCCTGGTAATTTGTTCGTCGGAAACGGGCGCGCCATAGCCAAACGCACCGCGCACAAGGCAGGTGGTCGCCGCAAAACGCGCCCCATGCTCCATGGCCGCGCGCAACGCCGCTTCGCCCACCTCGCCCTGCTTTTCCGCGTTTACGATGCTGTAAAGGAACGCTGCGGCGAAAGAATCGCCCGCGCCCATGGTGTCTACGGCCTGCACCGGTTCGAGGGCGTGGCGCATGCGCATGCCGTTGCGCAGGCACAGCGCGCCCCGGCTGCCCAGCGTGGCTACGGCAGTTTTGCAACCCAGCGCCTGCGCGCGCTCCGCCAGCGCCCATGCTTCCTCATCGGGCAGATCGCCGCAGGAAAAGAACGCGAAGTCCACCTGCGGGCAGACGGCGCCAAAGCGCTTTTCATCCTTCCAGGAAAGGGAAAAGTCATACGAAAGGCGCGCGCCGCTTTCGCGCAGCAGGCCCAGGCAGTCATCCAGGTGGCTGTTGTTGCTGGTATGGATGAGATCGAAACCGGCAAGCAGGGGCATATCCTCCGCGCGAACGATTCTTTGCGTGCGCGCCGGGCCGCTCTTGTTGGAGCCGACGAAATGGCGGTCGCCATCGACGAGATCCACCATCGCATAGCCGTTGGGGGCCTGGACGGTGCGGCAGCGGCTGCGGTCTACGCCCTCGGCGTCGAGGGCGGCGCAGACATGCGCGGCCAGTTCGTCATTGCCAAACAGCCCGAAGTACGCTGAACGCGCGCCCAGGCGGCGCATGTAGACTGATAAATTCAGTGCCTGGCCGCCTGGATACATGGTCTTTTCGTGTAGGTAAACGTCGCAGACATTATCTCCGACGCCCAGGAAATTCATCATGCGGACTCCTCCTCAACGGGGATGCCGTAGACATCGAGGATGGTATGCACAAACAGTTTCTGCTGTGCAATGCGTTCCTCCATCTCCAGCACCTGCGAAGTCTCGATGGTGTAGGTATCGATGCCCAACCGGGTGGATACCTCGTGGTTGAGGCTGCCGGCGGGGGCATTGGAGTCAAAGGTAAAATCCGGATGGTCGCCGTTCTGAGCGTTGACGCGGCTGATGATTTCCAGCCCGTTCATGAACGAGCCGTCCGTGGCGCCGAGCACCAAGCTGTTGCCGATGCTGCCGTCCACGCCATAGAAGTTGTAACCCTCGTGCATATCCACGACAGCTACCGGCTGTTCCTGCTCAATCAGCGCCATGATTTCCGCGGCCACCTGCTCCACCGGGTTGCCCTCGGAATTGCCGGGGTAAACGCGATTGAGGTTTACTTCATCCTCAGCAGTGCGCTGTTCAATATTGCAGGCCTGGATGTTGGCGCGCGGCACCCAGATGATCTTGCCCGCCGTGGGGAAGATCTCCTCCATCAGCTCATCGGCGGCGTAGTAGCCCGCCCACTCGTTTCCGTGCGTACCGGCAACGAAGAAGATGGTTGGCCCCTCCACGCCAGAATCATCAATGCGCGCCTGCGTTTCCGCCGCCGTGCCTTCGGCCAACAGCAGTGTCTCAGACGACGGCTCTGCCAGCGCTGTCGTAAAGGGCGACAGCGCCAGCAAAAGAGCCGTGGCAAGCGAGAGAACGCAACGCAATGCAACGTGCTTTTTCATCGCCATGCCTCCATCAGGTAGATTCGGTCGTCGTTTCGGTGGGCTCATTCAGGTAAGCGCCCAGGCCGTTTTCGCAAAGCTCGTCGTAAGTGGGCATACCCGTGATGGTGATCGGTTCACCATAGAGGTTGCCGTACTCCATGCACATGGTCAGAACGCCGGTGGTATGGCGGGCGCAGCGCACCTCCAGAGGCCAGCCGTTTTCATCAAAGGGCACATAGAGCATACCCAACTCTGCAGCGCGGACGTAGAGGTCATCCTGACCGGTGACGATCAATTCCTCATCCGTGACGCCGCGCAGACGGCCCTGCGCCGGGTTCGGCGCTTCCATCAAAAGCGCCAGGGTATCGGTGTGGTCGCCCAGCTCGCGGTGGGTAAGGCCGCGCAGCGTGGTGGGCGAGCGCTCGAGGCTGATATCGATGCCTTCCATCTGCATATCGATGGCGACGAAAGACGCAAGATCCATCGCCCGGTCATGGGCAACGATGGTGTTGATCGTCGGGTATTCCGGCGAAGCCTCGTGCAAGTCGATGGTCATATCAATGGATTCGGCAATGATGAACTGCGTCACGCCGTAGGCCATCTGCTCGGTCAACGTGCCGTCCGCCTTGCCGGGATAGCAGCGGTTGATGTTGCGGCACTCGCTGCCGGACAGCTTCTGACCCATGTAGTTGACGTAAACATCCGGGTCCGGCCACTGGTCGATGGGGTTGGTGGCGCGAGAGCCGTGGCGGAACTCACGCACGGCGCCGGAATCCAGGGTGATGTGGATGGTATCGGGATGCGCCTCCTGGGGGTCGTTGTGGGTGGCGGCGCTGTGGTTGGTGCGGGGGATGACGTAAACGGTACCGGCCTCGACCTGCGCGTTCTCGATAAAGAGCACGGCAGTCATGTGGCCGCTCATCTCATTGGCATGCGTGCCGCCAAGGATCAGCACCGAGCCGCCTTCCTCCTCGCCCTCCATTACATAGATCTCGGTGTCGCCAGCAGTACCTTCCAGGCCCGGAAAGTACTCGCTGAGCATGCGAACCTCGGTAACCCCAGGGCCGGGAATGATGACATCTTCCTCCCAGGTGGCCATAAAGGCCTTACCGGAAATAAAGCAACCGGCGGCGACCACAACCAGCATGATTATGGCTACAATCTGATTCTTTTTCATGGTTCGCCACCTTTCACTTGATCATCAGTGCCCGAAGGATGAAGGGGATGAGCACCAGCACGCCATTGAACTGTTTCTTCCAGCTCTTTTCGTGGAACATGCAGACGACCACCTGCACCGCGACCAGGACGACGATGATCCTATAAATCCAAGTGAGCATAACTTTCCTCCTTGCATTTTTATCGGCTTAATCAGCCGAGGATCGACGCGATGGGGTTGGCAAAGATGATGAACAGCATACTGACCACGATGATGAGCAGCGCCGGGATCAGGCACTTGCGTAGCACCTTGGAGTAGCGGTCCACGCCGGCCACTTCCGCGCCGAAGATACCCGCAAGCGCGGTGGGCGGCACCAGCTCGCCAATGGAGGCGAGGGAGGCGATGGCGGCCGTGACGATGATCTGGTCGCTGCTGATAAGCGCCAATACGAACGGCACGCCCAGCAGAGAAGCTGAACCCAGCGACGAAATCGCGCCGAAGAGCGGGATGGTGACCAGGATCGCCACGTACAGCAGCGTATCCGGCAGGCTCAGGCAGCTTACGACCACGTAGCCCTTCAAGCCGGTGAGGGTCATGACTTCAATGAAAGCGCCCACGCCCATGAGGATACCCATGACCGGCAGGCTGCTGTCAATGGCCTCGCGCGTCGTTTGGAGAACGTTGACGCGGCGCTTGCCGGTAAACAGGCTGACGATGGCGCTGATCAGGAAGATGACCGTCATACCCACGCTGGGGACCTGCTGCGGGAAGATGTTGGGAAGCACCATCAGAACGACCATCACGATCAGGGGGATCAGGCTGATCCACAGGCTGCGCGGGTGTTCTTCGTTCTGACGCGCCACTTCATACTTCTGCGCCATGGCGGCAAGGTCGGACTTTTTGGCGTCGCGGTAGCCAAGGAAAATAGCCGTGACAAACGCCAGGGGGAACGAAAGAAGGATCAGGGGCAGCTCAAAACCCGAATACGGGATATCAATGCCGCTGCCGATGGCCATAACCGCCATGTTGACCGGCGGGGCCGTGGCGCCGAACATGCCACCCAGGGCGATGAACGCGCCGGCCTTGGCCTTGGGGATACCCATTTCAATAAGAATGGGGCAAACAAGAACGCCCGCGCTGATGATGGCCGCCGTGGACGAACCGGTGATCATACCGGGGAACATGACCACAACCATCAGGCACAGAAGCAACAGCGCCGGGAACCGATGGAATTTTCGTATGATGGCGCTGTTTATGTCGTCGAGCGCTCCAGAGTTCTGAATACACTTCATGAAAACCATTGCCGCGGCGATAACCAGCACAGTGTCCAACATGGACATTGAGCCTTCCACGAGCTGCTTAACCGGAACGCCAAAGCCTCCCGCAAGCGCGCCAACCACCGCGGCGATGACCATACCCATGCCGCTGGGCAATTTCAATGCAAAGCAGCTGATCATGAAGGATCCAACCATCAGGATGAATAACAGAAGTTCTTTATCCATAGAGTGGCCTCTCCTATCTGTTTATCGTACGTATCAGCCGCTGATCAGGCCAGCAAACACCTCGCCGACGCTGGCGATGTCGGGGCAAATGGAGATGGGGATGTTGTTCTCAGCCGCATAGTTGCTGAACAGGCCGTCAGAGTCGCCTTCTTCAACAACGATGAGATACTGCGCATAGGGCAGAACGGCATTGATGAAGCCGTCGCTCAGCTCGCCGCGGCGAGCCTGGCCGCCAATGTGGGCAACTACGATGGTCACGGAATCCTTGAGCTTTTCGATGATGGCGTCCACACGAGCCTGTTCCTGTTCGGCGTCGATGCCGGCCGCGCCCAAGCCCTTGGAGCTGCCGCCAACTACGATTACCAGCGTGTTGTATTCGCCAACTTCGATGTCATCGGCCTCAACCAGCTCGCGGGCGGTGGCCTCAACGCCGGAACGGGAAGCGATGGCGTTGAACATCTGCACATCGGCGCTCTGGCCGGCGGAGGTCATCAGGATGGGCAGAGAGATGGTGACAGCGCCTTCCTCAGCAGTTTCCCCGGCGGCAGGTTCTTCCGCGGTCTCCTCGGCAGGGGCCTCGGCGGCAGCTTCCTCAGCGGGCGCTTCCTCGGCGGTCTCGGCAAAGGCGACAACCGACATAGACATGGCCATCAGCAGGCAAAGAAGCAGAGCAAGCAACTTTTTCATGGTCCTATCCTCCTTGATTTTGATTCAGGAAACAAAGCACGGGCGTGGCGGCATGATGGCGCAAGAGGCATCCTCACGCCTCGGCCCGAGCGGACTTGCCTTAGACAGGCGCGGAGGGATGAGCTCATCCCTCCGCGCGGTCGTCAGTTCGTCAGTAGGCTGCGCACTGCGAGTCGCGGCGCGGGTCTCCGCAGCCATGGTAGGTGCCGTCGTCGAGCACCACAATGCTGTTGGAGGAGCCCATGTTCGGGTCGTAGTCTTTGGTGATCTCGATATCGTGGCCCATCTCGGTCAGTTCGTCGATGACTTCCTGATCGAGGCGGCCCTCGATGCGGGTCTTACCACCATCGGTACCGGCTACGCGCGGGGAGTAGACAGCCTCGGTGATGGGGAGGTTGAAGTCAACCAGGTTGATGATGGTCTGCGCCATGCAGGCGATGATGTAGGTGCCGCCCGGAGAACCGGAAACCAGCATCGGCGTGCCGTCGGGCCGGAGCAGGATGGTGGGGGTCATGCTGGAGAGGGAGAGCTTGCCGGGAGCGATGGAGTTGGGATGGCCGGGCTCCAGGTCAAAGCTCATCAGGCCGTTGGAGAGCACGACGCCGTCCACGGTGATGCCGCAGCCGAAGTGGGAGTTGATGGACTGGGTCATGGCGACCATGTTGCCATCCTTGTCGATAACGCTGATGTGGGTGGTGTTCGGGCCCTCATTGGCGTAGGGGTTGCCAGCCACGGGGTCGAGGTTCGGGGTTTCGGAAATCTTGTTGTACTGCTCAAGCGCATAGTCCTTGGAGCTGAGCGCCTCGACCAGTTCGTCGTCAACGTAGGCAGGGTCGCCAAGGTACTCGGCGCGGTCGGCGTAGGCCAGCTTCATGGCCTCGCTGAGCACGTGGATGTACTCGGCAGAGTTGTGCTCCATGGAAGCAACGTCAACGTTCTCCATGATGTTGAGGATTTCGCCCAGGATCACGCCGCCGGAGCTGGGAAGCGGCATGCTGTAAAGGCGATAGCCACGATAGGTAACTTCGACCGGGTCTTCGATGACCAGCACGTCGGTCATGGCCTGTTCCATGTCTTCCATGGTCATCACGCCGCCGTCCGCCTGGATGGCGTCGATGATCTTCTGGCCCAGTTCGCCGGTGTAGAAGTACTCAATGCCTTCCTCGGCGATCTTTTCGAAGGTTTCGATCAGGGGCTCGTTGTAGATGACCTCGTCCAGCTCGTAGGGGATGATGCCATCCTTGAACCAGACTTCCTGAGAACCCTCGGACTTGATCAGCTTGGAATAGGAGCTGTCGTAGAGGGACTTGAAGTTCTGGGTCACGCGGATGCCCTGCTGGCAGGCTTCGATGACGTAGGGCATAATCTCAGCCAGCGTCATGGTGCCGTAGTTGTCCAAAGCGACCTGGTAGGTGGCCAGCGCCTTCATGATGCTGACGGACTTACCGGAAGCCTGGAACTCGGCGCGCTTTTCGTTGTCGATGTTGCCATCCTCGTCGAACAGCTCGGCGAAGTAGTCCTCGGTCACGTTCATCGGGGCCGGGAACTGGCTGGAGATGGCCACAGCGCGCTGCTCGTCGGCCAACCAGATGTTCATGAATCCGCCGCCGCCCAGGCCGCTGGCATTGGGCTCAAAATAGCCGATCGCCAGGCCGGTGGCAACCGCCGCGTCCACGGCGTTGCCGCCCGCTTCCAGCACCGCGATGCCCACTTCAGAGGCCTCGCCCTTGCCGGAAACGACTGCGCCGTTGGTGCCCGCCGCGTCGCGCAGCTCAGGGGTCTCCGCCGCGGGGCCGTAGTCCTGACCGACAACCTCAACCAGATAGGCTTCGGTGTCCCAGTCGTCCTCGCTGGCAAAGGCGACGCAGCCAAGCAGCATCGACAGAGCCAACAGTACAGAGAGCAATTTCTTCATACGTTCTCCTCCTCTTTCTGGCAGCGGCCGGCTTCAGACCACCACCTTATGGCTGCATTATATAACATTTTTATACAAAATGATATTTTTTCTCATTTTTCTCACAGTAAATTTCATAAATTTATGACGTGAAAAGCCGCATAAAGCCATAAAAAAGAACGGAAAAAACAGCGTAAATGGCTTTTCCGCGCCGAAAGTGTGAACACAAAACCCCTGTGCCAGAGGCATTTTGGCGGTCTTGCGCCCCGGCCTGGTCATGGATTGACATTTCCAATTCGCGGTGCTATCATAACAGAAGTTTCTCGCGCCGGCCCTCGGCGCCCCTCTGGCGACGCCCTTTGCAAAATAATATGAAGAATCTTGCAGTCATCGTAATCCTGTCCGCATCCGCCCTGCTGCTGTTGGCGGGCGTAGCGGAAAAAATCCTGCACCGGCGCGCGCTGCGGGCGATCCCGGTGCGCATACTGGTCAACGGCACGCGGGGAAAAACCAGCGTCACCCGCCTGTTGGCCGCTATTTTGCGCGAAGCGGGCATGCGCACCTGGGCAAAAACCACCGGCACACAGGCCGCCTGGATTCTCCCCGACGGCTCGGAGCAGGAATATCGCAAAAATCGCCCGGTCAACATCCGTGAGCAAATCCCGTTTTTTCGCCGCGCCGCACAGGATGGGGCGCAGGCCGCCGTGGTGGAGTGCATGGCGCTGCATCCGGAAAACCAGCGCATGATGGCCGAAGAATTCGTGCGCCCGACCATCGTTGTGCTCACCAACGCCCGCGTGGATCACGTTTGCGAGATTGGTTCCACCATTGAAGAAACGGCGGAAACGCTGGCGCTGTCCATTCCCGCGGGGGCGCGGGTCGTGGCCGACGAGGCCTGTTTTGACGCTTATGCGCCCGAAAGGATTTCCTCGCTGGCGGAGGAAATCGACGAAGATTACCTGAAATCGTTCCCCTACCCCATGTTTGCGGACAACGCCCGTCAGGCGCTGTGCGTGGCGCGTCTTTTGGGCATCCCCCGGGAGACGGCGCTGCGCGGCATGCGCGCGGCGCGGCCGGATGTGGGCATGTGTGGCCCGTTCCAGGTCGGTAAATGCACGATTGTCAACGCTTTTGCCGCCAACGACCCGGATTCTTCGCGCGCCGCCTTGGAAAAGGCGCTGGAGCAAGAGGGTTTGGCGGGCGCGCCTCTGTGGGTGCTGTTCAACAACCGCGCCGACCGCGGCTTTCGCGCGGCGGAATTCGTGCCGCTGATGCGCGAATTGGCGGCGCGGGGCGCGCAGGTGCGCGTGACCGGCGAACGCGCCGCGGCTGTGGCGCGCTACTTTGCCCGCCACGCGCAAGCGCCGGCGGCACGGCTGGAAAAAGCGCCGCTGGCCTGGCTGGAGGAGCGGGGCGCGGCGCGGTGCGCAGTGCTGTGCCTTGGCAACATCCGCGGGGCCGGGCGCGAAACCATCGAAGCGCTGCTGGCGCGGGAGGATGGCGCGTCGGGAATGAGCGCTTAGCGCGGGAAAGGACGGGATTTTATGCTGCAACAGGCCATTGGATTGAGCATCATACTGGGCTTTCTTTCGACCGAGCTGTTGGGCCTGTTCACCGGCGGGCTGATTTCGGCGGGTTATCTGGCCTTTTATGTGGAACAGCCCTGGCGCATACTCTCCACCCTGGCGCTTTCGCTGGTGGTATACGGCCTGACAAAGCTCATCGGCCGCCTGGTCATCCTTTACGGGCGTCGGCGCTTCATGCTCACGGTGATCCTCGGCCTTCTGCTGGGCTGGCTGTACGAAAGCTGTTCTTACTATATCAGCGGCATATCGCAGGATTTGCGCGTTGTCGGCTATATCGTTCCCGGGCTGCTGGCCAATGATATGTGCAAGCAGGGCATCTGGCGCACGGTGCTGATGGTGCTTTTGTGCGCGCTGGTCATCCGGCTGATTTTAACGGCGGGGATTCACCTATGAAGAAGACTGTCCGGGCAAAAATCCACTGGGGGTACATCGCGCTGGCGCTGGCCGTCGCCGTGGGCGGGTTTGCCGGCCTGTGGCTGACGCGGCGGCAGGCTCCCACCCCTTACGCACAGGTGCAGTTTGCCGCGGCGGAACGCATGCAATGGGCCGAGGAAGTGCTGCTGGGCGTCGTCGAAGCGGAGGGCATCGCCATCGAGGAGACGGACTTGAACGGCACGGGGTTGATCGGCCCCGAGTGGACGCCGCTGACCACCACCTCCGGCCTGATCGAAGCCAAGCGCACATCGCTCGACCCCAACTTTGCAGCGCTGCTGGTGCGCTACTTCAAGGAAGCGGGTCTGGAAGCCGGCGACCATGTGGCCGTGGGCGCCAGCGGCTCGTTTCCCGGGCTGTTGATCGCCACGCTGTGCGCCGCCACGGAAATGGAGCTGGATGTGGACGTCATCGCCTCGTTCGGCGCTTCCATGCACGGGGCCACGCGCCCGGAGCTGAACATCTGCCGCATCATGCGCATCATGCGGGAAAACGGCGTGGTGGATTACGGTTTGCTGGCCGTGTCGCCCGGCGGCGACAACGACTATGGCGAAAGCCTGCTCTTTCCCGAGGCGCGCGAGGTCATCGCCGCGCTGGCGGCGGAGGAGGGCGTGGAGTTTATCGACTACAACGACCTGGAAAAGAGCATCGCCCGCCGTCTGGAACTTTTCGGCGAGGATGTGGACTGCTTTGTCAACGTGGGCGGGGCCAGCGCCAACAGCGGCACCAGCGCCTATACGCTGGACTTTCCCAACGGCCTGGTGACCGACCCGCCGCGCATACCGACCACCGCCAACCGCGGGCTGATGTACGAATACGCGGCCCGGGGCGTGCCGGTGATCAACATGCTCAACGTGCGCGGCCTGGCGGCGGACAACGGCCTGCCCTACGACCCTGTGCCCCTGCCCCAGCCCGGCGAGGGCGGCGTGTACTACGAAATCGCCTACCACGCCTGGATTGCGCCGCTGACGGTGGCGCTCATCGTGCTGGTTTTGGCCGTGGGCCGCTGGAAGCCGGCGCGCGCGAGCCAAGCGCGCGGTTGAAAGCCGTCCTCTCTACGTCCTGAACTGGATACAGGAGGCAAGAAGTTAACAACGTCAACAGACTGCCAAGGTGATGAGAAAGCCCGCAAGATAAGGAAGCAAACTTGCAAACAAGCGCGCTTGCACAGCCGTAGCGACCACGCGCGGCAAGCGCGGCTGACGCAGAAAGGAAAAATTGCCTCTGATCTATATTGATCAGGGCAATTTTCGCGTTTGCGGGCTTTGTCAGTGCTCAGCCCCCTGCGTCCTGAACCGGATGCAGGGGCTGCGCTCATATCGCAGGGAATGGTTTGTTCCGGCGCGCTTGGACGGCGGGAGGCGCAAACGCGCCGAGGCCAAGCCGCTTGCCGGATATCCGTTTTCAGGGAAAATCGCGCCATGATGGCCGCCACCGGGCACTGTCTGCCCCGAAGGCGTCGAATCGGGCGGAACCCCCACGTTTGCGTCCGCGCGCGGCGATTTTTCGGTTACCCTTCAGCGAGCAGGACGGCCGTGGGTGGCGCCGGCGCTTTCCTGCGCCGTCTGTCTGGGCGGTGGCAGCACCACGGTAAAGCGTGTGCCGATGCCCTCGCGGGAGAGCACCTCGAAATGCCCGCCGTGGCTTTCCACAATCCATTTGGCAATGGAAAGCCCCAGCCCCGCGCCGCCGCTGCTGCGCCCGCGCGCCGGGTCAGAGCGGTAGAAGCGGTCGAACACGCGCGATACGTCCTCACGGCTGATGCCGATGCCGGAATCCTGCACCTCGATCATCGCCCCGCCGTCCGGGCCGCGGCGGGCGCGCAGGCGAATCATGCCCCCGGCAGGGGTGTACTTGGTGGCGTTGTCGCAAAGCACGCGGCAGCACTGCTTGAGCATGTCGTGGTCGGCCAGCGCCGTCGCGCCCTCCTCGGTCTCAATGCGCCAGTCGTGCCCGCGGTCGATGAGCTGGGCGTCCTCGTAGACTTCCTTGACCAGCTCGGATACGTTGAGGATTTTCATATCCAGCTGGCTGCGGCCCATGTCGCCCCGGGCCAGGAACAAAAGCTGATCCACCAGCTTTTTCATATATTCGCTTTCGGACTTGATGGCGGCGATGCCCTCGTCCAAAATCTTTTCATCGCTCTTGCCCCAGCGGTCGAGCATGCCGGCATAGCCCTGGATGACGGCGATGGGCGTGCGCAGCTCATGCGAGGCGTCGGAAACAAACTGCCCCTGGCGTTGGTAGGACTCGTGCAGGCGGGCAAGCAGGCTGTTGACGGCGTCCTCCAGGCCGCGCAAATCGCGGTCGCCGGTGCGCAACGTCTCCTCCGGGCGCATGGACTTGATGCGGTCTTCCAAATCGTGCAGCCGCTCGTCGTCGAGGGCGGCGTGCTCGAAGGTCTGCTGTTTTTCCAGCAGGGCGCGGGTGGCGCGCGCCATTTCATCCAGGGGCTTGAGCAACCGGCGCGCCCGGCGGCCGCCAAAGAGCATCTGCCGCAGAAGCGAAAGCGCCTCAAAGGTCAAAAGCGCGCCCGCCATGGACGCGGCCGCGTCGAAAAAGGGCGCCACTTCCGCCGCGTAACGCTCCCCCTCCGGGCTGTAAAAGACATAGGTCGCGCCGCGCACGCGGTCGAAAAATTCCCCTTCCGCGCCCATTTCCAGCGTGCGGGAAAGGCCGGACGTCCAGCCGTCGCCCAGCGCCGCAAGCTCCTGATAGAAGCAGAAGCCCACCGCCGCCAGGACAATCAGCAGTATGTTCAGCCAGAAATACAACTTGAAAAGCCTCCACAGCCACGAGCGCTGAATGCTCCGGGCCGTGGAGGTGACGCGGCGGCTCTCGCTCATGCTTCCGCATCGCGGAACACATAGCCCACGCCGCGAACCGTGTGGATATACTTCACGTCAAATTTTTCATCAATCTTGGAGCGCAGGTAGCGGATATAGACGTCCACCACGTTCGTCTCGCCCATATAGTCGTAGCCCCATACCTTGGACAAAAGCTGTTCGCGCCGCAAAACCAGCGAGCGGTTTTCCATGAGCGCCTGCAAAAGGTCGAATTCGCGGCTGGTGAGGGAAATTTCTTCCTCGCCGTAGCGCACGATATGCCGGGCCGGGTCCAAGGTGAGCTTGCCCGAAGTGAGCAGCCCTTCCCCCGCCGCCGCCCCGGAACGCTTTCTGAGCGCCGCGCGGATGCGGGCCAGCAGTTCCTCGATTTCAAAGGGCTTGGTGATGTAGTCGTCCGCGCCCATGTCCAGGCCGGTCACCTTGTCCATCACCGCGTCGCGCGCCGTAACCATAATCACCGGCGTCTGCTTTGTGCGGCGCAGGCGGCGCAAAAGCTCCATGCCGCTCATGCCGGGCAGCATTACGTCCAGGAGCAGCAAATCATAGTCGCCGCGCTCGGCCATTGCCAGGGCGTCGCGGCCATCGGTCGCCTTTTCCACGCGGTAGCCCTCGTGTTCCAGTTCCAGCTCGATAAAGCGGGCCAGTTTTTCCTCATCTTCGATGATGAGGATCTTTTCCTCCATCTCCCTCGCCTCCCCCTCCAGATTTCAGCGGACGGGGGAGTATCTCCCCCGCCGGGTACCGCGCCTCAAATTTTCAATTTGAGGCGTGGCAGTTTCGCCCTTGGCGAAACCACAGAATCCTGCGGATTCTGCGCCTTGCCACCCTCTCCAATTTTTGCTCGCGCCGCTGCGCGACACAAGCAAAAATTGCAAGGTAGATATTTTTTCTCCGGCAAATAAGATTTGCCTGCGCAAAAATATCTGCGGTTCCGCCGCACATGAGGCGATTTTGACGATTTTTCAAATCGTCAAAATCGGTCGGCCCTGCCGACTTGAAAACCCAACGGGTTTTCAACCTCTCGCCGGAAATGATTTTACAGGCGGTTCTGCCAACCTTTTTTGCCAGCCTGAGATTGTTTTG
>DVFZ01000045.1 GCA_018712945.1 Candidatus Pullichristensenella stercorigallinarum | reverse complement strand
TTTGAGCATCTTTCCCACCGCCTGGTTTGTTTGGTATATATATTTTCGACACGTTCAGCCTCTTTCCCTTTTGGTTCTTCCCCCTTCTCCAAAAATTTTTTGACCATTGACAGGAGTTTGTCAATGGTCTGGGCGCCCCATCCCCGGTAAACCGGGGATGGGGCGCTTTTAGGGGGGATTATCAGCCTTCGAAGGTCATATTAGTGGCATACACGCCGTATTGGCGTAAAAACGCCAGATAGTCCTCTTTGGCGGCGATGCGCTCGGGCGCGTCGCGCTTGACAGAGGCCAGATCTTCCAAGCATGCCTTCAGGTCATATTCGCCGCCGTAGTTGTACAGCGCCGCATCCTCCAGCACGCGGATGGTGTAAGTGTGGTACGGGGGAATATCAATGATCGTGTCCGGGCCGGCGACGAATGTTTGCGGTTCGGCGCTCTCATAGCTGTGATCAATGGTGACCTCCAGGCTGCCTTTTTGCACGTAGAACATATCGTAGCCGCGGTGCGGATAGGCGTATTCCACCTTCAAGCCCTTTTTCAAATCGGCGTGCCAGATTTCCTTGCAGCCGGCGGTTTCCCACTTGCAGATTTTGAGCTGGATGGAATAGCCTTCGCCTTCGTGGCGCGCCCAGGCAAAGTCCGGCGTGCGGCACTGGAACACCTGGCTGTGATCCACCGGAGGCTGGCTCCATACGGCCGGCTCCTCGCGCCGCATTGTCTTGCCGGAACGGTACATGGCCATGAACGCGGGATCTTCCTTCATGGAATCATAGTAGGCATTGACAATATTCTTTTCAAAAATGCCGCCAGACATGTCCATTTCCTGAAATAGCTCGCGCCAGATGGTGCCTTCCTCCAGAAAAACAAAGCCATGCGCCGTATATGGCGGGATGTGCAGCAAATCGCCGGTTTTGGCGATAAAGTGCTTGCCGTCAATGACACAATCCACGCTGCCGCGGGCAATTTCAAAGGTTTCAAAGCCATGCTCATGCCAGTGGTAAGGTACGGTGGCGTTTTTGTGGTACACGGTATCGGAAAATTCATCCTTCTGGCGGGGGCCGCGGGGGAGGATGAAATCGTTGACCACTTCGTCGCCCTCGTTATAATGGCGCAACCAATCGCCCGGTTCCATCATGCGGATCAGGTATTTATGCCCGGTAAAATTCCGGACTTCTTCCATTTTGTTCAAATCCATGGAATTTCCTTCCTTTCCCAGTGAATAGAATTTATTGAACATGTTTGATTTTTAGTATATCAGAAATTGCAAATTTGTCAACTGCTCCGCATGAATTCTTCGCAAAAAAACGCCCGGACGGGCGCGGAAGGAAAAGGGGCTTACGGTGCGGGGGAGAGCTGGCTGATCCAGAAACTCTGCATATAGGAGGACCCTTCCTGCCCAAGATCGGCAAAGTGACAGGCAAAATCGGCAATCATATCCCGCGGCGGATAATCCTCCAGCGTTTTGCCGATTTCACGGGCGATGCGCTTGCTGTCCTCATCGCGGGCGCGTATATCGGCTTCGGGGATAAAGTGGCTCATGGCGGCGTGGCAGATCATATAGGGCACTTCTTCATAGGGGATGGTGGGGAAAAGCCCTTCCGCCTTTTTGAGAATTACCGTCTTTTCCATCATATAGGGCATGTATTTGGAATAGAGCAAAATGGCATCCTGGCTGGCTTCAAAATGGTAGATGCGCTTTAATTCGTCAATCAGTACCGGGGGGTGGCTGAACAGGTGCTTAAAAAAGAAGTCGTAGCGCAAGGAATCCAAATAAAAACTCCAATAGCCGTGTGTAGACATGAATTCAAACAGCACCCGTACGCTCACAAGGTCGTATAAAATCGGGTCGGCTGGAAATGACAAATGTCCCTTCAGGGAACCGACGGCATATGTATCCAGCAGGGAGAGAAGCTGCGCCCCCAGGGCTTCCTTGCTGCCAAAATAGTGGTTGACCATGCCCAACGAGATATCCGCCCGCTCGGCAATCTGCCGCACGTTCGTATCACGGAAGCCGTTTTCCCGAAAAAGCGCAAGCGCGGCGCACATGATGTTGTAAATGCTCTGTTCCCGCTTATTCATTTATACCCCTCATCCTTTCCGAAAAGCGAACGTCTTTCCGCAATCAATCTATTTTGCAATATTAAAAATGTAAAATTGCAAATTTTAAGAAAAATGTGGAATCCAAGGCTTGACAATCGAACGTGTTCAATGTATGATTAAAACCATATTATTGAACGCGTTTGACGGATGATCCATCCTTTTTCTATATTACTAAAAATACAAAGCATTGTCAACATTGCGGAACCAAAGGTTCGCGCTCGGGAGGTAGTATACATGGCCCGATACATACTTAAGCGGCTTTTGCTGATGATCCCGGTGGTGCTGGGCATTTCCCTGCTGGTATTCAGCATGATGGAACTTTCGCCCGGCGACCCGGCGCAGATCATCCTGGGCATGCGCGCCACGCCGGAGGCGTTGGAGAACCTGCGTGAGGAAATGGGGCTGAACCAGCCGTTCTGGACGCGCTATTTCAACTATATCGTCAATGCCCTGCAAGGCGATTTCGGCACTTCCTGGCGCACGAACCTGCCGGTGCTCAATGAAATCGTGGCCCGGCTTTTGACCACGGTGCGCCTGGCGCTGGGCGCAATGGTGTTGGTGGTGGCCATCGGCATCCCGGTGGGCATCCTTTCGGCGGTGAAGCAGTATTCACTGCTGGACAATGTAACGCTTACCGGCGCGCTGATTCTTTCCTCCATGCCAGCGTTCTGGCTGGGCACGCTGCTGATTCTGCTGTTTGCGCTGCAGCTTTCGTGGTTGCCAGCCATGGGCAATAACGAGATATCCGGATATATATTGCCATGGATCACGTTGGCAGCCTCATACCTGGCAACGCTTGTGCGCATGACGCGCTCGAGTATGCTGGAGGTCATCCGCGCCGACTATATCAAAATGGCGCGTGCCAAGGGCGCCAACGAGCGGCAGGTAATCCTGCGCCATGCCCTGCGCAACGCGCTGTTGCCCATCGTCACCATCGTGGGCATGAACTTCGCCGCATTGCTGGGCGGCACGGTCATCATCGAGCAGGTGTTCATGCTCAATGGCCTCGGCTCCCTGGCGATTACGTCCGTGCGCCAGCTTGACGTGCCGATGGTCATGGCCGAGGTATTGTTCATCGCCTTGATTACCAGCATCATCAATCTGGTTGTGGATGTGCTATACGTTTACATCGACCCGAGGCTCAAGAGCCAGTATGTCATGGCGCGGAAAGCGAGGAGTTAATATGAGTCAAGCGCGCAACGCCGCCGCCGGCGGCCTCCGTCAATACAAGAAGCGCAGCCAGATCGGCTCGGTCTGCCGCCGCTTTGCCAAGAGCAAAACCGCCATGGCGGGGCTGATCATACTGATTATCCTGGTGCTGCTCGCGCTTCTGTGCCCGCTGTTTCTCGATTACGCCGCGGACGTCACTGGCCAGAACATCCGCGAGCGGTTGCAGTTCCCGAGCTGGCAGCATCCTTTCGGTACCGATCAGTATGGCCGCGATGTGCTCGCCCGCGTGGTATGGGGCACGCGCATTTCGCTTTCGGCCTCGCTGATCATCATTGCCATCGCCACGGTGGTTGGCGCGCTGCTGGGCGCAATCGCCGCCTATTACGGCGGCATGGTGGACAATATCATCATGCGCGTGATGGATATATTTTACGCCCTGCCGTTTAACCTGATGGCCATTTGTATCGTCGCCTCGCTGGGCAACGGCATGTTCAACCTCGGTCTGGCCTGCGTGGTGGGCGTCATTCCTGGCTTTACGCGCGTGTTCCGCTCCGCCATTTTGCCCATCCGCGGGCAGGAATACATTGAGGCGGCGCGCGCCTGCAATACATCGGATGGCCGCATCCTTTTGCGGCACATATTGCCCAACGCGCTGGGGCCGATCATCGTGCAGGCGACGCTGAACCTGGCGATCACGATCCTGGCCATCGCCGGGCTGAGCTATATCGGCCTGGGCGTGGAATCGCCGACGCCGGAGTGGGGGACGATGCTCTCCGACGGCCGCCAGTACATGCGCAATTACCCGTACCTCGTGATCTTTCCCGGGCTGGCCATCATGATCGCGGCCATGTCGCTGAACCTGATTGGCGACGGCCTGCGCGACGCGCTGGATCCCAAGCTGAAGAACTGAGGAGGAATTTGAATGTCCGAGAAGGCCCTGCTCGAGGTTAAAGACCTCAGCGTGGAATACCACACCGACGAAATGACGGTCAAGGCGGTCAACGGCGTAAGCCTTTCCGTTGGCCGCGGACAGACCTTGGGGCTGGTCGGTGAAACCGGCGCCGGCAAGACCACGCTGGCGTTGAGCCTTTTGCGCCTGCTGCCCAAGGGAATCGGCAAGATTACATCCGGCGCGATCAATTTTGAGGGCGCCAACCTGCTTTCCTTGCGCGAGGCGGACATGCGCGCTTACCGGGGCCGGCTCCTGTCCATGATCTTCCAGGACCCGATGACCAGCCTCAACCCGGTTATCCCCGTGGGCCGGCAGGTGGCCGAAGTACTGGAACTGCACAACGATAAAAAGCTCACCAAACAGCAGATCGAGGCGCGCGTAGACGATATGTTCCGCATGGTCGGCATCCCGCCAGAGCGCAAAAACGAGTACCCACACCAGTTTTCCGGCGGCATGAAACAGCGCGTGGTTATCGCCATTTCGCTGGCCTGCGAGCCGGAACTGCTGATCGCCGACGAGCCGACCACGGCGCTGGATGTGACCATCCAGGCGCAGGTGCTGGCAATGATGACAGACCTCAAGGAAAAGCTCGGCACGTCGATGATTATGATTACCCATGACCTGGGCATCGTGGCCGAAACTTGCGACAGCGTGGCGGTGATGTACGCCGGCGAAATTGTGGAAATGGGCACGGTCGAAGCGCTCTTTGAGGGCGATACGCACCATCCCTATACCGAAGGGCTGTTTGGCTCAATCCCGCGCCTGGACGTGGAAACCGAACGCCTGCGCCCCATCGACGGCATGATCGCCGACCCGTCCGACCTGCCCGGCGGCTGCAGCTTCCACCCGCGCTGCCCCTATTGCACGGAGCGTTGCAAGACGGAGCATCCCCAGGCGCATCTGGACGCGCGCGGCCACATGATCCGCTGCCACCGCTTTGATAAGGAGGGCGAGGCATGAGCGCTGATACGAAATACCTGCTGGAAACCAGGCATTTGAAGAAGTATTTCAATACCCCGCGCGGCCTTTTGCATGCCGTGGACGATGTGGATTTGGCCATTCGCCCCGGGCAAACCTTGGGCGTTGTCGGCGAGAGCGGCTGTGGCAAATCCACGCTGGGCCGCGCTGTGTTGCGCCTGTTGGAGCCGACCAGCGGCGAGGTGCTGTTTGACGGCGAGGATGTCACCAAGATGGGCAAGCCGGAACTCAAGCAATTCCGCAACCGCGCCCAGATCATTTTCCAGGACCCCTACGCCAGCCTCAACCCGCGCATGACCGTTTATGAGATCATCGCGGAACCGCTCGTGGCCGGCCATTTGCGCAAAAGCTCAGCCGAGCTGGAGCACGACGTTTTTCAGATGATGGATACCGTCGGCCTGGCGGCGCGGTTGGTCAACGCCTACCCGCATGAATTGGACGGCGGCCGGCGTCAGCGCATTGGTATCGCCCGCGCGCTGGTGCTCCAGCCGCAGTTCATCGTCTGCGACGAGCCGGTTTCGGCGCTGGATGTGTCCATCCAGGCGCAGATCCTGAACCTGCTGATGGATTTGCAGCGTGACCGGGGGTTGGCCTATATGTTCATCACCCACGATCTTTCCGTCGTCAAGCATATTTCTGATGAAATTGCCGTGATGTACCTCGGCCGCTGTGTGGAGCGCGGCCCGGCCAAGGCCATTTTTGCCAACCCGCTGCACCCCTATACGCAGGCGCTTTTGCAGGCGATCCCGGTTCCGAACCTTTCCCGCCGGGGCATGCGCCGGGAAATTTTGAAAGGCGAGGTATCCAGTCCCATTGATCCCAAGCCCGGCTGCCGCTTTGCGGCGCGCTGCCCGAAGGCCACGGATGCCTGCCGCGGGCAGGATGTGCAGCTTACCGACCGGGGCGGCGGGCACTTCTGCGCCTGCCTGGCCGATTGAACCGCTTGTTCCGCGCGGTTTTCCGCGCTTGAACAATAAACCAAAGGAGGCAAACAAATGAGCAGAATGAAGTCACTGGCCGCAATGCTGCTGGCGCTCGCGATGCTGCTGGGTGTCGCCGCCGTACCGGCGCTAGCCGAGGAAACGCGCGACGATATCGTCATCGCCCTGTGGAGCGAACCGAGCACGCTCTGCGGCGGCCTGGCCGCGTCCACGTCCGTCAACATGGTCTCCCGACAGATTTTTGACACGCTGATCGCCAAGGGCGATGAAGCGGGCACCTATGAACCCTGCCTGGCCACCGAGTGGACCTGGGAAAATGATAATACCGACCTGATGTTTACCCTGCGCGACGATGTCACCTTCCACAACGGCGAGCCCATGACCACCGAGGACGTGGCGTTCTCCTACAACACCATCATCAACGCCGGCTATGCCGACACTGCCACTTCGGCAATGGACAGCATGGAAGTTGTTGACGATACGCATGTAGTGCTGCACTTTGACTTCGAGTACGGCCCGGCGCTGGAGTGCGTCTCCTCCGACTACATGGTGATCTTCCCGCAGGCCGCCTATGAGGAATCCGCGGACTTTGGCCGCAACCCCATTGGCACCGGCGCTTACCAGTTTGTCGAATGGCTGACCGGCGACCGCATCGTGCTCACCGCCAATGAAAACTACTTCCAGGGCGAGCCGTCGATTCATGATGTCACCTTCCGCATCCTGACCGATACCAGCGTGGCCACCCTGGCGCTGCAGAATGGCGAAATCGACGTGCACACCATGATCCCGCAGGCCGACGTACCCAACGTGCAGGCTGACCCGAACCTGCAATATGACGAGGTGCTGGGCAACTCCACCACCTGGATTATCTTCAACTTCGACGGCATCTTTGCCGATGAGAACCTGCGCCTGGCCGTCGCGCATGCGATCGACAAGGAAGGCGTGATGATCGGCGCTATCGAGGGCAACGGCGAAGTGGCGCAGGCGATTTACGCCAACTTTGTGCCCGGCTATGACTTCGACTACGAAGGCCCCGCCTACGACCCGGAACTCTCCCGCCAGCTTCTGGCCGAGGCCGGCTATCCCGATGGTCTGGATCTGACCGTGCGCGCTTGCTCCAACATCCAGTACTCCCGTCCTCTGGAAATCGTGCAGGCCTACCTTGCCGATGTCGGCATCAACCTCAGCATCGAGCTGATGGAGTCCAACGCCTGGTTTGAAGACGTGTTCAAGGGCGGCGATTTCGACATCAACCTGGTCACCTTCTCCATGGGCATGGCCGACCTTGAGGAGCTTTACGCCCTCTATCGCGGCGGCCAGAGCCAGAATTACGGACACATGGACGACCCGGATGTGAACGCCGCTTACGACGCCAACCACACCAGCATTGATGAGGAAGTGCGCCTGGAGGCATTCCGCACCGTACAGCATGTGATGGGCGACCGTGCCCTGACCGTGCCGCTCTATACGGCGATGAACGGCATCGGCGCCAACGCCAACCTGCGGGGCATTAAAGCCGACCAGATGGGTATCTACCGCGTGGCCGACTGGTCCTGGGCCGCGTAAATCCAGCCGCTTTTCAGCCAAAAGCCCCCGCGCTCCGGAAAGGAACGCGGGGGCTTGGCGTATTTGCAACGCAGGCGGGGGGAGGGGCGCGCTTATGCGTCTATGCCCATCAGCAGGTTCATGGTGTACATCTCCAACTGCTCAAACTTGCGATCGGCGATCAGCTTGCCAGTGTAATCGTAGTCCCAGCGCGCAGCCTTTTCCTCCAGCGCCCTGAACACGGCCAGGCTGTTTTTCAGGTGTTCGTAGCTGTCCTCGTCGGAGGTGGTGCGCATGGCCTTTACATCCAGGCCGACGTATTCGCCCTTGGAGCCGTAATTGTTCTCCATCAGCACCTTTACCTGGTTGAAGGCGGCGCGCAGGTTTTCCACGCCGAAGCTCTTGTCCTGGTCGTAGCGGATGCCGTTCTGGTCGTTCAAATGAACGGTGAACAGCTTATCAAAGGCCAGCGCAAAGCCGATTTCGTTGGCAGGGTCGAGACCGGCGAGGATGGCATGGGCGGATTCCAGGTTGCCGCCGACGCGCTTGGGGTCGATGGTGGCGGCGGAAATGGCCATGACATGGCCCATCGTGCCGCAAATGGAGCGGTCGATCGGCTCGTTGGGCTTGGGCTCTATGCACACGCGAATGCCCTTGTCGTATTCGAGCATTTTGTTGATGGCCTCAACCAGCTGTTTGGTTGCCCATACCGGGCTCTTGCTCTCGGCGCACAGCGTGCCTTCGCGGGCCAGCCACAAAACGATCAGGTCGGTGCCCAATTCCCGGGCGATGTCGATGGAGCGGTAGGAGCGCCACATGGCGAATTCACGATCGGCTTCGCGGCTGCTCATATAGCCGCCATCCTGCGTGCGGGGATCCATCCACAGGCGCGGGGCGACAAACTCAGCCTTCAGGCCGTATTTGTCCAACAGCTTTTTGACGCCGCGGGCGTATTCCTTGATCTCCGCGTCGGTCATGTTGTTCATGTCCGGCACGGCGTCGTCGTCGTGGAACTGCACGGCTGAAAAGCCCAGCTCCGCAAACTTGGCAAACTTGGCTTCCAGGTCGATGGGCTTGCGCGTCTCGGGGCCGTAGGAATCGGCGCCGGTGTGGACGTTCCAGGGGCCGACGGAAAATTTGAATCTGGACATTGTGTGTTCCTCCTCAGGATAGATTTTTTGGTTTCGCCAATATCCGCGTTTCTCCGATTGCTATTATTTTATCCAAATATTGATGCTTTTTCGCGCAGTTCTTTGTGTTCAAAATGCGGTTTGTTTGCGATATGCGCGCGGTTGGTCGTTGACGCGGCGGCGGAGGCGTGGTATATTTGTCCTGAATAACAGCGCGGCGGAGGATCGCATGGCAAGAGAATTCGAAGTGGTTTCCAACCCCCAGTTTCGCAATATGCACGTGTTTCTGGTGCGCATGCTTTCGCGCACGCCGCATATGCACGCGGAGCTGGAGGCTGGATTTGTATTGCGCGGGAGCGCCGCGCTGCGCATGGGCGGGCAACAGTATGCGCTGAACGTGATGGACGGCTATTGGATCAACCCATTGGAGGCGCATGAATTCCGCGCCGAGGCGCAGGACGCGATTATATTGGCCATCCAGATCTCGCCGCGGCTGCTGGAATCCTTTTTTGCCGAAACGCCGCCCGTCCGCTTTCAGGGCGGCCCCCTGCTCCGGCGCGCCATCGCGGATGAGGCGCAGTACAGGGCGCTGTTTGCCCTGTGCGCGGCGCTGGCGCGAGCCTACCTAGAACGGCCGCCCCATTATGAGTACGATTGCTTCGCGCTGGTGGCGGATCTTTTGGCGCGGCTGAACCGCTTGCTGCCCGGCGAGGAACTCACCACGGCGGCATGGATGCCCATCCGCCGCCGCCGCGAGCGCTTTGTGTCCATACTGGATTATATCGACAAAAACTTCCGGCGCAAGCTGCTGCTTCAGGAAATCGCCGAGCGCGAGGGACTGACCATGCCCTACCTTTCCCACCTGTTCCGCGATACGCTGGGGATGAGTTTTCAGGAATACCTGAAAAAGAAGCGCTTTGAATACGCCCGCCCCCTGATGATCGGCACAAACCGCAGCCTGCTGGAGATCAGCCTGGAAAGCGGCTTTTCCGATACGCGCTATATGACCGGTATGTTTATGGAGGAATTTGGTTGCTCGCCCCGGGCATACAGAAGGCAAAGCGGGAACGCCGGGTGCGTGGAGGCGGCCAGCGACGGCACCGCGCAGCATATTTTGAGCCGCGAGGAGGCGGCGCGTCTGCTGCGGGAGGCGGCGGAGCCTTTGGGGCTGTAACGGCCGCGGCATCCTGCGTGCTGCCGTCGCCCTGCCTTAGAGCCCTTCGCCCACGTCCGGCATTTCCCCGCTGGCCACGGCGCGCGCGTAGGCTTCCCGCTTTTGCAGCCATTCCGCGTGCATTTTGCGCAGTTCTTCTTCCATAATGCGCGCGTAGGTTTCCGGCGCGTAGAGCTTGCGGGCGCCGGGCAGTTTGTACCAGTTTTCCAGGTGTTCGCGCTCAAGCGCTTCCAGACGGCGCTGCCGCTCTTCCGAAAGGGGGATGTCGCGGGCGTCGTAGAAGCGCAGGCCGTGTTCGCGGCACCAAGCTTGGGCGAGTTCAAGGCTGCGCCTGTTCTCGTAATCAATGTAGGTTTCCTGTGTGCGCGTCCGGCCCGGCGGGTCGTAGGCGGTATCCTCCATCCACAAATCTGCGCACAGCCTGTGCGCCTGCGAGATGTATTCGCGCTCCGCCGCCGCGAGCGTCTCGTCCTGCACCAGTGGAAAATCAGGCCAGTGCGAAAACTGCGCCATGTCCGCGTCCGAGAAAATCCCCTTCTCGTGCATTTCCCGCATGAACTGCTGGCGCAGATGGGCGCAAGAATAGCGCGGCAGGGGCAGGTAGCGCTCCGCATCCATCGGATTTGGCAATTTGCCTGCGTTGACCACCGCGCCGGTCACCCGGTCCAGACAGGGATTGGCGATGAACCCGCCGAACATCTCCTCCGCCAGCATGCGGATTTCCACCATCTCAAACTGCTCCATCCGTCAACCGCCTTTCGCAGATTTCATGGGCGTTATCTTCCGCGGCGTGCCCGCCGCCGGTCGAGACGTTGCAGCCGGATCAACTCGATTGCGGGCGTGAGGATGAGCGCGGCGGTGGCGGCGAGGGCGACGGCCATGCTGACGCGGCGGCCCAGCGCTTCGTATTCAATGTTTCCGGCGCGGGCTGCATCTTCGTCGATCAGTTCCACGCCGTCCACGACAAGGCCAATCACACAGCGCGAATCCAGCCAGCTGGTGCGCACGTATTCCAGCGACACATCCGCGCCGATGCGCGCCTTCAGATAGGCACGCAGCTCGGCGGCGGTCATGGAAGCGCCGTAGGGCGTGCGCTGAAAGCTGTCCTGTGTGATTATGTAATAGCCGCCGCCGATATACATTTCAATATGTGCGCTGAACGACCGGCTTGTGCTGCTGCCAAGCGAAACGCCCTCCAGCACGCCGTGGACGCTGGTGGAAGGGCCGCTGTAAACGCCGATGTAGAACTGCGTGATATAGGCCATAAGTAGTCCCATCAGCGCAAACACGGCCGCTATGCCGCAAATCCACTTCCAAAGGTCGTCTCTGGCAATCTCCGCCCGCTTTTTTCGCGCTTTCATACTTTTCCTCCCCTGCCAGTATGGCACATTTTACACAGAATCGCCACAGACGGGCGTGCAGGGAAAGAAGACAAGAGAATTAACGCTTTTATGGGACGCCGGAAGTTTTTGCTTAATCTGCCCGGTGTACAATATATATGAAAAACCGCGCCCATGGGCGTTTTCCACGCCTGCGCGCTCAAAACTGCATAGAAGGAGACTGGAACCATGGATTACGCAAAGGAATCCCTGCGCAAACACGCGCAATGGAAGGGCAAGATTGAAATCACCTCCCGCGTGCCGGTGGAGACGAAGGAAGATCTCTCCCTGGCCTATACGCCCGGCGTGGCCGCGGCCTGCCTGGCGATCCAGGATGCCCCGGATTTGAGCTACAAACTGACCCGCCGCCACAACCTCTGCCTGGTGGCCACGGACGGCACCGCCGTGCTCGGCCTGGGCGACATCGGCCCCGAGGCCGCCATGCCTGTGATGGAGGGCAAGTGTGTGCTGTTTAAGCAGTTTGGCGATGTGGACGCCTTCCCCCTGTGCATCAAGAGCAAGGATGTGGACGAGATTGTGGAAACCATCCGCCTGATTTCCGGCTCCTTCGGCGGCGTGAACCTGGAGGACATCTCCGCGCCGCGCTGCTTTGAAATCGAGCGCCGGCTCAAACAGGTCTGCGACATTCCCATCTTCCATGACGACCAGCACGGCACCGCCGTGGTTACCCTCGCCGGCTTCACCAACGCCCTGCGGCTCACAGGGCGCAAGATGGACGAGACGCGCGTGGTCATCAACGGCGCGGGCGCGGCGGCGATTTCCATCGCCCGCTTGCTGCTGTCGGCGGGGGTGAAGGACATCGTGCTCTGCGACCGCCGCGGCATGATTTACGAAGGCCGCGCCGAGGGTATGAACCCCATCAAGGAGGAAATAGCCCACGTCACCAACCGTGAAAAGCGCGCCGGTTCGCTGGCGGACGCCGTGCAGGGCGCGGATGTGTTCATCGGCGTGTCCGCTCCGGGCGTGCTCACCGCGGATATGGTGCGCACCATGCGCAAGGACGCCATCGTGTTCGCCTGCGCCAATCCCACCCCGGAAATCATGCCCGAAGAAGCGAAGGCAGGCGGGGCGCTGGTGGTGGCCACCGGCCGCAGCGACTATCCTAACCAGATCAACAACGTGCTGGCCTTCCCTGGCATCTTCCGCGGCGCGTTCGACGTGCACGCCCGCGATATCAACGACGCCATGAAGCGGGCCGCCGCCCGCGCGCTGGCAGGCCTGATTGCCGAAGACGAACTGCGAGCGGACTACGTCATTCCCGCGCCGTTCGACCCGCGCGTGAAGGAAGCCGTTTCCCGCGCTGTGGCGCAGGCCGCGCGCGAAACCGGCGTGGCGCGCGAATAACGAAACAGGCCCGAAAATACAAGGCCTGACGGAAGGGAAAATACATGGAAACAAACACCGGATTCCGCCCCATGCGCAGGGGCAAACAGGCCCTGTCCATGCCGGAATGCGCGGAAATCCTCGCGCGCGGCACGTCCGGCGTGCTGGCTTTGGCCGGGGATGGCGGCTATCCCTACGCCGTGCCCCTCAGCTATGTGTACGATGGGGAAAGGCTCTATTTCCACTGTGCCCGCGCTGGGCATAAGCTGGATGCCATCGCCCGCGAGCCGAAGGCTTCGTTTTGCGTCGTCGGCCGCGACGAGGTGATTCCCGAGAAATACACCACCTATTTCCGCAGCGTCATCGCCTTTGGCCGCGTGCGCGTTGTGGAGGACGAGGCGCAAAAGCGAGCAGCCATTGATTTGCTGGCCCGCAAATACGCCCCGGATGACAGCGCGGAAAACCGCGAGCGCGCCATTGAGCGCGATTGGAAGCCCCTGTGTATGCTGGAAATGGAAATCGACCATTTGAGCGGCAAGGAGGCCATCGAGCTGACGCGCAGGCGGATGGAGCCGTAGGGGAAAGGAGAGAGCGGTTTGATTGGAGCAATCATCGGCGATATCGTCGGTTCCCGCTTTGAATGGAACAACTGCCGCCGCAAGGATTTCGAGCTGTTCACGCCCCAATGCTTCGCCACCGACGACAGCATCATGACCCTGGCCGTCGGCAAGGCGCTCATGTGCAGCCAGCCGGATTGGAGCGACCTTCCCGCGCAGGCCGTGCGCTGCATGCAGGAGGTGGGCCGCCCCTATCCCCATTGCGGCTATGGCGGGCGCTTCCAGGAATGGATGTACAGCGACGACCCCAGGCCCTACCACAGCTTTGGCAACGGAGCTGCCATGCGCGTGAGCGCCTGCGGCTTTGTGGCCAGGAGCATGGAGGAGGCCAAGGCGCTTTCCCGCGCCGTCACCGGGGTGACGCACGACCATCCCGAGGGCTATAAGGGCGCGGAAGCGGTCACTGTAGCCATTTATATGGCCCGCACCGGCAGCGCGCTGGCGGAGATTCGCAAGCGCATCGACCGCGAATACTATCCCATGGACTTTACGCTGGACGGCATCCGCGCCACCTATCGCTTCAACGAAACCTGCCAGCGCACCGTGCCGCAGGCGCTGATGGCCTTTTTCGAGTCCACGGGCTTTGAGGACGCCATCCGCAACGCCATCTCCATTGGCGGGGACAGCGATACGCTGGCTGCGATTACCGGCGGCGTGGCGCAGGCGTACTACGGCGTGCCCGCCGCGCTTGAGGCGCAGGCGCGCAATTATCTGGACGCGCGCCTTACCGCCATACTGGACGCATACGAGGCGTGGCGGAGGTAGGGAAAAGCAGCGCGAGATCGCCGCTTCCCTGAGCCAGACTGAGACGACGGCATACCGCCGCCGTCTTTTTTTATTTGCCCATTGACAACGCTGCCGGACTGATATATACTATGTATATCTAATTAGTAATACTAAGTATAGAGAAAGCAGGGACGGCATGGACGGAAAATATGTACAGCAATTCAAAAAGGGATCGCTGGAGATGATCCTGCTGTGCCTGATCGCCAAAAAGGAGACCTACGGCTATGAGATTATCGCCGCATTGAATGCGCACGGCGCGGCGGTTCTCGGCTACGCCAAAGAAGGCACCGTCTATCCGATTCTCTACCGCCTGCAACAGTCCGGCCTGATTGGCTGCCGCATCGCGCCCGCGGCGGCAAACGGCGGCTCGCGAAAGTATTATTCGCTCACGGAAAAGGGGCGCGCCGCTTTGCAGGAGCTGATTGCGTTCTGGAAGCAGTACAGCGCCTGCGTAAACGAATTTATTGGCAATTGTGCGCCGGAGGTGGAAGCATGAGGGAGTATATCAAACAGGTGAAACGGGCGCTGCGCGTTTCCCGCGCGCAGAAGCGGGAAATCATCCGCGATTTGACGGAGGCGTTTGCCTCCGCGCGGGAGCACGGAGAAACAGAGGCGCAGGTTCTGGAAAGGCTGGGCGCGCCAGAGGCGTTTGCCCGGAGCATGGAGGAACAACTCGGCGTCGATCGCAACCGGCAGCGGCGGAAACTGCTGGCGGGCGCGGTTTTCATGACCGTGTGCGCGGCGGCCTGCCTCGGCATCCATGCCGCCGTGCGCAGCGGGAGCGCACCGGCAAACGCCATCGGCGGCGCAGATGCAATGACGTCCATACAAATCGGTGGCGCGCTGGATTTGTCACGCGCGCTTTCCCTGCTGGCGGCGGTTGCCCTCGCTTTGGCCGTCGCCCTGGGGGTAGCGTATCTGCGCAGGAGGTAGGCTGTGAAGAAAATTTGCTGCCTGTTTGCAGCCCTGCTCGCCCTGCTGCTGTCGGGTTGTGCGGATGTGCGCCCCGCGCCGCCGCTTCCGTCCGCCACGGCAGAGTACACCGCCGCATGGCCGCAAAATGCCCTCACGGCGCAGATTCCCCGCCCTGACGGCGGAAGCGTGCAGTACATTCTGGACGATTCTGCCAACGGCCGCTGCCTGATTGCCATGGAGGGCATCTCCGAGGAGGAGACGGCGGCCTGGGTGCAGGTGGCGCGAACATGCGGATATGCGGAAGTGATTTCGGAAACAGAAGCCGCCTCCACAGGCATGATGTTTGAAAAGGACGGCATCGTTCTCAGCGTCGCCTATTCCGAAGGCGTGCTGACGCTTCTTATCATCGCCGGGGCGTCCGCTTAAGGCGGCGTTTGAGCAAAAAACCGGGTGGCTCCTGCGCAAGGGCCGTCCGGCGGGCTTTGCGTTTTGCCGCGAGCAAAAAGGCAATGAAGAATCCCTGCCCCCGACTCGCGGGGCAGGGATTCAGGATGTTGACAAGGTCTTCCTGCTGAATGAGTGCTGGGAAAACCCGCAAGACAAGGAGGCAACCTTGCAGACAAGGGAGCTTCCTTGGACATAAGTGACCGTCCTATGCAAGCGCAACTGACGCAGGACCGTCTCGGCAAAGAGATGGCCCCGCGTTTATGTCTGCCGGGAAGACATCCGTCCTTATTCGTAATCTATGCGCTCGATTTTGAAGATTACGGGCCTCGTGCCGTCGGAGCAGCAGGCAATCATGGTGTTTTCGGCGTTCATCCAGCCCTTCATAATCGAGCCGCCCTGCAAGCCCGTATAGATATAGCGGGCGATGGCGTCCCACGCCTCAGAGCAGAAGGGCAGCTTTGGCCCGCCCGCGACCGTGTCCGCGTCGCCGCTGGTCTTGACCAGCGTATTCAGGCCCATGTGCCAGAAATCGTCCCGTTCATCATCGCGGCAAAACTCAAATTCATCCCCGACATTGTAGCAGGAACAGGCTCCGGCGGCGGGATTGGCGCAGTATTGCCGCTGCAATTCGGGATACAGCTTTTTATCCAGCACCGTCACTTTTACCTTGTGCTTCATACTTCATGCGCTCCATACATAAAAAGTTTTCGGCACAGAACGGGTTTTACACCTTGACAAGGTTCCGTCAGGAAGCCAGTTCCGCCGTAAAACCGTTCTCCCTGTCGCCGGAAAGGACAACAGTGTACGTCCCGCCCCACGAAACGGGGAATTCCAGCGGCGCGGTGGTGCCCATTTCCACGGTATCGCCCTCGCCGTAGGGCGAAAAGTCGATGGAAAAGGCGGAAAGGCCGTCTCCGTCCTCAAAGTATTCCTTCAGGAGCGGGAATTCCACCGGCGCATCCGCGGAAAGCGCCGCCCCGTCCAAATCGGCCACGCCGCCCATGCCGCGCTCCTCGCCGCCAATGTAGTAGGTATAAAAGACCTGATAGACGCCCTCGCTTTCGCAGGCGAGGCGGATGGTGAACGAATCAGCCTCCGCCGTCTCGTTTGCGCCCGCGCAGGCGGTCAGGCACAGGGCCAGCGCCAAAAGCAGCGCCGCGAATATGCCCTTGCGCATGCTACATCCTCTCCGGCGCGGCCAGGCCGATCAGCGACAGCGCCACGCGGATGACGTTTTTGCTCACGCGGGTGAGCATCAGCCGCGCCGCGCGCGCGCCCATGTCGTCGTCCAGTATGCGGCGCTCGTAATAGAACTTATTGAACGCCTGGGCAAGATCCGCCGAGAAGCGGGTAATCATCGAAGGCTCGGAGCGCTCCAGCGCGTTTTTGAGGATGAGCGGGAACTGCTCGATCAGCCGCACCACGTCCTGCGCCTCGGGGTCGGCAAGGGCGGCAAAGTCCGGCGCTTCCTCGGGCAGCCCCTGCGCTTCGGCCTTGCGCAGCACCGAGCAGGCGCGTGCGTGCGTGTACATCACATACGGCCCGGTCTCGCCCTCGAAGTTGAGCGCCCTGTCCCACCAGAAGTCGATGTCCTTGATGCGGTTGTTGTACAATACAAAGAACACCACCGCGCCCACGCCGATCTGCCGGGCGATTTCGTCCTTGTTTTCCAGGCTGGGGCTCTTTTCCTTGATGATGTCGCGCGCCTTTTGAATAGCCTGATGCAAAAGGTCGTCCAGGTACACCACGCGCCCTTCGCGGGTGGAGAGCGTCTGGCCCTCGTAGGAAACCATGCCGAAGGAGACGTGCTCGCAGTCCTTGGCCCATTCGTAGCCCATCAGCTCCAGCACCTTGAAAAGCTGCTTAAAGTGCAAATCCTGCTGGTAGGCGACCACGTAGAGGGACTTGTCGAAGTTGTAGGTGTCCTTGCGGTACTTGGCGGCGGCCAGGTCGCGCGTCAGATACAGCGTCGCCCCGTCGGAGCGCAGAATCAGGGCCGGGGGCATGCCGTAGGGCTCCAGATCGACGATCATCGCCCCCTGATCCTCCTTGAGCAAGCCCTTTGCGCGCAGCTCGTCCACAATCGGGCCCATCTTGTCGTTGTAGAAGCTCTCGCCGGCGTAAGAATCGAAGGTCACGCCCAACAGCTCATAGGTCTTTTGCGCGTCCTTGAGGGTGACTTCCTTGAACCAGTTAAAGATGGAGAGGGCTTCCTCGTCGCCATCCTCGATTTTTTTGAACCAGGCGCGGCCCTCGTCCTCGAGGGAGGGGTCGTTTTCGGCCTCCTTGTGGAAGCGCACGTAGAGCTTGACCATTTCGTCCACGCCGCCGCGCTCCACGGTTTCGCGGTCGCCCCATTTTTTGTAGGCGGCAATCATCTTGCCAAACTGCGTGCCCCAGTCGCCCAGGTGGTTTACGCCCACGGCCTTCCAGCCGAAGAACTTGTAGAGCTTATAGAGGGAGTTGCCAATCATCGTGGTGGACAGATGGCCGATGTGGAAGCGCTTGGCGATGTTGATGGAGCTGTAATCCAGCACCACGCATTTGCTTTCGACGCTGTTGTCCGAACCATAGCGGTCGCCCTGCGCATCGGCGGCGGTGAGCACGCGCTCGGCATAGATGGCGCGGTCGATAAAGAAATTGAGGTAGCCGCGCACGCTCTCCACGCGGGCGATGAAGTCCGCCTGGATGGCCCCGGCCAATTGGTCGGCAATCATCACCGGCGACTTGCGCAACGCCTTGGAAAGTTTGAAGCAGGGGAAGGCATAGTCGCCCATCTTGGTATCCGGCGGCACTTCCAGCATGGATGCCACATCCGCGGCGGTGAGGGAAACTTCCGGCAGGGCGACGAGAATCTGCTCAGCAATGGCAAGCCTGAAATCCATTGAAAACACACTCCATTTCGAAATCCTTTTCAGTATAGCCGCAGCGAAGCGGCGCGCGCAAGGCGGGACAGGTTAATTTGCATCGCCGTCCGGAAGGGAAGGCGTATCCTCGCCGATCTCGCGCAATTTGCGGTTGATGGCGCGGGTGCGGGTGTCGATGGCGTCCAAATCGCCGCTGGCCTGCTCCAGGCGCGTGCGCGCCTTTTGCACGGCCTCGCCGTACTTCTGGAATTCCACGCGCACCGTCGAGAGCAGCTTGAGCACCTCGCCGCTGCGCTTTTGCAGGGCGAAGGTGCGAAAACCCATTTGCAGGCTGGTCAAAAGCGCGGCAAAGGTGGAAGGGCCGGCCACGAGCACGCGGAACCTGCTTTGCAATTCCTCCATTAGGCCGTCCACGCGCGCCACTTCCGCGTAAAGGCTTTCCACGGGCAGGAAGAGCACGGCGTAATCGGTGGTGACGGGCGGCTTTATGTACTTGCTGGAAATGCGCTTGGACTGCTCGGTGACGGCGCGCACGAGCTGTTGCGTGGCGGCGCGCACGCCCTCGCTGTCGCCCGCTTCCGAGGCGTTGACCAGGCGCAGGTAATCCTCCTGCGGGAACTTGGAATCCACCGGCAAAAGCGCGCCTTCGCCCTCGCTTGCGGGCAGGCGGATGGCGAATTCCACGCGCTCAGACGAGCCGGGCGTGACCTGTGCGTTTTCCACATATTGGCCGGCGGCCAACGCGTCTTCCAGCAAGGCGCGCAGGCGCACCTCGCCCCACACGCCGCGCGTCTTTACGCCCGTGAGCACCTTTTTAAGATCTCCCACGCCCTGCGCCAGCGTCTGCATCTCGCCCAGGCCCTTGTGTACGCGCGAAAGCTGTTCGTTGACCAGCTTGAACGATTCGCCCAGGCGGTTTTCCAGCGTGCTTTCCAGTTTTTCGGAAACGGTCTGGCGCATCTGTTCCAGCTTGCGGTCGTTCAGGGCGGTCATGGCGTCCAAGCGTTCGTCCAGCGTCTGGCGCAGGCGATCCTGCCGCGCCTCCATGGCCCGGGAAAGCTCGGCCACCTGTTGAGAGGCGGCGGCGACGCTCTGGTTGAGCAGCGTCATGCCCTGCTCCTGCCCCTCGCGCGCGGCTCGCGCGCTTTCAAACATGGCCTGGCGCAGACGGTCGAGCATTTGCGCCTGCGCGTTCAAAAGCCGTTCCTCCATGGCGGCGCGCTCGCGCCCTTCCCGCCGCCGCAAAAGCGCCAGCACAATCAGCAGCACGGCCAGCAAAAGCCCGGCAGCCAGCAGCACCGCCACGCCGGGGCTCTGGTTCAGAAAAGCAACCATATCGTCCTCCGTAGTGCAGATATATACCATATTATACCCACAAAAACGCCCCCTGTCCATGCCAGCGGCGAATTTTCCGCGCATACGCGAATTTATCGCCCTACAAACGCAAATTACTCCTTGCCATTCGCGCGGAAATGGTGTATATTAAGATTATTATTTATCTGCTTTACATTGGAGGCGTGCGGATATGCGAAATGGTATTGTCGTCGCCGGTTATATCGGCGTGGATGTTCTTAAGGAGATCACCGGCTTTCCCGGGCCGCATGATCTGGTCAATATCGAAAGCGTGAGCCTGTCGCTGGGCGGACTGGTATCCAACTGCGGCCGCGACCTGGCTTTGCTCGACCCGGAATTGCCGGTATACGCCTGTGGGCGCATTGGCAACGACGGCTATGGCGATGAAATCGTCAAGGGGCTGGGCAAATATAAAAACATAGACACCAGCCTGCTTCGGCGCGGGGGACAGACGGCGTTTTCCGACGTGCTTTCCAATATACAAACCCGCGAGCGTGCCTTTTTGACCTTCACCGGCGATTGCGCCCGTTTTTGCGAGGACGATGTGCCCATCGACCGGCTTGACTGCAAGATTTTCCACGCCGGATATGTCCTCATCCTCGATGCGCTGGATCAGCCGGACGAGGAGTTCGGCACGAAGATGGCGCGTTTGCTCAAGCATGTCCAGGAGCAGGGCATACTCACCAGCGTGGATATGGTCACCAGCGCCGAGCGCGAGCGCATGCGCCTGGTCATTCCCGCCATCCGCTATACGGATATCCTCTGCCTGAACGAGCACGAGGGCGAGATCGCCGCGGACATTCCCCTGCGCGATGAACAGGAAAATCTGATCTATGAAAACATTCCCAAGGCGCTCAGACGCTTTAAGGAGATGGGCGCGCGCAAGTGGGCGGTCATCCATGCGCCCGAGGGCGGTTTCGGCATCGACGAAAAGGGCGAATACCACGCCGTGCCTGGCGCGGTGGTGCCCAAGGAGTATATCGGCGGCACGGTAGGCGCGGGCGACGCCTTTACCTCCGGCATTTTGCTGGGCGCGCACCGCGAGGTTTCCCTCGAGGACGCCCTGACCTACGCCACTGCGGCGGCGGTCGCCTCGCTGCGCACGGGCGACGCTTCCGAGGGCGTGCTGCCGCTGGAGGAAGCGCTGGAGCTTCTGAAAACCTTCCCGCGCGCCAGGCTGGGGTAGGGGAGCGTTGAAAAACGGCGGGTCGCAATCGCGTTTGTGCGTTGCGCCCGCCGCTTTTCTTTTACCGGATAGACGCGCCGAGGGCGCGCGCCTGCTCCAATTCGGGCTTTCCCTTGATATCGCCCACATCGCCGTTGCCACCGGCCAACACGTGGCCAATGTCCCGCCAGCGCAGGCGCCCCGCGAGGTGCTCGTAGTAGGTGAGCACGTCCTCAAAATCGCTTCCCTCGGCGGCCATCAACAGGGCGCAGGCCCGGCCGTGGCCGCGCAGCAGGTTGCCGTCGCCTTCCTCAAGGGCAAACAGGCGGTCGACGGCGGTGCGCAACTGGCCGCTCATGTTCCAATAGTACAGCGGCGAGGCCAGCACGACCACGTCGCAATCGCGCACGGCGGGATAAATTTTGTCCATATCGTCCTTCTGCACGCAGGGGCATTCCCGGCTGCTGTGACCGCCGAAACAGCCCTTGCAGCCGTGTATGTCCATGCCGCCCAGAAAAAACTCCGTCACGGTGTTTCCCGAACCTTCTGCGCCCTGTGCAAACGCCTTTGCCAGCGCGGCGGTGTTGCCGCTTTTGCGCGGGCTGCCGTTGAGGATGACAATCTTTTTGCCCATAGGGTTCGCCTCCTTTAAAACTTATCCGCCAATGCCGCTGCCTGTGCGCAGCCATCGGTTTTTTCCACGTCGCCGGGGTTGAGCACGCCGGGGACGAGCACTTCGCCCACCATTTTCCATTTGTTCAGCGCCGCAGTGCGCTCCATGGGGATGCGCACGCCGTCCAATACGCTCAGGTCGTCCTCCTCGCAGCAGGCGATCAGCGCGCATTCCTTGCCGGAAATGTCCTTGCCGCCCACTACCATGGAGTAAATGCGGTCGATTACGCCCTTGATTTGCGCGGGAATGGAATACCAATATACGGGGCATGGTGAACACCAGTGCGTCCGCCTCAAGGATGGCCGGGGCGATGGCGTTGAAGTCGTCGTCGAACGAACAGGCTTTGCCGGTCTTGTAGCAGGTTTCGCAGGCGCGGCAGCCGCCAATCTTCAGCATGGCGGCGTCAAAGCGGGTCACGGAATGCCCTTTGGCCTGCGCCGCCTGGATGAAGGCGTCGGTCATGGCAAAACTATTGCCGTCTTTGCGCGGGCTGCCGGTGATGACTACGATCTTTTTGCTCATGAAGTGTTCCTCCTTTGGGCGGGATTGACTTTGCCCGCCTCCTATGCTACAATTATAGCGCAAATGATACATAAAACAAGTACGCACATTCAGGTATGATAATTACATTAAAGATATATACTTACTAAAAGGAGAGCATAAAATGAACAAGCGCTGTATTGCCGGGGAATGTCTGGGCAACACGGGTTTCAGCTATACGCTGTCGCTGATCAACGGCAAATACAAAATGACGATTCTCTATACGCTGATGGAATTCGGCGTGGTGCGGTTCAACGAAATGAAAAAGTACATCGGCAGCATTTCCTATAAGACGCTCAGCGCCACGCTGAAAGAGCTGGAGGCCGATCAGCTTGTGCATCGTGAGGAATACCCGCAGATTCCGCCGAAAGTGGAATACAGCCTTACGGAACGGGGAAAGTCGCTCATACCGATTCTGGACGGCATGTGCGATTGGGGCGACAAGAACCGGCTGTAAAACGAAAGCAGGCCGGTGAAGTTCGCAGTTTTTCCCAATCGGGAACGAGAGGCCCCCACCCCATGATGGTGGAGTGGGGGCTGGCTGTTTCTGCGCGGAAATGGCGGTGGTTCTCCGGATGACGCTGCCTTGCCCCACGGGGCAAGGGACGCTGTGGGGGAGAGGGGCGGCGCTGCTTGCCCCGTTGGGGCAAGGGCGCTTCGGGAGGACGCGCGCCGGTTCTTGGGGGTTCGGTGTGTTTGCAGTGGATGGAAGTTTCAGGGCCTATGGCAACTTGTTACCGGCGCGCGGGGCACGGTAGGCGCGATGGTCTTGCCTCTCTACATCCGAGCAGAATCGCGCATCCGGCGGGGCACGGCGGGCGCTGCCCGCACCCGCTCAAGGGACAAATCCCTTGAGAATCCCTAAAGCTGCCGCGCAAAAAGCGTTTTCCCACAACGAAAGCCGGGCGGCTCCTGCGCCTGAGCCGTCCGGCGGACTTCGCAATTTTTTCCAATCAAAAACGCAACAAAGAACCCCTGTCCCATTCTTGCCGGGACAGGGGTTCGGTCGCTTATACGCGGCAGCGCTGGCAGGCGGTACTACCGCCAGGGGTTCGGTCGCTTACACGCGGCAGCGCTGGCAGGCGGTACTACCGCCTAGAGAACGCGGCGGCCCCAGGAGAATACACGGTTGTAGTAGCCGCTGCCCAGGTCGGAGATGATGACTTCGCCCGCACCCGAGGAAGCGTGGATCATCTTGTTGTTGCCCATGTAGATGCCCACATGGTCGGACAGGTCGCTGTCGGAAACGGTGTTCATGCACACGATGTCGCCGCGCTGCAGGTTGGACAGGCCCTCGATCTTCGTACCAGCGTTGTAACCCTGTTGCTGCGCTGTGCGGCCGAAGGTCACGCCCACTGTTTTATAGCAGTAGGTGGTAAAGCCGGAACAGTCAAACCGGGAAGGCCCGGTGGCGCCGTATACATAGGGCTTGCCAAGCTGCTGCTGCGCCACGTAGATCACGTGCTCGATCTTTTCAGTGCGCGTCGGGTTATCCGGCAGGGTTCCGCCGCTGCCACTGTCGCCGCCGCCACTGCCGCCGCTGTCCGCATCGGAGGCGTTGGACGGGTTCTTGGGCGCGTTGTTGCTGTACAGGGCGCGCAGCGTAGCGCTGTCGGCGGTACCGGTGGCGCTCAGGCCCGCGGCGGACTGGAACAGACGCACGGCCGAGGCGGTGGTGCTGCCATAGTCGCCGTCCACACTGGAGGTCTTGG
>DVFZ01000044.1 GCA_018712945.1 Candidatus Pullichristensenella stercorigallinarum | reverse complement strand
ATCTCAAGGAGATAGGTTTGATTCTGCTGCATTCAATTCACCGCTCTTCTCAGAGTATGCGCCCCGGGGGGCCGTTCCTTTCGGGATGCGGGGCGCGCCCACGTCCCGAACGCAACGGCCCCTCGCATTTTTAACGAAACGTAAAAACGGAGGGGTCGCCGCGTAAGCGGAGGGAGGCGCTTTGCGCGCCTCCCTTAGACGCTCGTGTGAGCAACTGCTCCTAAGTTTATTCCGCAGCGGCGTCTTCCGCGAGGGTCTCCGCGGTGATCATCGCGTACGGGATACGGATGCAGTGATAGGGATCGTCGGTGTACTCGTAGTCGGTGCCGTCCAGCCAGTCGCGGCCCAGAGCGCCGTTGATGGCGCAGAGGATGTTGGCCTGGCCCATGGCGTCGCCGTCCTGCAGCACGGTACCGGTCATGCCGCCGTTCTCGATGGAAACCAGCGCGGCGTCGATGGCGTCAACGCCCAGCACCACGACGGAGGGATCGCCTTCGTTGCCGGTGTTGTAGCCATAGCCGTTCAGAGCGGCGATGGCACCCAGAGCCATCTGGTCGTTGTTGGCGAAGATGACTTCGATGTTGTCGCCCTCAGCAGCCCACACGGCGTTGATGGCTTCCTGAGCCTGCGCCTGGTCCCAGTTGCAGACCAGGGTCTCGCCGATCTGCTCCATCTCGAGGCCGAGCTCCTCGGCGGTCTCGACGGAGTACTGGGAGCGGGCAATGGCCTCGTCGTTCTGGGGCTCGCCCATCAGCATGACGTACTGCAGCTTGCCGTCGCCATTGCGATCGATGGAATTGTCGGCGGTGTAGAGGTCATACAGGATCTGGCCCTGCATGTCGCCGGCCTGACGGGCCAGGGTGCCGATGAAGATCGTGCCGGTGTCGACGAGCACTTCCTGCACAGTGGCCTCGGCGGGCTGCTTGTTGTAGAACAGGAAGGGGATGCCGGCCTCCTGGAACATGGTGGTCAGCGCAGCGCCGTTGGAGACTTCCGCCAGGTTGATGATGACGAAGTCGCAGCCCTGGGAGCAGATCATCGTGGCCTGCTCGATCTGCTTGCCGATATCGTCGGCAGCATCGTACATGGTCAGCTGGATGTCAATGCCCATTTCCTCGGAGTAGTAGGCGGCCCACTTTTCCATGGCGGCGCGGACGGTGCTTCCGTAGGTGTCGTCATACTTCCAGACCAGAACCTGGATGTTGAGGGACTCGGGGAGCTCTTCCTCAGCCAGGGCGGACACGCAGCCCAGCGCCAGAATCAGCGCCAGAGCCAGAACCAGCAGTTTTTTCATTGGGGGTTCCTCCTTATTATATTGCCTTGCTACATACTGGAGGCCGGATACCCGGCCCCCAGTGTATAACCATCTTAACAAACCGAAACCAGCCGCAATAACCTCACTTGAATGATATAAAAATTATAGCCTTTTTTATAACAAACGTCAAGTAGAAAATCTTCGCTTTTTTGTGGCGAATTCTTTTGACTTTTGAAAACAGCGGCCGCGCTTCCTTTATATGGTCATTCGGCGGAGCCGTTGATCAGCTCCAGCCAGCGCTTTTCCAGCATGGCGACGGTTTCGCGCTCCAGGGGCATAAAGTCCCACACAAAGTTGGCGTTGCCGCGGCGGCGCTTGAGGTTCAAAAGGGCGTTTTTCCCGCGCTTGTCCGGGCGGATTTCCAAATAGGTGCCCAGCCCGGAAACCAGCTCCATTTCCAAAGGCTCGCCATCTTCGGGCGTGACGGTCAATTTGAAACCGACCCCGCCCTTTTTGCCGAATCCGAGAATGCCGCCCAGCCCCTCGGATTTGATAAAGATGTCCTCCGTATAAGCGCGGGCGCGCTTTGCGCGGCGGAAGGTGAAATCCTCCTCCGCCCCAGGGGCGGGGCCGGTGAGCAGGAAGATCTCGCCGCCATGGCAGGCCACGGCCGCAAAGCCGCCGTTTTGCTGGACGAACAGGCAATTTTCCGGCGCAAAGCCCTCCTGCTTCAAGCGCTCGGCAAAGCGGACGCGCTTGTCTTCAAGCTCCTTGAGGTTGCGCTTGCGCAGGGCCTCAGCTTCATTGTTTGAAAAAAGACCCATCGGTGTGCTCCTTTCTGTGATATCTGTATGAAATTATAGCAGATATTTTTCATTTTCGCAACACGGATTGTACCATTGCTTGTCCGTCCATGGCGGACAAGTGTACTAAATTAAGGCGGTGAAAGGATATTATTGCACTAATTTAGCCCTAATCCTGCAATTTGTCGTCAGAATTGTCCGTCTACGGGCGACACGCACTAAATTTTGATGTTTTTGCGTTCAGCACTTGCAAAACTGTGGTAAATCCTGTATACTGAAGGGGCGATCCAAAATTTTATTTGGGAGGGCTCATCATGAAGAAGATTCTGGCATTGGTTCTGGTGCTTCTGCTGGCGCTGCCGTTCGCGGCCATGGCCGAGGAGACGCCCACGGTAAAGATCGGCGTATTTGAGCCGGCTTCCGGCGACAGCGGCGCCGGCGGCAAGCAGGAAATGCTGGGCATGCAGTACGCCAACTACGTGCAGCCCACGGTGGACATCGGCGGCACTACTTATAATGTAGAGCTGGTGTATGCCGACAACCAGTCCTCCACCTCCACGGCCCCCTCTGCCGCGCAGCAGCTGGTCAGCGAGGGCGTGAGCGTGGTGCTGGGCTCCTACGGCTCGGGCGTATCCATCGCCGCCTCGCCCATCTTTGAGGATGCGGGCATCCCGGCCATCGGCGTAACGTGCACCAACCCCGCCGTGACCGAGGGTAACACCCACTACTTCCGCATCTGCTTCCTGGACCCGTTCCAGGGCACTGTGCTTGCCAACTACGCCTATAACGAGCTGGGCGCGACCACGGCTTACTGCCTGGCCGAGCTGGGCAACGATTACGACCAAGGCCTGGCCCACTACTTCCAGGAGGCCTTCCAGGCGCTGGGCGGCACGGTGGTTACCGAGAGCTTCCCCACCGGCACTGCGGACTTTACCTCTTACCTTTCCACCGCCACGGCGCTGAACGCCCAGGTGTTCTTCGCCCCCTGCTCGCTGGCCTATACTTCCCAGATCGTTGACCAGGCCGCGGCCCAGGGCGTGACCTACCCGCTCCTTGGCAGCGACACGTGGGACAGCAACGTCATCACCAACGCCGCCGCCGGCAAGAACGTCACCATTTACATCACCACCTTCTATCAGGAAGGCGGCTCGCCCGAGTTTGACGCGGGCATCAAGGAATGGATGAACGCCAACCCCGAGGCGCTGACCAACAATGGCGGCAACGACATGGTATCCGCCGTGACCGCCATGGGCTACGACGCCTACTTTGTGGCCTTGCAGGCGCTTGAGCTGGCCGGCTCCACCGACGCGGCCGCCGTCAACGAGGCGCTGTGGAATGTGGACTACACCGGCGTTTCCGGCCAGATCACCTTCAATGAGATTGGCGACGCCAACCGCGATTCCGCCTATATCAAGACCGCCAACACCACCGACAACGTGTGGGAGTTCGTCACGGTGCAGACCGTCGAATAGTTCCCGCCACATTCCTTGCGCGGCGGGAGAGTCACCCTCTCCCGCCCGTTTTTCCCATAGGTGGCGCCTGACGGGGGCGCCTGCCCCGTCCATACGCATAAGCCGCGTTATGCTGTGCCGTCTCGAAAGAGCGCGGGCGGCGCTTTTTCGAGACGGCATATCCAAGGAGGGATTCCCCTGTGAGCTTCAGCACAGTTCTGCCCTATCTGCTCTCCGGCATTTCCGTCGGCGGGCAGTATGCCCTGATCGCCATTGGCTATACGATGGTTTACGGCATCCTGCGCCTCATCAACTTCGCCCATGGCGACGTATTCATGGTATCGGGCATCCTCATGGTGTACTTAAACGCCTCGGGTCTGCCTTTGTACATCTCCCTGCCCCTGTCGGTGCTTTTGACGGTGGTAATCGGCTTTGTCATCGAGCGCGTGGCCTACAAGCCCCTGCGCTCTGCGCCGCGCATGTCGATTATGATTTCGGCCATCGGCGTGAGCTACCTTTTGCAAAACCTGGTGCTCTATATCACCGGCGGCCTGAACCAGGTGTATCCCACCATCCCGTGGATTTCCCAGTCCATAAGCGTATTCGGGGCCACCACGCGCATGGTGACGCTGGTGACGCCGGTGCTGGTGGTAATCCTGGTGTTGGCGCTGGTTTTGCTGATCAACCACACCAAGGTGGGCATGGCTATGCGCGCCGTTTCCAAGGATTTTGAAACCAGCCAGCTCATGGGCGTAAAGATCAACTCGGTCATTTCGGTGACGTTCATCATCGGCTCGTTCCTGGCGGCCATCGGCTCCATCCTTTACTTCACCAACTACACCACCGTCATCCAGACCTCGGGCGCCATGCCAGGCCTGAAGGCGTTTGTGGCGGCGGTGTTCGGCGGCATCGGCTCGGTGCCCGGCGCGGTGGTGGGCGCGTTCATCATCGGCATTTGCGAAAGCATCATCAAGGGGCTCGACCTGATCCTTCTGCAGGCGGGCGTGACCACGCAGATGCTGGGCCTGAGCACCTTCTCCGACGCCTTCACCTTCGCGCTTCTGATCGTCATCCTCATCGTCAAGCCCACGGGCCTGTTCGGGGAAAAGACGACCGACAAGGTCTAAGGAGGCGAGCGATATGCAAAATACCATTTCCCCCGTCAAAAAGAAAGCGGACGCGGCCACATGGATTACCGCGGGCATCATCCTGGCGGTATATGTGGCGGTATTCGTGCTGGAGCAGTTTTTGCCGGCCACGTCCATGCTGTTCACGGTTTTGAAAAAGGGCGCGACCTACGCGCTGGTGGCGGTTTCGATGAACCTGCTCAACGGCTTTACCGGGCTTTTCTCGCTGGGGCAGGCGGGCTTTATGCTCATCGGCGCCTATACCTACGCCATCTTCTCCATGCCCATGGAGGCGCGCGCCACGGTGTACCAGTATTACGACTGCGCCATCAACGTGACGTTGGGCGTGGTGCCCTCGCTGATTCTGGCCGGGCTGGTGGCGGCGGCGTTCGCGTTTTTGATCGGCCTGCCGGTGCTCCGGCTCAAGAGCGACTATCTGGCCATCGCCACGCTGGGCTTTGCGGAGATCATCCGCGCCGTGTTCCAGTGGCAGAAGCTGGGGCCGGTCACCAACGGCTCCAACATGCTCAAGGACTACCCCACCTTCAACGACTTTAACATCACCCTGGCCAACGGGCGGACGCTTTACCTGTCCACGCTGATGCCCTTCATCATCGCCGGGGTGTGCATCGCCATCATCGTGTTGCTCATCAACTCCAGCTACGGCCGCGCCTTCAAGGCCATCCGCGACGACGAAGTGGCCGCCGAGGCCATGGGCATCAACCTGGCGCGCCACAAGCAGCTCTCCTTCTGCGTCAGCTCCTTCTTTGCCGGCGTGGGCGGGGCGATGCTGGCCATGTACACAAACACCATTCAGGCCAAGACGTTCACCTCGGCCATGACGTATGAAATTTTGCTGATCGTGGTGCTGGGCGGCATCGGCTCGGTATCGGGCAGCTGCGTGGCCTCGTTTTTGTTCGTGGCCTGCTCGGAATGGTGGCTGCGGTTTTTGGACCAGGAGCAATACATCGGCACATGGCAGGTGCCGCTTCTGCGCAACGGCTTCCGCCTGGTGGTATTTTCCATCATCATCATGCTGGTGGTGCTGTTCTACCGGCAGGGCATGTTCGGCATGCGTGAGCTTCCCGACATACTGCGCGGCAAGCGCGGCCGCCGGGCCGGAAAGGGGGCGGTGAAATGAGCGCTGTATTGCAGGTCAAGGATATCACCATGCAGTTTGGCGGCGTGGTGGCGGTGAACAACCTGTCCATGCACGTGGACGAGGGCGAAATCGTGGCCCTGATTGGCCCCAACGGCGCGGGCAAGACCACGGCGTTCAACTGCATCACCGGCGTATACGAGCCGACCAACGGCGAAGTGCTGTTTCACGACAAGGTGATCGCCGCCAACCACCCCACCGGCAAGATGAAAAAGCTCTACGCCGGGGAAAACCGCGGCAAGTACACCCGCGTGGTTTCCAACACGCCGGATAAGATTACCAAACTGGGCATCGCCCGCACGTTCCAGAACATCCGCCTGTTCAAGACGCAGACCGTGTTTGAAAACGTGCTCATCGCCACGCACCTGCGTAAGAGTTCCAACGTGCTCACCGCCACCTTCCGCTTGAACGCCCGCGAGGAGCGCGCCATGCGCGAAGAATCGCTGGCGCTGCTGGAAACCGTGGGCCTGGCGGACGTGGCCGGGGAGATGGCGACGTCGCTGCCCTATGGCAAGCAGCGGCGGCTGGAAATCGCCCGCGCCCTGGCCACAAAGCCGAGCCTGCTTTTGCTGGACGAACCCGCCGCGGGCATGAACCCGCAGGAAACCGACGAGCTGGGCGCGTTCATCCGGGAAATCAAGGAGCGCTTCAAGCTGACAGTGTTCATGATTGAGCACCACATGAACCTGGTGATGGATATTTCCGACCGAATCTACGTCATCGACTTTGGCAAGCTCATCGCGGAGGGCACGCCCGCCGAGGTGCAGGACAATCCCGAGGTCATACAGGCGTATCTGGGGGTGGACGAGGAATGAGCCTGCTGAAGGTAACGGATTTGAAGGTGAACTACGGCGGCATCGAGGCCCTGAAGGGCATCTCCTTCGCCGTCAAGGAGGGCGAAATCGTCACCCTCATCGGCGCAAACGGCGCGGGCAAATCCACCTCCCTGCGCTGCATCAGCGGCCTGGTGCCGGTCAAGGGTGGCGCCATCGAGTTCGCCGGCGAGGATATCACCGGCATGGACCCGCAGAAGATCGTCTCCAGGGGCATCGCCCTGGTGCCGGAGGGGCGGCGCGTGTTCCCCAACCTCACGGTGGCGGAAAACCTGAAAATCGGCGCCTATCTGCGCAAGGACGAGGCCGGCATCCGCAGCGATCTGGAGCATGTATACGAAATTTTCCCGCGCCTGAAGGAGCGTTCCTGGCAGATGGCGGGCACGCTCTCCGGCGGCGAACAGCAAATGCTGGCCGTGGGCCGGGCGATGATGGCGCGGCCAAAGCTGATGATGATGGACGAACCTTCCCTGGGCCTTGCCCCGCTGGTTGTGCGCGATATTTTCCACATCATCCGCCAGTTGAGCCAGGAGGGCATCACCATTCTGCTGATCGAGCAGAACGCCAACGCCGCCCTCAAGTGCGCCAGCTATGGCTACGTGCTGGAAACCGGCTCCATCACCATGGAAGGCAAGGGACAGGAGCTTCTGGAAGACCCGCGCGTGCGCGACGCTTACCTGGGCGAAGCCAAGCACAAAAAGTAAAGCGAAAAGGGAACGCTTTTTGACGAAGCGTTCCCTGTCATTTTTTTGGGCGAATCGTTGGGGCGGCAAAACAAGAAGGGCAGCGGCCATACCGCTGCCCGCCCCTCCGGGCGTCACTTCCCGCATCCCATCCGCATATTATTGTATATCATAAAATATTTACTGTCAATAGGTTGTTTTTGGAAATTTTTCTCACGCATGCAGGGCGGGCTTTTCCTTCCGCGCAGGCAATATCCTTTTTCTTCGCCCGCCGAAGCGGACGCGCTCCCGCCGCCATTCCAGCGCAATTTGGCTCGATGCGCATATGTTGTTGACAGCAAACATATTCATATGGTAATCTGTGGGCGGGGGAAATTCCCCCCGGCAGGAAGGAAGCAGATGGCGCTTGGCTTCTCGCCTCCTACAAAGGAGGTGATCATAATGACGGATTACGAAATGTTGTCCACATTCATTATGATGATCATGCTTGTATTTGCTGTTTTAAGCTTTTGCAAGAAAGATCAGTAAGACAAAGCCGCCATCCAGCGCGAACTGGCAGGCGGCCCCTGTAACAGAGGGGAGAAGCTGACCACAAGCGCCATCCCTTCCTGTCGTTTATTATAGCATGGCGGGAAACCGCTTGTCAATATGCCGCCCTATCGCTCTCCATCTTCCCCGTGCTTCCATTCTTCTTCCGTCAGCCCCAGTCTTTCCCGCAAAAGGGCGTTGACCAGGCTGTTCACCGATTCGCCCTGGCTGCGCGCAAATGTTTCCACCGCGCCCTTGCGCCCCTTGGGAACGACCACGGTAATCCGGTTATATGCTTTTGCATTATAGCGGTTTTTCACCGCGCTGGATGTTTTGCCCATCAACCGTCCCCCTTCCCGGCCGGCTCCGCCATGTCGCGCTTAGAGATCTTCGCCATCGCTTTCCCCGCGCTTCCATTCTTCTTCGCTCTGCCCCAGTCTTTCCCGCAGCAGGGCGTTGACCAGGCCGTTGACGGATTCGCCCGCGGCCCGCGCGTATGCCTCGATCTCCGCCTTGCGGCCCTTGGGCACGACGATGCGCAGGCTGTCGTAGTTCTTTTTGATGTATTTATTGACTGCCCTTTGCTGCGCCTTCGTTGTCGCCACGAAAATACCCCCCCTTTTTCAAAATCGCATATATATTTGTACAAATATTTGTTTAACTTGCCAATAGATATATATGTACAAATATGTTATAATCTCCCCATCAAGCAATGGAACTTCTCGGCGCTATACCTCGCCATCGCCTTCCCCGCGCTTCCAAGCTTCCGCACTCATGCCCAGTTCCGCGCGCAAAAGAGCGTTGACCAGGCCGTTGATGGATTCGCCCGCGGCCCGCGCGTATGCCTCGATCTCCGCCTTGCGGCCCTTGGGCACGACGATGCGCAGGCTATCGTAGTTCTCCGCATTGTAGCGGTTTTTATAGCGCGT
>DVFZ01000043.1 GCA_018712945.1 Candidatus Pullichristensenella stercorigallinarum | reverse complement strand
CACGGCGGGATGTATGGGACGGCGGGCATCCCGGATATCATTGCCTGCATCGGCGGGCGTTTCGTGGCCTTCGAGGTCAAGACGCCCACGGGCAAATTGACAAAGCTGCAAGAGATCACGATACAAAAAATCAGGAACGCAAAAGGACAAGCCTTCAAGGTCACTTCGGCGGCGGAGGTCGCCGACATACTCAGGGAATTGGAGGTCGCGCCTTATGAATAATCCCCCCATGACGGCGAAGGAGTATCTCTCCCAAGCCTACCGCATCGACCAGCGCATCAACGCCAAGCTGGAACAGGCCGAGCGCCTACGCGAATTGAGCAGACGCCGAACCGTGGCCTACGGCGGCGAGCGCGTGTCCCACAGCCGGAACGTCCACCGCATGGAGGACACGGTCGTGCGCCTGATCGAAGCGGAGCGCGCGCTCGACCGCGAGATCGACGCCTTCCTCGACGTCAAGCAGGAAATCCACCAGACCATCGCGCTGGTCGCGGACGCGGATTGCCGCCTGCTGCTGGAACTGCGCTATCTGAGCATGAAGCGCTGGGAAGACATTGCGGGCGAGATGCAGATGTGCCGCACCAGCGTCTACCTGCTGCACCGGCGGGCACTGGACATGGTGGAAACGATTTTGCGAACGAGAGAGGAGTGTGCGCGCCATGATGCGCAATAAGCTGCCGCAGGCCCTTCCGTGCTTACAGATCACCGGCCTCGCCGCGCAGGTCGCGGAGAAGTACGGCCTGCGCCCCGTGCCATACAGCGCGCTGCGCCGTGTGTACGACACGCGCTTCCCGCTGCCCGTGCAGACGCGCAGCCCCAACGGGCAAATGTGGGTGGACAGGTATTACATCGCGTGGCAGCTGGGCAGCGGGCCGGTACGCTATGGCTACCTTACCCGGCGGCACATCTTTGAGGAATTGACCGCCTATCGCGCCGCAGCGCGCCTGCGCGGTACGCCCGTACTCCTTCCGGCGGACATCGGAGCGGCATTCTCCTCCGCCCTGCGCCAGATGCGCCTGCAGGAGAAAAATATCTGGATCTCTCCGCGTTTAAACAAAAGTGAACGTTTGGATGTGCGATAATGGTATTGTCAAAGAATATGGCGAAGCCCTCCCGGAGCGATCCGGCGAGGGTTTTTCCGTTCCCGGAGGGAATCATGCCGAGAAAACCCCGCCATCCCTGCGGCTATCCGGGCTGCCCGGAACTGACCGAACGGCAATACTGCCCGGCGCACGAGAAGGTCGTGTCGTCGCAGTATAATCGCTATGGACGCACGCCGGAGATGAAGCGCCGCTATAACGGGGCGTGGCCGCGCGTCCGGCGCGCCTTCCTCGCCGCGCACCCGCTGTGCGAGATGTGCCTGCGGGAAGGCCGGACGACGGCGGCGGAGGAAGTCCACCACATCGTCCCGCTGGTAGACGGCGGCACCCACGCATGGGACAATCTCATGGCCCTGTGCAAGCGCTGCTATTCCCGCATCACGGCCACTGAGGGCAGGCGCTGGCGAAAGTAAGCCGCCCATTCGGACGGCCTATGTTTAGAGTTTGAGGAAATCCTCCGGGGAAATAGCCTTGACCGGCGATTCCGCATAGTCCTTCGCATTGCGCGTGATGATGTATGCCATCTGACAGCGCTCGGCGATACTGGCGACCAAAGCATCCTCGAAGTCAACGATATTGGATGCAATGGCAGCATAGACGTCCTCTCCCAAGGCATCGGCGATTCCCACGAGTTGGAGCAGCTTCTCCATGCTGTCCTTCGCTCGCGCATCATTTTTGAGGCTGCGACGTAGCAGATAATAAATATCCGTGGCTGCGGAGGCAGATATGAAGCCCTCCAATTTCTCCATGGCGGATTGCTTCATGACTTCATAGGATGCCTGAAAGAACGGCTCGCGCCGCAAAAATACGTCCAGCACGATGTTTGTGTCGATCATTACCTTCATACGTTAGCCAGCCGCTCCCTCTTGATGTCCTCTAGCGAGACGTTTTCTGCCTTGGCAATGCCCACGAGACTGTCGAGCATGGCGACGCGATCTGGCGAGGGGTTGGTCAATTTTGCAATGCGCTGCCCATTCTTCGTGATAAAAATATCTTGCCTGCTGGCCATGGACAAATATTTGCCCATGTTCATTTTTAACTCTGTGGCGGTGATCTGCATGGTGCTACCTCCTTCCGCGGAATCCTTCCGCACTTTTATTATATCCGAATCGAACGATTTTATCAATAGCTTCGCTCGATTTTGGCAGCAGGGGGCTCCAAAATCTCAAAATGAAAGACCACATATAGCGGGGCCGCCCCTTCGCGTGCGTTTTCGCGCTTTCAAATGGGCGTATAGGCCCTTCATTCTGCCGATTGATACAAAAATTCTGTGTCCGGCGCTGTATTGGAGGTGAACGACATGGCAAACGGACAGGGCGGCGCGCGCATCGGCGCAGGCCGCAAGAAAAAGGCGCTGGCGGACAACCTTGCCGACGGCAATCCCGGCAAGCGCAAATTGACCGTGTTGGACTTCACCGATTCCGCCGCCGACCTCGAAGGCCAGACCATGCCGCCGCCCAGGGCGTTCCTCGCCGCCAAACAGAAAAACGGCAAAGACCTGCTGGCGGTGGAGGTCTACGAGGAGACGTGGAAATGGCTGGTCGAACGGAATTGCGCCCAGCTCATCCCCGCGCAGATTCTGGAACAGTACGCAATGGCCATCTCCCGCTGGATTCAATGCGAGGAGTGCATCACCGAGTACGGCTTTCTTGCCAAGCATCCCACTACGGGCAACGCCATTCCCTCGCCCTATGTGGCCATGAGCCAGAGTTTTTCCAAGCAGGCCAACAACCTGTGGTATCAGATTTATCAGGTCGTGCGCGAAAACTGCGCCGTGGAATACCGGGGCGCGACGCCCCACGACGACATGATGGAGCGCCTGCTCACCGCAAGGCGCGGAGG
>DVFZ01000042.1 GCA_018712945.1 Candidatus Pullichristensenella stercorigallinarum | reverse complement strand
AGCGTCTGCCCCAGCAGGCGGTATTCCCCGTAATGCTCCACCAGCACGATATGGCTGTGCCCGCCCGAGGCCACCAGGCAGGCAAAGGGCGGCTCCAGCTCGGGGTGGGCAAGGTAGTTGGCGCTCACATGGCCTTCGATGTGGTTGACAGCCACCAGCGGCAATCCCCGCGCGTAGGCCAGCGCCTTGGCGTAACTCACGGCAGTGAGCAGCGCGCCCACCAGCCCCGGGCCGCAGGTAACGGCCACGGCGTCGACATCCGCAAGCGTCATGCCCGCCTCTTGAAGCGCCGCGTCCAAAAGCGGATCCAGCGCCTCCACATGCATGCGCGAGGCGATTTCCGGCACCACGCCGCCGAATACGGCGTGGCGGTCGATTTGCGACAAAACCTGGTTGGCGAGGATTTTTCGCCCGTCGCGCACGATGGCCACGGCGGTTTCGTCGCAGCTGGATTCAAAGGCCAGGATGGTGGCGCTATGCGCAGCGCGCAGCGCTTCCACGCGGTCGTTCATATAAATTTCCTCCCGAATTTCACACCGAAGATGGCCAGCGGCACCGCCGCCATGTACGCCAGGGCGCGCACGGCGATGGTGGCGGCGATATCGGCAAAGAACTGCTCCGGCAGCAGGCGCAGAAGCAGGTCGGTTTCCGGATTGAGCAGCCAGAGGTCGTTGGTAAAGAGCGTTTCATGAAAAAACGTAAACGCAGAGGAGAAGTCCACCGCCGCCCAGACCGCAAAGGCTCCCAGCGGCAAAAGCAGCGCCGCCAGGCCGATCAGCGATATGCACGTCAGGTGCACGCCACGCGAAAGCCACAGCCCCGCCGCCAGCAGTACGACCGCCGCAACCAGCAGCACGTTGCGCACCGTGCGCGCCAGGTCAAACAGCGCCAGCACGTCGCGCATGTGGGTCAGTTCCCGCTCGTTGAAGGGCGAATCGTCCAGCGCCGTTTCATCGCCGGCGAGATAGTCCGCCAGCATGCCATCCAGGGTTTCCATTTCCTCCTGCGAAACCCCCGCCGCTTCCGGCAGGCCGTTTGCCTCCTGCAATTCGCGGTAGAGGCCCGCGTTGGTGCCGCAGCTGACCAGCACCGTGAGCAGCAGCATGGCAAACAAGCAGAAAAAGCCCAGCGCCGCCAGCGCCATTCCCCATTTTTTCATTTCCATCTCCCAATGAAACGCGCACGAAGCGGACGGAGAAACTCTCCGTCCGCCCGCGGCGGTTATTCCGCCATCATTTGCAGATAGGCGGTGACAAAGCCTTCCAGCTTGCCGTCCATGACGGCGGAAACGTCGCCCATCTCATAGCCGGTGCGCAGATCCTTGACCAGCGTATACGGCTGGAACACATAGGAGCGAATCTGGCTGCCCCATTCGATCTTTTTCTGTTCGCCCTTGATATCCCCCATCTGCTCCTGCCGCTGCTTTTCCTTGAGTTCGGCGAGCTTGGCGCGCAGCATGCGGAAGCAGGTTTCCTTGTTTTGCACCTGCGAACGTTCGTTCTGGCACTGTACGACCACGCCGGTGGGCAGGTGGGTGATGCGCACGGCGGAGTCGGTGCGGTTGACGTGCTGGCCGCCGGCGCCGGATGCGCGGTAAGTGTCTATGCGCAGATCTTCGGGGCGGATCTCAATTTCCCCATCGTCCTCAATGATGGGCGCAACGTCCAGGGAGGCAAACGACGTATGCCTGCGGGCGTTGGCGTCAAAGGGTGATATGCGCACCAGGCGGTGCACGCCGCGCTCGGCCTTGAGATAGCCGTAGGCGTAATCGCCGTCCACTTCAAAGGTGACGGACTTGATGCCCGCCTCGTCGCCATCGAGCAGGTCGATTTCCTTGACCTTGAAGCCCATGCGCTCGGCGTAGCGGACGTACATGCGGTAGAGCATCTGCGTCCAGTCCTGCGCCTCGGTGCCACCCGCGCCCGCGTGCAGGGACAAAAGGGCGTTGCAGCCGTCGTATTCGCCGTTGAGCAGCGTGGTGAGCTTGAGCGCGTCCAGTTCCTCGCGCACGCTTTCCAGCTCTTGACGGATCTCGGCGGCCATGGAGTCGTCGTCCTCCTCCTCGGCCAGTTCCATCATCACTTCGATATCGTCGGCGCGGGAGGAAAGGGACTCGTAGTGCTGTATCTTACTCTCGGTCTGGTGGGCGTGGGCGGAGACGCGCTGGGCGCGCTCCAGGTTGTCCCAGAAGCCGGGAGAGGCCATGTCTTCCTGATATTCGATTAAATCCTGACGCAGCTTGGCGACGTCAAAGTGAGTCACCTGCCTCTGCGATCAATTTCCGAATGGCGTTCAGGTCCTGCTTGAAGCCTTCCATCTCAATCACAAAATCACCCCTTTGCGGTTGTGGTTTTTGCCGGCGCGCGGGCCGGTCAGGTGTTGGCCCCGCAGCAATTCTTGTATTTTTTGCCGCTGCCACAGGGACATGGGTCGTTGCGGCCCACCTTCTTGTCGGCCTTGACGGGCTTTTTCGCCGCCGCTTCGCCGTGGCTGGCGGTCACGGGCGTGGCCACCTGCTTGCGTTCCAGAGGCTGGCGCGGCTGGATGACGGTGAAATAGAGGCGCTTCATGGTGTCTTCCTGAATCATGCGCACCATTTCCTCGAACATCTCAAAGCCTTCCAGCTTGTATTCCACCACCGGGTCGCGCTGGGCCAGAGCGCGCAGGCCAATGCCATCGCGCAACTGGGTCATGGCGTCGATATGGTCCATCCAGCGGCGATCCACCGCGCCAAGCAGGGCCACGCGCTCGAATTCGCGCATGTCCAGCTTGTTGTCTTCCCACATCTTCTCGCGCAGCTCGTAAATCTTCTGGGCGCGCGCGTCCAAATCCTCGATAAAGGCCTTCTTGCCCTTGGCGGACGTCTCCTCGTATACTTTCTCCACGCCGCCCTTGTCGATGCACAGATGTTCCAGGTATTCCGCAAGCCCGGCGATGTCCCAGTGTTCGGGCGCGGCGTCGTCGGTGGCGTGGCGGTTTACGGCCTCGGTGATGAGCGTTTTGCGCATTTCCTGGATGCGCGCGCGCATATCGCCGCCCTCAAGCACCTCGCGGCGCTGGCCGTAGATGATGTTGCGCTGCTGGTTCATCACGTCGTCGTATTGCAATACGTGGCGGCGGATGTCGTAGTTGCGGCTCTCCACGCGCTTCTGGGCGTTCTCGATCTGCTTGGAGACGAGGCCGAACTCGATGGCCTCCTCGCCGCCCTTGGCCAGCCTTTCCAGCATCGGGCGGAAGCGGTCGGAACCGAACAGGCGCATCAGGTCGTCCTCAAAGGAGATGAAGAACTGCGAGCTGCCGGGGTCGCCCTGGCGGCCGGCGCGGCCGCGCAGCTGGTTGTCGATGCGGCGGGACTCGTGCCGCTCGGTGCCGATGATGTGCAAACCGCCAAGCTTGACCACTTCGTCGTGCCGCTTCTCCGTCTC
>DVFZ01000041.1 GCA_018712945.1 Candidatus Pullichristensenella stercorigallinarum | reverse complement strand
ATCGAAGCCACCTGCGCGGTCAAAGTAGGCGTGCGCACGCAGGGCATTGAGCTTTCCGTGGTCGGCGGCGGCAAGGCCGAAGTCTCTGTCGGCGAAAGCGACCTCACGGTGCGCGCCGTAGCCCTGGGCGGCTCTGTATCGCAGGACTTTGAGTGGCGCGTGAGCAACTCCAGTTACGCCCGCATCGCCGACAACGGCGACGGCACCGCCACCATCACCGGCCTGCGCGCCGGCACCATCAAGATCGCCGCCATCGCCACCGACGGTTCCGATGTGCGCGAGGAGATGTCCATCCGCGTCATCGTACCGGTGAAGAGCTTCCAGCTCTATCCGTCGGCAGTGAACCTCTCCATGGGCGATACGGTATCCCTCAAGCCTGACGGCGAGCCGGTGAACGCCACCTATCATAAGCCTTCCGACTTTGAATGGCGCAGCAGCGATCCGTCTGTTGCCACCGTGTCCAGCAGCGGCGTAGTTACCTGCGTGGGCGAAGGCACGGCCACCATCACCGCCATTTCCCACAACGGCGTCAGCGCGACCTGCGCAATCAACGCCAACGCGGCCGCGCAGCGCATTGAACTGTCCCTGGTCGATGCGGAGAAGGCCGAAGTCGGCATTGGCGAAAGCGGCCTGCGCGTGCGTGCCGTAGCTTACGGCCCGGACGGCGCTACCGATGTTTCCCAGAGTTTTGAATGGCGCGTAAACAACGCCAGCTATGCCACCATCACCGATAACGGCAATGGCATGGCCACGGTGGTCGGCCTGCGCGCCGGTATCATCAAGATTGCCGCCATCGCCACCGATGGTTCGGACATGCGCGCGGAAATGTCCATCCGCGTCATCGTACCGGTGAAGAGCTTCCAGCTTTATCCCAATACGTTGAGCCTGCTCGTAGGCAGGACTGCTTCTCTCAAGCCCGACGGCGAGCCCGTCAACGCCACCTACCATACGCCCGCAGACTTCGAATGGCGCAGCAGCGATGAAACCGTTGCCACCGTCAGCGAAAACGGCGTGGTCACCGGCATTGGCGAAGGTACGGCCACCATCACTGCCACTTCCCACAACGGCATCGAGGCCACCTGCGCAGTCAGCGTCAGCGCGCGCACGGAGGGCATCGAGCTTTCCGTGGTCGGCGGCGGCAAGGCTGAGGTTTCCGTCGGCGAAAGCGACCTTACGGTGCGCGCTGTGGCCCTGGGCGAGGGCGGCACCGCTTCGCAGAACTTTGAGTGGCGCGTGAGCAATTCCAGCTTCGCTACGATTGCCGACAACGGCGACGGCACCGCCACCGTTACCGGCCTGCTTCCCGGCACCATTAAGATTGCCGCCATCGCTACCGATGGTTCGGAAGCGCGCGAAGAGATGAGCGTTCGCGTCATCGTGCCGGTGGAGCGCTTCTGGCTTGAGCCTGATGAGCTGCACCTGTTCGCGGGCGACGAGGCTACCATCCTCGCAAACGGCCTGCCCCTCGACGCCACCTACCAGAACGCGGCCGACTTTACCTGGGAAAGCAGCGACGAAGAGGTCGCCACCGTGTCTGACAGCGGCGTCGTTACCGCCGCTGGCTTCGGTGAGGCTGTCATCACCGTCACTTCCCACAACGGTCTCGAAGTTACCTGCCCGGTGAGCGTCAGCATTCCCGTAGCCGAAATCAGAATTTCGACGGTGGACGGCGCTGAAGCGGAAGTTGCCGCCGGTGGCGATGCCCTGCGCTTGCAGGCCGTCGCCTATGCCGCGGACGGCACCACCGACCACGTATCTCAGAAACTTGACTGGACTTGCTCCAGCAACGCTTCGGTGTCTGTGGACGAAAACGGCATTTGCTCCGTCTCCGGCCTGCGCGCCGGTACCGCCACCATCACCGCCACGGCAACGGACGGCAGCGGCGTCAGCGCCACCTTCAACGTGCGCGTCATCATCGCGGTTGCGGATTTCACGCTGCCCGAGGGCGTAAGCGTTCTGGTGGATGGCAAAACGACCCTGCAGCCGGTCGTCTCCCCCGCCAACGCTACTTACAGCGATCCTTCTGACTTTACTTGGGAAAGCGCGAATAAGGATATCGCCACCATCGACGAAAACGGCGTGCTCACCGGCGTAGCCATCGGCACGGCCACCATCACCGCTACTTCCCACAACGGCATTGAGCACAGTTGCGAGATTGCCGTCACCCTGCCCGCCGCCACCGTCGAAGTCGAACCCGTCGATTTTGACGAAGAAGAGCTCGCAGCCGGTGAGAAACTGACCCTCCACGCGGTGGCCTACGGCGAAGGCGGCACCACCGACAATGTGGCGCAGAGCTTTACCTGGACTTCTTCCGACACCTCCATCGCCGCGGTGACCGGCGGCGCGGATGGCAACGCCACCGTCACCGGCGTTTCCGGCGGCACGGCCATCATCACCGCCACGGCGGCGGACGGCAGCGGCGTCAAGGGCGAATACTCGGTGACGATCTTTGTCCCGGTGACGGCCCTGACGCTCCCGGAGAGCGAAACGGTCATGCTGAAAGAAACGCTCGATCTGGGCAGCCTTCTGACCTATACGCCCGCCGATGCCACCACGAGGGATGTGGAATGGACGAGCAGCGATGACAAGATCGCTACCGTGAGCACAAACGGCGTGGTCACGCCGGTCGCAGTGGGCGATGTGGTTATCACCGTCACCTCCAAGGACTACCCGGACGTGTCCGCCTCCTGCACGGTCGCCGTGCGCGACATCCCCGACGCGATCACCATCGTGCCGCAGGGCGCGCACATACCGCATGAATCGCAGGCGAATACCTCCATCCTCTATTATCCGATCAGCGCCAGACCCGGATACGACGCTTATCAGGACCACGACATCACCCTCGGCGCTACGCCCGTGGGCGAAAGCGAGCTGACCGCCGTGACCTGGCAGGTGGTTTCGGGCGCAAGCCACGTCACCGCAACGACGAACGACGATGGCACGCTCACGCTTGTGGGCAGGTCGGCTGGCAACGTCACTGTTCGCGCCACCAGCCAGTATGATTCGAGCGTGCAGGCCACCTACTATATTACCGTGGCGGTGGGCATCATCGAAATCAGCTACCAGGATGTCTACGAGACATATTCCTATGGCAAGACTTTCCAGCTCCCGAAGCCGGATATTGCGCCGTCCAACGCGACCTTCCAGGACAGCGACGACTTCGTGTGGATGAGCAGCGATGAAAGCATCGTCACCGTCAATGAAACCGGCCTGTGCACCATTCGCGGTACGGGCACGGCCTACATCTCCATAATTCCCAAGTACGACCGCGGCTACATCAACTACGGCAGTCCGGATGTTATTTCCAACGGTTACGCCGTGACCATCGGCTCCAGAGTTACCTCGGTGCAGATTGTGGCCCTGGACGACAACGGCCAGATCATGGATCGCGAACGCGCTTACGTCGCCCGCGGCGGCTTCCTGCAACTGCTGGCCGTGGCCTTCTCCGAAGACTACACGGAAGCAGATCTCGAAGCCGGCATCCTCCCCGACGCCGAGCAACACTTCGCTTGGAGCATGAGCAGAAACGGCATCCTCGTGGAAGAGCTGCATGACGAAGAAACCGGCTACTACCTGGTGCGTGCTTCCAACCTCACCCCGGGCGACAGTTATGTGACCCTTACCGCTACCTACGAGGGCGACACCTCCAAGCGCGCCACCTTCAACGTCCGCGTTGTCCAGCCGATGACCGGAATCAGCGGCATCCCCGATGAACTCGTGCTCCACGTCGGCGACAGTTACACCTTCGAGCCCGTGGGCGTGGGCGGCGACGAGCGGCTGCAGGACTTCTACTGGCACGATATCCGGATCCGCGATGAACACATCGCCTCCATGAGCGGCAATACGGTAACGGCCCTGTCGCCGGGCACGCTGACGCTCACTGTCGCGCCGCTGAAGCACGGCGTGCAGTATGACGACAACGAAAACGCTTACACCGTGACCGCCTCCTGCGAGCTGACCGTGGTCAGCGATTACGCGGCTTCCCTGCGCATAAACGGCGCGGCGGACGGCCAGGCCTTCCTCAAGGGCGACGTGCTCGACCTCTCCGCCACGGTGCTTTCCGCGGACGGCGAGAGCGAAGGCGTCGATCAGAAGGTCACTTGGACGATCTCTGATACCAACGTACTTGACTACAACGATGATGGCGAGCTGGTGGCCGTAGGCACCGGCAAGGCCACCATCACCGCTACCGCCCGGGATAAGACCAAGAGCGGCCAGACGGTCAGCCAGAGCATCACCGTGTGGGTAGAGGCGGCGAAGATTACCAACATCCCCGAGGAACTGTTCCTCGTCGCGGGTAAAAGTTACACCTTCGAACCCGCCCTCTCCCCCGCCGACGATACCGTCGCCTTGATTTGGGACGAGCTTTCCGCAGAAGACGCGGCTGTGCTGTCCCTGTCTGGCAACACAGTGACCGGACTTACAGCCGGAACCGTTACGCTGACGGTGCGGGCGGTAGGGCTGAACGGCTATGCCTCCTGCAAGGTCACGGTTTCCAATCCGCCTGTCTCCATCGTCCTCAGCGGCCTGGAGGATGGGCAGGAAATTTCCATGGGCGACAAGATTCAGCTCACGGCTACCGTGCTCGATGCAAACGGCAATACGCTCGGCGTCTCCCAGAATGTGATCTGGGATTGCTCCAACTGGGGCATTGCCAACGTCGAAAACGGCTTGGTCGCGCCCTATTCCATGGGCGATCTCACCATCACGGCGACCAGCGCTGCCGACGCGAGCGTTTCAGCAAGCGTATCGGTGCATGTAGGCGTGTAACGCGAATCGCGTTCCGTCAACCCCAAAATGACCTGCTCCCTGCGCAATTACCGCGCAGGGAGCTTTCGTTTTATTCTTCTGTCTTTGCCGCTTGTATATCCCTTTCTTCCCCATCGTCGAGCAACCGCTTGAGAACCGCGTCTATATCCTCGCTGAGGCAGATACTCTGCCGGCGAATCTCCCAGGGAAACGCCGTCTCCGTGGCGTTGATACAGGCGTATACCGCCTCGGGATTGGCCGCCGTCATCTGCCAGAAGGGGAACTTGATGATGATGGGGGTGTTGTAACCCACGCCCAGTTCCAGGAAAAGGATGCGCTGGCCTTCGCGCGTGCGCAGGAAATTTTCATAGCGCTCCGCGGCCCGGTGCCAGCCCTCGTCCTCGACGAATTTATCATCAGAGCGCAGGTTTGTGGTCAGGGGACGGCCGCAGTGCGGGCAGACGGGCAAAAGCTCCGTGGGCACGCGCATGTCCTTTTGTTCCGCCAGCATCCGGCGGACAACTTCTTCGTTGTCAAACGTCTCCTGACGGCAGGGCGCACTGCACTGGAACAGGCCGTAATCCCCCTGCGTGTAAAACAGGCGGTTTTTGTCAAAGCCCGCTTTTTGGAAACAGTGGTCCACGTTGGTAGTGAGGACAAAATAGTCCTTGCCCTGCAGCAGCGCCAGCAGGTTTTGATAGGTGGACTTGGGCGGGTCGCAGTAGCGGTTCAGGTAAATAAACCGGCTCCAATACGCCCAGCGCTCCTCCGGGCTTTCAAAGGGGTAAAAGCCGCCCGAATACATATCGTGAAAGCCGTATTTTTTCTCAAAATCGGCAAAGTTGCTTTGGAAACGCTCGCCTGAATACACAAACCCCGCCGCGCTGGAAAGCCCCGCGCCCGCGCCGACAACTACGGCGTCGGCGCGCTCCAGCGCCTCGCGCAGGCGCTTCAGGCTATCCGAGGATTTGCCGGTAGATTGCGAGATCGACGTCCTTGTAAACAACGAAAATCACCTCTATGCCCGATTGTGCGTTTGCGATATAGTCCTTCACGGTCTGCACGGCGATTTCCGCCGCCCGCTGGTTGGGAAAATGGAACTCGCCTGTGGAAATGCAGCAAAAGGCCACGTTGGAAAGGCCGTGTTCTTCCGCCAGAGCCAGGCAGGAACGATAGCAGGCGGCGAGCCGTTCTTCGTCCGCTCGCCCCGGCTTGCCCGCGATATAAGGGCCGACGGTGTGCAAAACGTAGCGGCAGGGCAGGTTGAACCCCGGCGTAATCTTCGCGTTTCCCACAGGCTCCTCGTGCCCCTGCTGCTCCATTAGGCGCTGGCAGGCCAGACGGAGCTGCACGCCCGCATAGGTGTGAATGGCGTTGTCGATGCAGCCATGGAAAGGGGCGAAGCAGCCCAGCATCTGCGCGTTGGCGGCGTTGACGATGGCGTCGCATTTCAGCGTGGTAATGTCGCCCTGCCAGAGGTATATGCCCTTCTGCACCAGCGCGAGGTCGGCGGCGTCCGTGACGCCTTTTTGGCGGGTTTCTTCGCGCAAGTAGGCGTCCTGTACGTCCAGAAACGCCTGCGGAGCGGGACGGGGCGGACGGATGTTGAAAAGGGCGCGCAAAAGCCGCTTTTGCTCCTCTTTGCCCGTGGGCAGCCCGATTTCCCGTCCTTCCGGCCGTTCCTTGAGAAGTTCTTCAATCAAATAGAGCCTGCGCTCGTCCTGATTCATACGCCTCACCTGCTTTACGCTTCGCGGTTCTCCCGCGTCCTTATTGTATAGCACTTTTCCCTAGCGCGCAAGTGAGCACTTTTTTGCGCCTTGGGCACCATTGGGTAACCATTGCCGCGCTGTCTCTTTCCCGACCAGATGCAGACCATGGGCGTCTCACTCGACAATCTTCAGGCGATCCGCCCTTCTCGGCTTGCCCTGCGGATATTTCCCGTCGCAATAGCCCAGCAGCACGAAACAGCGAGCAATGTAGTTTTCCGGTATGCCCCACGCTTGCAGCAGCGCCCGGCCTTCGTCGTTGTCAAACGTCTCCTCGCCCCGGGCGACGATGCAGGAAGCCAGCCCCAACGCCGTCGCCTCCAGCACCATGTTTTCCGCACAGCAGAAGGCGTCCGGGACGCCGTAAAGGAAGTTTTTCTGCGAGAACACCGCCACCACCGTGGGCGCGCCATAAAAGCCGCTTTTGATGGAAGGATCGTCGATATTGCTGGGCTGTTCCCTGGAAACGTAGGAACCGGCCAGCCGCGTGCGGTCGAACCGGCGCAGGTTCAGCTGCCCGACCGTTTCCACCAACGCCGGATTGCGGATGGCCAGAAGGATGCTGCGCTGGCCGCCGCCGGCATTGGGGGCGTATGCGCCCGCTTCCATAACCTTTTGCAAATCCGCAAGCTCCACCTGCCGCTGCTGATACTTGCGAATGGAGCGGCGGCATTTCATCAGTTCCAGCAAATCCATATTCAAACCTCCTTCCAGCACTGTGGGTCGGGCGCGTAAAAATCGCCGCTTTTGCCGCTGGCCACGGCGGGGCAGCCGCGACAGAAAGCCAGCAATTCGCAGCGGGCGCACTTTGCAAAACGGCCGTACTGCCGGTACGCCTCCACCGGCCCCAGCCACAAATCCACAAGCCGATCGTGCAGGGCGTTGCCCACGCGGCTGTTCTGCACGCGGCGGCAGGCAAATACCGCGCCGGTGGGCAGGATGGTCAAATGGCAGTTGCCGCAGTTGCAGCCGCCGTAAATCGTGCCGCTTTCGGCCGCTTTGGGTATCTTGAAAGCCCCGGTTTCATAGTCGTAGAGCGTCCACAGGTGGTCTTTTTTGTTAAAATGCGTTTTGCACCCGGCGGCCTCATAGTCCCGAAACTTTTTATCGCACGCCGCCAGCAATGCCCGGTAGCGGGCAGGCGAAATCCCCGTATCCTTTTCCTCGCTGGTGGGGCAATAGCGGGCGAAGGCGTACATGCCGGCCTCATGTTCCACCGCCACGTCGATCAGCGTCGGAACCTCGTCGATGTTCACGCCGGATACGGTGGTCATAATCACGCTGCGAATCCCCGCTTTGTTGATGCAGGCGATCTTTTCCAGGGTAATATCGTAGCTGCCCGGCTTGCGGAACCAATCGTGCGTCTTTCGCAGGCCGTCCAGCGAAAGCTGGTACTTCTGGCAGCCGCATTCCCGCAGGCGGCGGCAGACCCCGTCGTTTAAGTGAAAGGGGTTGCCGAGGATGGTAAAGGGAGTCCCCCGCGCCTTCAGCGCCGCGAGCAATTCCCAGAAATGCGGATGCAAAATCGGGTCGCCGCCGGTGATGTAAAAATACGGCTGACGCCCAAAGGTATCGCAGAAATCCAGGCAGTTGGCCAGCGTCGATTGCATCTGTTCCCAGCGCATCTCATCCGTTTTTTTGCCGTTGTTTTCCGAAAAGATGTAGCAGTGCTTGCAGCGCTGGTCGCAAGCGTCGGTGATGTGCCATTGGAAGGAGAAATATGGTTTCATAGCGTTGACCTCGCCTGTAAGAGTTTTCAACACCCTCCGGCGGGAACGTTCCCGCCGGAGGCAATGAGGTTACTTGTCGCCCGCGCCGCAGGCACTGCCACAGGCGGTGGGCGCCGGTTCCGGCTGATCTGCCGCGCCGCAGGCGGCAGGCGTTTCGGCAGGCTTACCCTCTCCAGCTCCGCAGGACGACCCGCAGGCCGCGGGCATTTCCCGCGTTGTGCCGCAAGAGGAAGCGCAGGCGTTCGCCGCGCCGGTGTTTTTCCATCCGAAAAGGTCATAAAGCGCCATTGTTTTGCCCTCCATTCTTGGATATCGCGGGGGCCCTTCCGCGACTCATATTCTAAGCGCTTTTTTCATCGCCCGCAAGTACGCACTTTTTTATGGCATAGTCACCTTTCGGTAACTCTTGGGCAAATTCAGGCGTTTTGATGGAGATTTTTTGTCTATGCTTGCCTGCGGGCGCATATTGCAGTATAATTTCAGTGTACATGTGAAAGAGAATGCAACATTGAAAGGAGCCTGCTGCATGATCAAAAAGGAAGAAATGCCAGCCTGCCCGGTAGCGACTACCGTGCAGTTGATCGGCAGCAAGTGGAAGCTGCTGATCATGCGCAATTTGCTTCAGCGGCCCTGGCGCTTCAATGAGCTGCAGCGCGATTTGGCCGGAATCAGCCAGAAAGTGCTCACAGACAGCCTGCGCTCTATGGAGGCGGACGGCATCATCATTCGCACCGTCTATCCCGAGGTGCCGCCGCGGGTGGAATACGCGCTTAGCCCCTTGGGAGAATCCATGCGCCCCATCATCAAGTCCATGGAAAGCTGGGGCCTTGCATACCAGCGCATGGCGCGCGCCTGAACGCTTTTGCACGTAAACACTTTCAAAAAAACGTTTTCGTGTTTTGCGAAAACAGGAAGGAAAAAACGTTTTCGTAGCGAAATAAAAGCATGAGAGGCAAATCCACGGCCAGGCTCCCTTGTCCCGGCCGGATGAAAAGTATTATGGAAAGGATGAAACACCGATGAAAAAGAAGATGACGTTTGCGCTGTGCTTTGGCAACCGCGGGTTCATGCCCGGAGAACTGATCCTCGGGGCGCGTGAAGACATGGTCAAGGCCGTAACCGACGCGGGCTATGACTACATCATGATGGAGGAATCCGCCTCCCGCTACGGCGCGGTGGAAACGCGCGACGAGGGTCGTCAGTATGCCGCTTGGCTCAAGCAGCACGAGGGGCAGTATGACGGCGTGATCTTCTGCATGCCCATCTTTGTGGACGAAAACGGCGCCATCGCCGCCCTGCAGGATGCGGGCGTGCCGATTCTGATGCAGGCCTATCCGGACGAGATCGGCAAGCTGGACTTTGCCCATCGCCGCGACGCCTACTGCGGCAAGTTCTCTGTGACGGACGTGTTTTCGCAGTACAAGGTGCCCTTCACCGTGCTCAAGCCGCACGTAGTGCATCCCCTCACCCCGGCCTTCCAGCAGAACCTGCGCGATTTCGCCGCCATCTGCCGCGTGGTAAACGGCATGAAGCGCTTCAACCTGGGTTGCATCGGCGCGCGCACCACCGCTTTCAAGACCGTGCGCTTTGACGAAATCGCCATGCAGAAGCACGGCATCAACGTTGAATCCCTCGACCTTTCCGAGCTGATTTGGAAAGTGGAACACATGGCCGACGACGAAGCCCGCGTGGCAGAGAAGCTGGCCCACCTGCGTGCTTACACCGATTTCAGCCACGTGCCGGAGAAGAATTCCGTGACGCTGGCGAAGATCGGCTGCGTGCTGGATGAATATATTGAGGACTACCACCTCGATGCGCTGGCGCTGCGCTGCTGGAACGAGCTGGAAACCTACCTGCGCGTGTGCCCCTGCGTGCTGCTTTCCGACCTCAACGACCGCGGCATCGTCGCTTCCTGCGAAATCGACATGTGCTCTGCCATCACCATGCGCGCCATGTCGCTGGCCAGCGAGGAGCCGACCACGGTGCTCGACTGGAACAACAACTACGGCGACGACGAGAACAAGGTCATCCTCTTCCACTGCGGCCCGGTGGCGCAGAGCCTGATGGCTGCCAAGGGCACCGTGACCGAGCACAAGATGTTCGCCAAGAACGATCCGGGCAGCGGCTGGGGCTGCAACGAGGGCCGCATTGCCGCCTTCCCGATGACCTTCTCCAACTGCAAGACCGAGGATGGCAAGATCACCGTATATGTGTCCGAGGGCCGCTTTACCGACGACGTCATCGAAGACGGTTACTTTGGCTGCGGCGGCGTAGCGGAGATCCCGGATCTGCAGAACAAGCTCATCCGTCTGGCGCGCGGCGGCTTCAAGCATCACACCAGCGTGGGCAAGGGCCACATGAAGGCCATCCTCGAAGAGGCCTTCACCACCTATCTGGGCTACGACGTGATCCAGATCGACTGATTTTGAGGGATGAACATGATCAGTTTGGGCGTAGACATCGGCGGCACGGGCGCAAAGTGTGTCGCTTTTGACGACCACGGCGCGCAGCTGGCGCTGAGCTATATCGAATATCCGAACCCGCCGGGCAAGGCCAACCTTGAGCCGCAGGTGCTTTCGGATTCGGTCGTCCGCGTCATCCGCGATTGCGTGCAGGCGCTGCCTGCGCGCGACGCGGTGGCGGCGATCACCGTTTCGTCGTTCGGCGAATCGTTCGTGCCCATCGACGAGCATGGCGCGCCGCTGACCGACATCATCATGTACTTTGCCAACAGCGGATCGGGCGAGTTTGACGAACTGGTGCGGCGCGTGGGCGAAGAGACGTTCATGCGCGTCGCCCGCATCCTCCCGGACGCCTCCTATTCGCTGGCGAAGATGCTCTACACGCTGCGCACGGCGGAGCGGCCGGTGTGGAAATTCCTGCCCATCGCCGCCTACGTGTGCTACCGCCTTTCCGGCGCAGTGATGACGGACGTCTCGCTGGCCTGCCGGACGCTGCTCTACGATGTGGAGAAGCGCGAATGGTCGCGCGAACTGCTCGAAGCCTCGGGCGTGGCGCTCGACCAGCTGCCCGACGTCTGCCCCACGGGCACGGCGGTGGGCTTTCTGCGGCCGGAGATCGCGCAGGCGCTCAGCTTGCCTGAGAACGTGCGCGTGGTCATCGGCTCGCACGACCAGATTGTCAACGCTCTGGCTTGCGGCGTCTGCGAGCATGGCGACGGCGTGGACGTCTCCGGCACCTGCGAGTGCATAGAGCCGCTGTTCGCCGGCATTCCCGGGGATTTTGGCTTCACGAGGGAGAACTTCGCCTGCGTGCCCT
>DVFZ01000002.1 GCA_018712945.1 Candidatus Pullichristensenella stercorigallinarum | reverse complement strand
GGTCGTAGTAGACGGCAAAATCTTTGGCGATCTGTCTGTTCTGAAGATACTGGCCGATGAGTTTTTCATCGACGCCCAGATCATGGCGCTCATAGAGGTGGATCATCTGGCTGAGGTCGTCCCAGCCGCGGGCGGTAACAAAGCTCTTGCCGTCCACAGTGGTTTCCACCTTGTAGAAGTTGTTTTTTTTGATGTCCAGATACGAGGTGATGGACGGATGCACCCCCATCTTGTAGGCATACTCTTTCCACGCGCCGTAATCCGGCTCCACGTCGATGCGCTTGAGCCGGTCCCAGGTGACGATATCGAACTCATGCACGGAGTTGTTGTACTCCGGCGGGTTGCCCGCCGTCACCACGATCCAGCCGTCGGGCACGCGGTGCCGCCCAAACACCTTGTACTGCAAAAATTGCAGCATGATGGGCGTGAGCGTTTCAGAAACGCAGTTGATCTCGTCCAGAAAGAGTATGCCCTCCCGCTTGCCGGTGGACTCCATCATGTCGTAGACCGAGGCGATGATCTCGCTCATGGTGTATTCGGAAATATCGTATTCCACGCCGTCGTACACCTTATGGGAAATGAACGGCAGGCCCAGCGCGCTCTGGCGGGTGTGATGGGTCATGGAATAGGACAGAAGCGCCACGTCCAGCTCCTGGGCGATCTGTTCCATGATGGCGGTTTTGCCGATTCCCGGCGCGCCGATGAGGAACACCGGGCGCTGGCGCTGAATGGGAATGACGTACTGCCCCAGTTCGTCCTTGGTGAAATAGGCTGTCATGGCGTTCTTGATCTGCTCTTTTGCCTGCTTGATGTTCATATGCGGTTCCCTTCCCAAATTATCGTTTTTGCGTTCCCCGCTGCGCGCTAAATTTCATCTTTGCGCAGCACAAGCTTGATCGCCCACACGGGCACGTCGCAATTGTTGCATTCCTCGTCCAGAAAGACGAAGGCCGCGCGGTAATCCGGCTGCTTCTCAGGGAACGTGCCGTATCCGTCGGTGAAATAGATCAGTCCGCCCAGATGGGCAAATTCCTTTTCCCTGCAAAGCCTGTCCACATATTCAAACACGGGCCGGAAATCCGTGCCGCCGAAGCCGCGAAGCCGCATCGTCTTTATATATTCGTCGATCTCCTCCGGCGCGGTGATCTTGCGGTCTTCCTGAATTTCCGCGTCACACTGGATGATGTGCAGGTTGATCCGGGAGGCGAAGCTCTCCTGCTGCTTGAGTATATTCCAGGTTTTGTTCAGAAAGCGCTGCACCGTATCGCCCTGCACCGAGCCGGAGGTGTCGATGGCGATCACAAATTCGCGGATGCGCCTGACCTCCTTGTATTCCAGCGGCTCGATCAGCGGCATTTTCCCGTAGAGGTCCATGCCGTAGGTGTAGAATATATAGTCAAATTCATCATCGTTTATCTTCATTGTCTCGTCCGGCACGGCGAATTTGCGCAGAAAGGCGGAGTAGTCATACCGCTCGCGGTTCACTTCCCGCAGGCTCTGCATCATGCTTCCGGCCTGATCGCCCTGGATTTTGGTAAAGCTTTCCAGGTCGGTCTGCATGCGCCGGGCAATGTCCTTCCATTCCTGCCCGAGGTTCTCACTGCCCGCGCCATGACCGGCGGCGTAGACGCAGCCCGCCTCGCCGCTTTGACCCGGCCCGTCCTCTCCCTCGCCGCCCTGTTCAAATGCGCTGCTGCTGCGCAAATACCAGATGTCATGGCTGTCCGCCTCGAAAGCGCGCTTAAGCTTTGCAAAGTCATCGTCCGAAAGCGGATTGTCCATCAGCCATGCGTAGATCTTTTCGGCGGAGAACAGCTTTACCTCATTTTGCAGTTTTCGGACGAAAGCATCCTGCTCGTTGCGGCGGATGGCCGTCGCGCAGGAAAGATGGAGGTCCTCAATAGCGCTTTCCGCGGCGATGTCGCACGCCAGATCCCAGCGCGGAATATCCAGCAGCGTGTCCACAAAGGCGTGGTGAAAGACGCAGTGAAACACCATGTGCAGATAATCCCGCACAATGGCCTCCTTTTCCTTCCGATAGCGCAGCAGCACCCATTTGGGCGCGTAATATATGCGCTTCCCGTCCGTCGCCAGCCCGCCGCCCAGCGGAACGCCCGTGCGGGGAATGCTTCCGTCCGGGCAGGAGACGTAGCCAAACATGCTCAGGGCGCGATCCAGAAAGCGCAGGTTCACCAGCAGCGTATTGCGGCTCAACCTCAGAATATCCAGCGCAAGAGCGTTTATGTGTTCAGAGTCATTCATGCTTTCACCCATAATCGCGGCAGTAAGATATAAGCATTGTATCATAATATGGTGGCCATGTAAAGGATGAACGCCGGGATTTTGCAGGGATCGCACGAGGGCACAACAAAATCCAATGGTTCTGTTGAAAACGCAATATATTCAAAAAGCATATATTGCATACAAGACAAATATATGATAGAATAAAGAAGTTGTGCAAGGCGGCTTTTTACCGGCGGCGGGTTTTCGCGGCCGCCATCCCGGGTGTTTGGGCGCGGAGAGCGGGAATTGAAACAGGGCATTCAAAGAGAGGGAGCAAATGCGATATGAAGTTTGAAATTGATGGGGATGTTTTGAAGCGCTGCGAGCTTGAAGAAGGGGAAACGACCGCCGTTGTGCCCGAGGGGGTAAAGGCGATTGGCGAGAAGGCGTTCTGGAATCGCAGCAGCTTGGAAAGCGTCGTGATCCCGGAGGGTGTGACGGTAATCGGGGCGGGGGCGTTCGAAGATTGCAAAAACCTGAAAAGCATCGTGATCCCGGAGGGTGTGACGG
>DVFZ01000008.1 GCA_018712945.1 Candidatus Pullichristensenella stercorigallinarum | reverse complement strand
GAGGGCACGATCCTCAGCGACGATACCGGCGAAATCCGCCGCTATTATGAACAGCTCATCGAAAAGTGCGCCCTGGTCAACAACGACAATGTGCTCGCCCTGCGCCGCGTCACCCAACCGGCCTTGAACGGTTTGCTCTTGCGCGTCCTTGACCATGCGCGGGAGCGCAGCATTCCCCTGCAGCTCCATGCGGAAGAAGGGCTCAATCCCTGCCGCCGCATCAACGCCGTAGACCTGTGCCAAATCGTGGGCGTATTGGCAGACAATGCCCTGGAGGCGGCGGAGAAGGCCGAGATTCGCTACGTGGGCATTTCCCTTTCCGCTCTGGCGGGCGGCGGCATGGAGTTGCTGGTGCGCAACACATACGCGGGAGAAGTCCATATCGAACAGCTGCGCCGCGAGGACAGCGCGCCAAACGGCGAGCGGGGGCATGGGCTGCCGAGCTGCCACGCCATTTTGCGCAAGAACAAAAACGTCTTCTTGAACTTCCATGTATCCGGGCAATACGTGGAGGCCCAGCTGTTGCTATAACGCAAGTTACATGCCCGTCAGAAGCATTTTATAAAAATGCAAGGAAACTGCGGCACGGTGTTTTTGATTTCAGATCGTTGCATGACTGCTGAAGTTCATGGCAACGGTCTTTTTTTATCATCCATTTCCCCTCATTTTGTCGGACCAGCGGACTATATAATGTTATTTTTCAAAGAAAATCTATAACCGGTCTTTATCGCGCAATGACCGGTTCGCCATTCCTTGCAGCTTTCCTTAATATTGGTATAATATTTTTGTAGAAAAATTGTCTTTTATTCAATATCTTTTAATTCCCTACTGGATTCGCAATCCGGCGTTTGTAACCGCTTCACAGCGGAAAGACGCTATGCCGGACATACGGGAGGACAGAAACTTGAAAGTACTTACTACGAGGGCAACGTGCGCTTTTCCAAATCCATCGTCATGATCTGCGCGCCTGCCGCTGGATACTTCCATCGTGGCATGAATCTCATCGGTCACCATTCGGCAAATGATTTATGGAGTTGATTTTATGGCCTTAAAACAATACGAATGCCCAAACTGTGGAAGCCGTTTGCAAGTGAGCGCCGATGGCAAGGTCGGCCTCTGTCCCGCATGTGACAGCCGTTTTTTGATTGAGGACGACGTGATCCGCCACCGGGTAGAGGGCACGGTCACAGTGGATGGCCTTACCTCTCGCAAGCAGCTTCATAAGCGCGCGGAACAGTTTATGCAGCTTGGCCAGTATGCGGACGCCGCCGCGCTGTTTCATGAAATTATCGACAAGCACGACGCGCATGACAGCGACGCCTGGTGGGGGCTTGCGCGCATTTCAGTGCAGGATTTCAACGATTCAGAGCACCGCGTTACCCGGGAACAGCTAGGGCGCAATTACCTCCGGGCGATCGAGTATGCCACGCCGGAAAAGCGGGAGGCCTATGAAGCGGCGATCCGCGATCATGAGCGGCTGTATGCAAGCATTATCGCTGAGCGCGAAGCAAAGGCTCTGGCCGAGCGGGAGCGCCAAAAGGTGGAGGCGGACAGGCGGCGTGCCGAGCAAGCCAGGGCCGAGGCAGAAGCGAAAAAACGCGAAGAGGAACGCAGGCGCATCGAACAGGAGCAAAACGCAAAGCGCGCGGCGGCAAGGCGCGTCCGCCGCCGCCGCACGCGCCGGGTTTTACTGGTGCTGCTGGCCCTGGCGTTATGCGCCGGAACCTATGCCTGGTTCGTCGCCATACCGAACGCGAAATACCAGGCCGCAATGACGCTGATGGAACAGGGGGATTACGCGCAGGCGCGCGAAAGCTTTGAGCGGCTCGGCGGGCATAAGGACAGCGCGCAAAGAGCAGAGGAATGCGCCGCTCTGGAAGCGCTTGCCGCCGGGGACGTCAGCGGCGTTTTGGCCACGATTGAAAACTTGCGGCAAAACGGCGATGAAACCGCCGTGCAGCGGATTCAAAATACCGCTGTTGAAGCGGTTGCCAGCTGGCGGCAAAGCGGTTTTTCACCGCAAACCGTTCTCGAATTCCTGGAAGCGGGCACGGCCCTGGACCCGGACGGCGCATTGGATGCAGAGGATATCTTTGTGGAAGCGCATGTGCAGTTGGCCGGCGGGGACAGCTTGCTTGCCTGGCGCGCAGAAGATATTGACGGCGACGGCGAAGCGGAGCTCATCGCGCTTGAAGGGGATTTCTCCATACGCGCTTACCGCATGGCGGCGCTGCAAAATCTGGAAATTGCCATGCGCCTGGAAAGTCAGTCGGAAGCGCTCACTGCCTTTGGCCAGGACATGGAGGACGCCGATCTTGACATGGCCATTTCCTGTTACCTGCGGGCGTTGGAACTGCAGGATACCCCGGAAAACAGAACGCGGGCCGCGGGCGCTTATATGCGGCGCTCATCCGAGCGCTCGGCCTCGGGCGATATGGCGGCGGCGCTTGCCGACGCGCAGGCGGCTGTCGATCTATCGGACACGCAGGAAAACTTCGCGCTGCTCTACGAGACCGCTGTAAGCGCCTCGCAGAGCGGAACGGATTTACCCGGCGGCATTGAGCTTTGGGAAACATTCTGCGCCCGCTACGCGCCGCAAATCGACCGCTACGCGATGGGCGGTCAGGCAGACGAGCAGAGCGGAAACCTACGCCTGCTTTATGCCAATGCCTTGGCCGTTGACGGCGATATTTCCTGCGTGGACTGGTATACTTCCGCATACGGCTTTGGCGTATCCGTTCTGGCGGACATGGACGCTTCTGCGGCCCGTTTCCCCCTGGATGCCGACCGCCTTGCCCTGCGCTTCGCGGCGCTGGAAATTGCGGCGGAAGTTGAAGAGGACTTATCCGCGCGCCAGGAAACGCTCGTTTCAGAAATCAACGCGGCGCTTGCGCAGTGGCAAGGCAGTCTGGCGGATTTCCAAAACGTCTTCCATGTGCTCAAGACGGCGGAAGCGGCCAACCTTCCCATTGACGCCCAAGCGGCGGAAACGGCTTATCAGGAGGCGGCGTTGCAACAAATCAACGCGCAGGAACAGATTCAGGCCAGCGCGTTCCATGACTGGGACGGGGATGGCTGGGACGAGGCCATCGTGCTGACGGCGTCCGGCAGCGCCGCTTTATACGCTTCGGATGGGGGCACATGGAGCCAATCTTCAAAAACCGCGCTGCCCGCCATGTCCAGCCCAATTTTGGAAATCGTCGAATCTTCCACCCCGGTGGCGCTTGCGCGGGATGGCGCGGCGGCGCGCGCTTTTGCCGCGCTGACGGTGGAAAATGGCAAACTGCAACTGGAATGCGCCTATGCGGAGGTTCATAATTTCGCGCTGTCCGGGGATGAAATTACCTTCAGCACCGCGCTGGAAGGGAGCATTGCCCGTTATGCCGATATGCGTTACGCGCTGAACACGCCGCACGCCGCTCCTGTGCTGGAGCGCGTCGATTGGCAGAAGGAGGACTATCCCCTGCCGCAGCAGCCGGACGCCGCTGTTCTGCGCTTCCTGGAAACGATACACTACGATATCCCCGAGGAAACCGCCCTGCTGACCGGCGCGGAAGCGCCCGCGGCCGCCGCCATGGATTACACCGCCGCCGCGCTTGCGGAAACGCCCGCTCCGCTCTCCCCCACGCAACCGCGTTGCGCGGTTTGTCTGTGGGACACGGAGGGCGCGTATGCCATCGTCGAAGCCTTCTACGAGGCGGAAACCGGCGCGATTGTGCGCTACTTTGCCGCTGTGCCCGCTGATGGCGGCTGGAAAATTGCCGGCGCTTCGGATGCCTGTGGGCAGATCGCGGCGGGAACGGGCGATCCTGCCATCGCCCCGCTGGCGCTGAATGCCGCTGTTCAAGGGACGTTGGATCAGCGCGAAGAGCAGACCTGGCGCGTGTTGTTGCCCTATCCAGCCGCGGTCAGCCTTGCCTGGGAAGCCTCGGAAGTGGAGGGAAGCTACTCCCTTGTGCTTGCCTCGGGCGGGAAAAACGTCATCGCCTACCGGTTGAGCGGGGGCGCGTCCCAGCGGACAAACGCGCTGTTTCTCGCGCCTGGCGTTTACACGTTGACGCTGGCCGCTGGCCAGTCGCCCCTGGAGCGCTTTGACTTGACGCTCTCCGCCGTGCGCAACGACAATATCGAACTGGAACCCAACGACACTATCCCCGAGGCCACGCGCATCGCCACCGGCGTAGAAATCTCCGCCAGTTTGCAAACCGAGGCCGATGTCGATCTATACCGCTTTGCGCTGGAAGAGCCTGGAAGGGCGCGCATATCCCTGACCGGAGGCCAGGCGGCCAACGCCTATGCGCTTTCGCTGGCCAGCGCCATAGACGCGCGCGCTTTGCAGACGGCCCAGGCTGGCGGAGAAGCGGAGCTCGAGGAAGTTTACCTTGACGCAGGCGAATACATCCTGCAAGTCGCGCCGGGAGAGGCCTGGACGGCCGAACCCTATACTTTCCGCGTGGAATATACCGAGGACGCCTTGGTAGAGCGTGAGCGCAACGACGCTCCCGACGTGGCCACGCCCATCGCGGAAAACACCTCCATGACCGGCCGCTTCAACAGCCTTGCCGACGTGGACTACTATGCGTTTGCCCTCGAACAGTCCATGCAGGTCCTTTTGCAACTTGATTTCCCCGCCCAGGAGGGCAACCGGGAAGGCCTGGCGCTTACACTCTATGCCGGAGATACCCCTGTCTTCAGCGCCAACGCCCTGGAATCCCAGTCGCAAATCCATTTGCCGCAGCTGGTGCTTCCGGCCGGGCAGTATAGGCTTTGCATAGAAAACAGGCGCATGGCGGCGGCCGGCTACGTGCTGCGCCTTGAAACCAGCATTCCGGAGGGCGCGGCGTTGGAGGCCGAACCGAACGACGCCCCGGGCACCGCCACCGCCGCCCCGCTGAACGCACCCGTGCTGGGGGCGCTCCTGCCGCGCGCCAATGGCGAGGACATTGACACCTATGCGTTTACCCTCGAAGAACCCGGGGCGGCGGTGCTGGGATTCTCCTTCGCGCCCCCGCTGGGCGAACGCGCCACCGGCAGCTACTATATTTTGACGCTGGCGGATGAAAGCCGCAGCGCTATCTATTCCGAAACCATCAGCGCCGCGAACGGTATGGAGACGGTGGACTACGCCTCCCCCACCGTTTATCTGGACGCCGGTACCTATTATGTACAGGTCACACAGGGGCGCAATGCCTGGGCGGGCGGCTACACGCTGCGTCTCGACCACGAAGCCCGCGCGGATGCAGAAGGCGAACGCAACGATACGCCCGAAACCGCCACGCCGGTTTCCCCCGGAACCCCCATCCGCGGCGGCTTCCTGCACAGCGCTGATGTGGATTGGTTCCGCCTCGACCTTGACGCCCCTTCCGTCGTCCAGCTGCAATTTGCCTTCACGCCGCTGGAAGAAAACGAGCGCACCTATACGCTGACCCTCACCGATGGCAAACAGGAATACTTGCAGGCGCATGTGCGCGGCAGGGAATCGAATTTCGTCTCCACGCCCGTCTGCCTGCCCGCCGGGACGTATTACGTCTGCCTTGAAAACCCCTATTTCGTGCGCCAGGAATACGCGCTGACGGTGGTCTGCGCGGCGGCGGAGGCTGTGGAAGCGGAACCCAACGACGCCCTTGCCGAAGCCACGCCGCTCCTCCAGGGCTGCGCATACAGCGGCATTTGCTCCAGCCGGCAGGATACCGATACCTACCTGCTCACCGTCTCTCCCGGCGACGCGCCGTCGCTGTCCTTTGCCTTTGACCCGTTTGGCGGCGAGGAGGCGGCCTACACATTGCGCCTTGAGCAGAACGGCCGCGTTCTTTGGGACACGCAGGTTTCTGCCGCCAGCGGCGGTCTGAACGCCGCCATTCAACTCCCGGCGGGAGAGTACTACCTATCAGTGACGCCGGAGGACTGGACGGCCGCCGTCTACACGATTTCGGTCTCATGACCGCACACCAAGGCTCCAAGGCGGCGCGCCGCTCTGGACATATACAACATTATAAGGAGGAAGCCCCATGAAGAAATTGATTGCCCTGTTCGCCGCGCTCGCCCTGATGGCGGGATTTGCCTGTGCCGAAGATTTGCAGGTGCAGATCATTGGCGGCGAAGACGTCCCCCAGGCGACCCTTGATCTGGATGACATGCAGCTTGGACAGACCTATGAGATCGACGGATACGCAAGGATTATGCCGGTGTCGTTTGAGTACAAGGACATTTTCCCGCAGTATTCAGCTGGAAACGCAGGAAACAATGAATATAGAAATCGTCGCGATCATGAAAATGTAACAGGCAAAGTATGCTACAGCAATTCGTACTACGTTCCTTATTATTACGAAATCTATTGGCAAAATAGTGGCACAAATGCTGATTTCGCATGGCTTTTGATGGATGTTACAAATATGCAAAAAGAGCCGACCAGTTTCATGCAGGAGACTTCGGTAAAGGTCGTATTCGATGAGGAGTACGAGTATGCCGGATGGGTACGGCAATTCAACTACGACTATGATTCTACCCGTGAAATCGAAGGGGAAGAGGGCGTCGAAACATATGGCTCTTTCATCCGCGCCGCTCTTGACCCCGCTGATGAACAACCCATCGACATGGTTTACACTGGCCACTACGTCTTTGGCTGCACATTGCCCACCGCCGTAGTCAACGGCTCCGAGCCCTTGAGCATGGTCATCGACCTGGGCGGCAATGAGCTGACCTACAACATCCGCTAAAGACCCCTTTAACCAATATGTCAGGCATGTTGGATGCGGCCTGATATGCCATTTGCGATGCAAAGGAGATTGAGGTTTATGAAAAAACTGACTGTGCTGTTCATGATCGTGATGCTTCTTGGCGTCACCGTCTACGCCGAAGATTTGCAGGTGCAAATCATTGGCGGCGAAGACGTCCCCCAGGCGACCCTTGATCTGGATGACATGCAACTCGGACAGACCTATGAGATCGACGGATACGCAAGGATTGCGCCGGTGTCGTTTGAATATAAGGATGTATTTATCCAATACGGGGCAGGTTACCCGGGTGATGCGAGCTATGCAATACCAAGCGAGCATGAAAATGCAGACATAACCGGAAAGGTTCGATTTGGAGATGCTGGAGGCCCGTATTTTGAAAGTACATACTATAAATCAATCTACTGGCAGGAAAGCGGTGAAACAGCCGATTTTGCCTGGTTGCAGGTAGACCTTACCAACATGCAGAAAGAAGCCGTCAATTTCATGAAAGAGGCCACTGTCAAAGTCATATTCGATGATGAATACGAACTGGCAGGTTGGGTGCGCCAGCTCAACTATGATTATGACACTGAGAGACAATATGGCGCAGAAGGTGTGGAAGAACATAATCCAGAAACAGAAGAGTATGAAAATACCTACGGTACCCTCATCCGCGCTGCTCTCGACCCTGCTGACGAACAACCCGCCGAAATGCTCTACACCGGCCATTACGTCTTTGGCTGCACATTGCCCACTGCCGTAATCAACGGCACCGAGCCCTTGAGCATGGTCATCGACCTCGGCGGCAATGAGCTGACCTACAACATCCGCTAAAGACCCCTTTAACCAATATGTCAGGCACGTTGGATGCGGCCTGATATGCCATTTGCGATGCAAAGGAGACTGAGGTTTATGAAAAAACTGACTGTGCTGTTCATGATCGTGATGCTTCTTGGCGTCACCGTCTACGCCGAAGATTTGCAGGTGCAAATCATCGACGGCGGAAGCGGTACGGGCACGATTGCGCCCCAGGAAGTAATCAGCATTGACAACATTTGTGATGTTCAGTTGCTCGGCGCGGTGGCGGGAACCTATGCCATGTCCATACCCGCCTATGATCGTCCGGAGGACGAGCTGTTCCTGACGCCGGAGGTCGACAACTGGAAATACGCCGAACGGTACAAGTTTGAGATCAATGAAAATGGCAACTTTAATCCTTACGTGAGCATGTATGTGGATATCGGCGCCGCTATACAAGCCAGTTCAGACGAATATCAGCTTCTGGACATTCGCATGTCCATCCTCAACCGCATGCTCTCGCCCATGGAGGTCGCTGAGAATATCCAGGTCAAGGTGACGTATGACGAAAACTATGTTTTTGAATCCCCAATGATCTGGATGGAGCAGGCCGATACGCTTGGCAATCCCAACGAGTGGCTCACCGAGGCCACGCCGATCCCGATGCTGGTGGAACGTACAACGCATTTTATCTTTGAGGTGCCCAAAATTGTCACAACCAGCACAGAGCCGTTGGAAGCCACCATCACAATCAATGGCGAAGAATATACCTATGCCATTCGCTGATCTATGCTAAGTGCCAGATACTTCCCGGATTAAGGGGGAATCCCATGAAGATTTACGACGTCATTCAATATGAAGGCCCAAACGACGTGCTTGTATACAAGCATGAGGCTGAGGACTTCAACACCATGACCCAACTGATCGTACACGAATCGCAGGAGGCCGTCTTTTTCAAAAACGGTCAGGCGCTCGACCTGTTCGGCCCCGGACGCTATACGCTGCAAACGCAGAACATACCGATTCTCGGCAGGCTGGCGCGCTTGCCTTCTGATGGCAAGACGCCTTTCCACTGCGAAGTGTATTTCATCAACCGCGCCGTGCTGATGAGCATGGCCTGGGGCACAAACGCCCCCATCCTCCTGCGCGACCCGGAGTTTGGCATCAATATCAGCGTACGCGCCAATGGGCAGATGGCTCTTGCCGTGCAGGACAGCCGCAAATTGCTGGTCAAGCTGGTGGGCACGGTGCCCTCGCTCTCACTGGGCGATCTCACGCGCTATTTCAAGAGCGTACTGATGATGTACGTCAAGGATGTCATCGCCAACACCATGATCTCCGGCAAGATTGGTATCAACGCCGTCAGCGGCAAGTTGGTGGAAATTTCTGAAAACTGCCGCCGCCTGCTTGACCCCACCTTCGCGGAATACGGGCTGAGCGTCCGGCTGTTCAATGTCGCCGGAATCAACGCCCCGCTGGATGACCCCGGCTACCAGCAAATCCAGCGCGCCATTGCCACCGCCGCTTCCCGAAGCATTCAGGGTTATACCTGGCAGCAGGAACAAGCGTTCGACGTCGCCCGCACGGCCGCTTCCAACGAGGGGATTTCCGGCGCCGTGGCGGGCGCGGGCATGGGCGCGGGTATGGCGGCAGGCATGGGCGTACCGCTGGGTATGGGCGTCGGGGCGCTGGCTGGCGGCGTATTCTCCGCGCTCTCCGGCGCGGCCGCGCAACCGTCCCCAAGCCAGTGCCCGCACTGCGGCGCAACCCTTCCGGCGGAAAGCGCCTTTTGTCCCAAGTGCGGCCAAAGCCTGCTGGAAAAGCGGGTATGCCGCTTCTGCGGCGCTCCCCTGCCCCCGGAAAGCGCCTTTTGCCCACATTGCGGCAAGAAACAGGCGGAAACCTGCGCTGCCTGCGGCGCTGAAATGGATGCCGGCGGCAAATTCTGCCCGCGCTGCGGCGCGCCGCGAAAGGAGGAGGAAGCGTGAAGATATCCGTCAAGGCCCGGCTGCTCTACGCAATCGTGCTGGCGCTGGTGGCCGCTGCCTATAGCGTCATACTTTTCAACGTCAAGCACGCCTGGGAAGACGCGCACTGGATCGCCTATGGGTTTACGCTGCTGGCCTTTTTGCTGCTCTTTTTGGAAACTTTTATCCCCGAAGGCAAATACAAGCGCTATCCCATGTTTGGCATGGCGGTTTCCAAGGTTTCCGCCACATATTTTGCCGTTCAGTTGTTCTTTGGCGGCATACTGGCAATGATCGTGCCCAACCCACCCCTGCTCGCCGTGCTGATCCCGGAAATCGTCGTGCTGCTGGCGTATCTGGCGGCGACGCTGGCCGTCGTGCTGGCCAAGGGGATCATAGCCGCGCAGGACGATCGCATCGGCGATAAAACACGCTATCTGCAAAGCCTGCTGGTTTCTTTGGAACGGTTGGATGGCGCTGTCCCGGCGGAAGTGCGGCCACAGTTTGCGGCGCTCAAGGAAGATCTGCGCTTCAGTGACCCGATGAGCCACGACGCGCTTGTTCCGCTGGAAGAGCGCATCCGCATGAAGGTCTACGCCCTCTGCGACGCGGTGGACGATAAACGCCTGGAGGGGTTGGAAAAAGAAATAGCAACCTTGCGCACGCTTGTGCACGAGCGCAACAGCAGGTGCCGCATGCTCAAATGAGGGATGAATGATAAAGGGAAAATGACCATCACACAGAGAGGAGATTTTGGAATGAAGCGAGTGTTTTGGAAAACCTGCCTGACGGCGCTTCTGGCGCTGCTGTGCCTGACGGCGGTCGCGGAGGAGATGGAAGTACAGATCATCGCCGGCCCGGAGGCGGAAGCGGCAACGGTTTCCATGGACGATATACAGATCGGCGCGCCCATCGAAGTAGCGGACAACTGTATTTTCACGCCCACGTCATACGAAGTGGTGGACAGCCTGGACACATATAAAGAAGGTCAGACGCATGCGGACTACAACGCAAATAATTGGACGACCTACAATTCCGGCAATGAAGCGGAATACGCGCTGTTGCGCATGGATATTCTCAACTTGCGGCTCTCTCCTGTAGATTTCCTTGAGCAGGCGGAAATAAAGGTTATCAGTGATGACAAGTATGAGTTCGCGGGCTGGTGCTATCAGTACAACTACGATAACACGTTTTACGACACTGAACGAACGCTGGACGCCAACACCCAATTCGTCATCAGCCCCGCCGACCAGTTTGCCATTTCCCCAATGTACACTGGCCATTACGCCTTTGGTTGTACGTTGCCCAACAGCGTTATCGGGGCTGATACGCCGCTGCGCATGGAAATCAAGGTGGCTGGCAACGAACTGACCTACAACATCCGTAAGTGACCGAAATCCAATTTTCTTTGCACACAGAATATACAAGGAGGTTGACAGTATGAAAAAATGTTTGTCAGCGCTTCTGGCGCTTCTGGCGCTGGCTCTGCCCCTCGGGGCGGTGGCGCAGGAACTGGAGGTTATGGTGATCGACGGCGCCGCCGCTCCGGTGGAGGAGCAGCAGCTCACCGCCGAGTCGGCCATCCGTATCCCGGACGACTGCATCATTGATGGGCCGTGGGCAAGGTGGTATTCTGACAAGGCAATCAGCCAAGGATCGGGTTTTGTGTATCTTGATACACAGGAAAATGGCGCTGAATCTCTCCGCTGGGATTTTCCTGTCGATACGCATACCCCTTTGCTCGTGAAAATGAATTTTACCAACATGTCGCACGAAGAGACAAAACTACTCTCTCGTGTTTCCTGTGAGGTCATCTATGACGACAAGTACATCTTTGAAACCACGCCCATGCAAGTGAACCCAGAGCAGACAGACGCGGAAGGCGTGACGGGGGCTTCTGCGTCCATCGACGGCACTCCCCTGCCGCCCCTCTTTGGCACCGAGCTGCGGTTCTACACCAACGTCCCTAAGCTCGTGCGCGATTCTGACGCGCCACTCATCGCCCGCGTGACCCTGGACGATTCCACCGTCTTTACCATTGATGTGCGCAGCGTGGTTGAAACCTATAATGGCGAAGAGTAAATAGCGAACGATGTGGAAGGAGGCCATTTTATGAAGCGATTGTTCATACTGTTTTTGACCCTCTGCCTGTTGGCCGCCCCTGCGGCGTTGGCGGAAGTCATCGTCACGCCTGGAGCTGGCGCAGAGACCATTAAGGCAGGTGACGAGATCACCATTGACGATGTTTGCACATTCACCGTCAAGGCTGTGCAGGAATACGATGTGTTCATGGGCGTAGAAAGCGGCGCCGCCCAGCAGTTCCTCGTGGTCTCGTTCGATATGCTCAACTGGCAGACCGAGCCGTTCTATGTGCGCACCCAGACGAGCGCGGAACTGACCTATGCCGAGGATTTTTCCTTTGCGCCGACTTATCTTTGGTCTGATCCGGGTGGGACGTATTATTGGAATGATGCTAATAATGATTACGCAATAATCCAAATATATAAAGTGGATGATTCCGGAATTATTGAGTGCAACGATGAACCCTTGTCATCAGGTTATGAAAGCATAATTGTTAAAGCTGATGCTAAATGGAGTTCTTTGATGAAAAATAGATATGTTCCTGAAACAGATACATTTGTAGGGATAGAAAGCGATGCAACCCTCACCTGCACCGACTCCAGCAAAACCGTCCTCGACCCTCTCGTCGAGCGCACCTACCACTACGTCTTTGCCGTGCCGGAAATCGTCGCCCGCGACGAAGGCCTGCGCGTTTTGACGCTGAACATCGGCGACGCTGCCTACCAGATGCGCTTCTGATGCTTTGACAAAAGTCCATCGAAAAGAACAAAGGAGGAATACACATGAAGGGTTTTGGAAAATTTCTTATCGTCATCGGCTGCCTTTTGCTGATTGCGTCGATCGCGGGCTTTATCATGCTGTCCCAAACGGGCGTCAGCGGCGAATACATGGATTTCGCCATCGGCTTGAGCAACGCCATGGGCGCTTCCGCCTATATGGATGGCGGATCGCGTTTTGTCGTAATGCTGGTGCAGTATCGCGTTACTACGCTTGTCGCCGGCCTGGTCTGCGTCGTGCTGGGGGCGGTTATGGCAAAGAGCAAAAAGGACTGAGCCGCCCGCGTTCCCGCCGCCTCGGTTTCCATGCCGCGCGGCGGGATGCCTTGAACCGCACCGAATTGCACATCTTTTTACGAAAGGAACGAGAAATAGCATGAAAAAGGTCATCATCGGCATCGTCCTGGTTGGCATCATCGGGGTCATTCTCGGTACGCTCTGCATCTTTACCTGCAACACCTGCGGCAAACTCCGTTTCGACAAATTCAACTCCTATGTAATGCGTGGCGTTGAGGGCAATATGTGTCAGGATTGCCGGAATGAGCTTTCCAGCTTCTCAGGTTTTCTGCGTTGAGTTTTGAAGCGCTCAGATAACCGCTCACAGGAAAAAGCGCGCGGCTTCGTGCGGGGATGAACGAAGCCGCCACGCTCCCAGCCGCACATGCCCGCCAATCAAGCGGGCATGTGCATAGGCAAATCAGACGGAAAATGGAGGGGATCATATGAAAAAGGGATTGGCTGTGATCACTATACTCGCGCTTTTGGTATGCGCGTTGGGCGCGAGCGCACAGGAGGAAGGCTCCGCGGAGCCGCAGGTCTTTACCAGCGGCGATTACGAATATATCCTGCTGGACGATGGCAGCGCGGAAATAACCTACTACAAAGGTACGGAAAGAGACCTGAGCGTTCCCGCCCAAATCGACGGCTTTACCGTCTCCAGCATTGGTGGCAGCGCTTTTTCCCATAACGAAACTTTGTTCAGCGTAGAGCTTCCAAACTCGCTGACGGGCATTGGGGAAGAGGCATTTTCCAGTTGCGAGGCCCTGCAAAGCGTGTCGCTGCCGGATTCGCTCGCCAGCATCGGGAATGGCGCCTTTTCTTTCTGTTATTCCCTGAACTCAATAACAATCCCGGATTCTGTCGTTTCCATCGGCAGAAACCCATTTGAAAGATGCGACTGCCTGACGCGAATCACCGTATCGCCGGACAGCGCCTTTGCCGTCATTGACGGCGTGCTGTTTGAAAAAAGCACGAAGCGCCTGATCTGCTATCCCTGCGCCTTTACCGCGCCGGACTACTGCGTCCCCGAAGGGATCTTGAGCATTGGAGCGCGCGCTTTCTCCTTCTGCTCCTCTCTGCGCAACATATCGCTCCCGGATTCCCTCGTCAACATTGAAACTCTCGCTTTTTCTCAATGTACCTCTCTAAACAATGTAATACTTCCGGATTCGCTCACCAGCATTGGAGATTTCGCCTTTCACCTATGTTCTTCTCTAAACAACATAACGCTTCCGGATTCGCTCACCAGCATCGGAAACGGCGCTTTCAGCGGCTGCCGAAACCTGAAGGAGCTGACGCTTCCAGATTCGCTTACCAACTTTGGCGGAACCGCCGTTTTCTTCGGTTGCCATGACCTGACCCTGACCGTTGGGCGCGACTCCTACGCGCGCACATACGCGCGGGAAAACAATATCCCCTATACCTATGCCGACGCCAACGACTGGCTGACAAATTGAGCAAACACGCTTGAAAAATGCTTGCCGCAACGCAACATAGCTTTTGCAAATCTTGTGGATCTCGCGGCGAAGAATGGGTTCGGATTTAACGCCTATTCATTAAAGGAGGAAAAAACGTGTTTAGGAAGCCGTTTTGTATGCTGTTGTGTTTGGCGCTGGCGTTTTGCGCGCTGCCGGCCCCGGCGCAAGCGGAAAATGCCGCCCAGCTTTACGATTTTAACGGCGATGGGCAGGTGGAAGAATTGCGTTGTGCCGTTGCGGATACGGTGCTCACGCTGCAAGTGGGCGCGGTCAGCGCGGAAGTTGCGCTCAACGACTTCAGCGACACCTACATACTCGCCATCGCCGACCTCGATGCCTCCGACGCCTTTATGGAAATCGCCGTCGGCAACGAGGGCAATTCTGGCGAATATCCAGCCAGCACTGTCTGGCAGATTTGGCGCTACGATGGCAGCCGCCTTTATCCGCTTACCGTGGTCACCGATGCGGGCGAGGCGGACAGGCTCACGCAGTACGGCTATGCCGGCGACGGCATGCGCCCCCTGAAGGCCAGCGGCACAGGAGATGTGTACGTGCCCAGCGCAGGTATCCTCTGGATCCAGCCGTTTATGTGGGATCAGGCGTTCGCGCCCTACGAAGAGCACTACCGCCTCGAAGGCGACCAGCTGGTGCTGCAACCCAGCAACCAATTCTACCCCGTGACCCTGCGGGAAACCCTGGCAAGCGTCGGGGATACTCCCGCCTACGCCACCACCGCCGCCCTGACGCTCTACGCCACGCCCGACCGCTCCAGTGAAGTCATAACCATCCCCGCAGGCATGCCGCTTGCGCCAGTGGAAGCCTCGCCCTCGGGCTGGCTGCGCCTGCGCGCCGCCGACAGCACAGAGGGCTATATCTGGCAGGAGCCCGGCTGGAACGAGTGTCTGGACGCCAACGGCCAAGCCTTTTCCGACGCGGTCGAAATAATTAAAGACGAAGAAAATGATTTAACAGGTTTCAGCGTTGGAGCGAGACAAGAAGAATTGTCCGAAACCGATAGCCCAACTGCACCACGTTTATTCTTAGATGTCGACTTCACTCAAAAAACAAATGCAACCACTGTAGTAACTGTTAAAATAGACAACCAAGCAACTCTAAGCACTTATCTGCAAAGGCTTGACGGTGGCGTAGATGGAAAAGCTGCACAAAGTGTCATACTATCTGTCGAATACAATAATGAGAGCCTTTCAGTGTATCTGGAAGGTGGGAATACTCCAGAGGATGGACAGATAAATACTACCTTGGGGGAAATAGCTTTTGGAGATACTGTAGAAAAAGAAGTAGTAGTGTGCAAAACAGATAGCTTCCAGAACGAGTCACCAATTACAATTCGCGTGCAATCTTCCAATGCTGGATCGGCAGAATATACATGTTTGTTGGATGGAAATACGCAAATGCGGGCGTTGCTGATCGCCGGGCTAGGTTCACAAACCGAAGGAGAAGCTGCTTTAAAAAATGACCTATCAATGATGGAAACGGTATTTAAACAATGTTCTTTAGATGGTCAAGCGATACCTGTAACAACTCTTTGGGATCCGGAAGATTTTTGGGATGAAATCAGCGTGCTTGAAAGTATGGAGATTGACGGAAATGATTTAACGTATATTTACATTAATGCCCATGGAGCATCTAATGCTTTGGGATTCTTTATGAACAATAGCGACGATTCCAAATATGGAGGACAGATTGTATATTATAAGAGCCTATTTGAATATGCGTTAGAATATATTCCGGGACAAGTTGTATTCTTGCTTGACAGTTGCTACTCGGGCTGGGCAGTGGACGTAGCAGAAGACATGGTACTTGATGATAGAATACACATTATTACTGCTACACGGAACAATGCACCGACAGGGCTATATGATTTTTTCTCGTTGGGCTATGGATGGTTTACAAAGGAATTACATGACGGTGCGTTAAAAAGATATGCGGATGCAAATTTAGACAATGTTATTACTCTCGGCGAATTGTATGATTATATTTCGGAGCGCGGAGAAAGACCATCCATGCAGCTTTTGCCTCCCCTTGACCCTCAGATGCGTGGCGAACGGGATATAGCTGTTTTTGTCATGAATGATGAGAATTTTGAAAACATAGAGGAACTGGTTCCTAAAAAAGTACGCACTTCCTATGTATTGCCCGAGGATGATAAAGAAAACGATACTCAATCTGGTGAAGGACGTACAATTATTCAATCCATCCCCGAAGCCGACCCTGCCGTCACCTGGCGGGACGACTTTGACAAGGATGGCGTGGAGGAGGCGTTCTACCTTGCCGCTGAAAGCTACAATACGCTTCTCAGCACGGTGGTCTATATGGAATTGTGGTACTCCGGGCCGTCGGGCGCCACGATGCTCGCGCGCACGGGTACGGAGACGTTCACAAACGGCCATGTGTTCGACGTGGGCGAACGCAAGCTGTTCTACATTGAGGAAAGCACCAGCGCCGGAAATACTGCCAGCATTTGGACAGTATTCGACGGCGCGGCACAGCAGGTCGAGTTCCTCTCTGATAACGCACAGCGCGCGGAAATGCGCATCACCGGCATAGAACAACAATCGGAAAAGGATTTCACCTTTGGCTGCGAGAGTTATGATTACAGCGGGGACGCCGGACGCACTGTGAAGCCCTATTACATGTACTGGAATGGCAATGGTTTTACTGAATATGGCGGCCTGCGCATCACCGAGTCGCAACTGCGCGCTGTGGATGGTGCATCTACGTGGCTGGACGAGATCATCGCCTCCGGCGGCACCATTGGCGACATTTTCTACCGCGAAAACGGCATCGTCAACGTCAATTATACCACACCGAGGGAAATGTGGAGCGATGTGATTGACAACCACAACCTCACGCTTCAAATCACCGAGGGCACAGCGCAGCTCGTCTATTCTGGTGAAGCCACGCTGGAAGGCTCTGACCATGGCGGCGTTTATGAGGCCAACGTGCTTGATAACGCCATCTTCCCGGAGTCCTTCCCCTTTGGCGGTTCTACGGCGGAGGGGGCGCAGGATGCGGCAAACATGGTGCCCGCAGGCTATGAGTTGCTTGACGAAGTATCCGCCGACCTGGATGGAGATGGCGAAGAGGAGTTTCTCTCGTTCTGCCGCGTTTCAGACGATTATGGGGGCGGGCACATCGCGCTGTGCGTTTTTCGCACCACAGGCGAAATGATCCACACGTTTGACCTGCAGGCATACTCGCAGTATTCCAATTATGCCATCCGCGTTTACCTTGTTCCGGCGGCAGAACGGCAAAGGGTATTTCTTGAGTCCATATCATTTGACGGCGATGTACACAGCAAGTACTATTCCTTGCTTGGGTATGACAATGGTCTGTGGAGTGAGGAAGTAACCGTGCGCGACTATGGTTATTCCGACAGCACCGGCCTATACGGTGTTTTTGAGCCAGAAGGAGAGGAAATAGAACTCTTCTACGATGAAATGGCTTACTCGCCGGCCGATTGCCAGGACGAATATCTTATCACCCTGGAGGGAAGTTTGGGAAGATACGGCATATCCTTCGAGTTTGCGGAAGGATACGCCTTCGAACCGGACGGCGCTGCGTATTACGGTCCCTTTGGCTATTATAAGGCCGTCCTTCCGACGGAATGCATATGGCAGTGGGAGCAGGCCCCATTCGGAGCGGCGGAAAATGCTGCCTCATTGGATTCAGAGGCTTCGGAAGGAAACGGCTCCGGCCTCTTGGACACGCCGTTGGAATCTACCGGTATAACCTTCGCCCAATATGACGAATATGCCCCATGGGGCGGCGGCGTAGAGGGCGCTCCCCTGGTCGCCGTAGACGCGGGTGCGCAGCGTTGGGCGGAATACAGCGACGCGATGGGCGGCCTTGCGCCCATCGGCGGCATGCAGTCCTCATGCAGCTCCTACCGCTCTTCCAACCGCTATCCGTGCGACGCTTCCTGCGCCTTTGACGGCGACGCCTCCAGCGCCTGGAATTCCAATAATTCCCGCAGCGGCCAATGGCTGCGCGTGGAATGGCCGCAATCTCAAAAGATCGCCGGTTTTACATTCGTCAACGGCTACGCGAAGGACACGGAGGTCTGGCAAAACAATTCCCGCGTGCGGCTGTTCTCGATTTATGTAAACGATGAAGATTATCTGGGTTCTTTCTATTTGGACGATGACGACCAAACCCAATTTTTCCCTCTGGACGGTTCTATCGAATGTACATCCCTGTTGTTTCAGTTCGATGAAACCTATGCAGGAGACCGATACGACGATCTGTGCGTTACAGAGATACAGTTCTACGGTGCCGCAGGCAGTTCCGGGAACACCAGCCTGGAAGGCGCTTCTACGCAACAGACCAACCCAAGCCAGGCAACCTCTGAAGCGCAATCCGTTCGCACAACCGGCAATGTCAATCTGCGTTCCGGCCCCGGTACCGAATATCAGGATCTGGACACAATTTCCAGAGGCACTACCGTCACCTATCTGGGCGAAAGCGACTCCGACAACCGAGGTGTGCTTTGGCTAAAGGTACGCTATAATGGCAAAGATGGCTGGATCTCATCGAAATATGGCCATGTACTGGAAGAAAACGGCGGCTCCACCGTGCGCGCAACGAATGGCGACACTTATCTGCGCTCCGGCCCAGGCTTGCATTATGAACGTCTGGATGTGCTGCACATCTATGAAAGCGCCACATATTTGGGCGCAATTTCCACAGACGAACGCGGCGTGGACTGGTATAAGGTGCGGATGGGAACCAAGGAAGGCTGGGCTTCCTCGAAATATACTGTGCTTTCCTGAATGGTAACTGCGCGCATAAAATCACAACCACCCGTCAAACGGGTGGTCAGACCATTGACAAACTCCTGTCAATGGTCAAAAAATTTTTGGAGAAGGGGGAAGAACCAAAAGGGAAAGAGGCTGAACGTGTCGAAAATATATATACCAAACAAACCAGGCGGTGGGAAAGATGCTCAA
>DVFZ01000040.1 GCA_018712945.1 Candidatus Pullichristensenella stercorigallinarum | reverse complement strand
AAAGAAACGATTGAACGCTCCTTCGCGGAGGCCAAAGAGAACCATGGCCTGCGCTATGCGCGTATGCTCGGGATTGCGAACATGCGGGAACAATGCTTCCTGACTGCGGCTGTGCAAAACATTAAGAGGCTGGTAGCCTCTTTACGGCGTGCTTCCCTGTATCTTATCCCCTGCATTTACACACAAATGCAGGGGTTTGTCAATGGTCTGAAGGCTCGGGGCAGAAAGCCTCGGGCCTCAGAGCGCTGACAAAGACTGCAAACGCAAAAATTGCCCTGATATAATAGAAATCAGTGGCAATTTTTGCTTCCTGCGACAGCTGCGCTTGCAGCCTGCGGTCACTTACGTCCATGTAAGCTCCCTTGTCTGCAAGTTTGCTTCCTTGTCTTGCAGGCCTTCTCATCGCTCTGACAGTCTGTTGACTTTGTCAACATCCTAAGGCCCGGGGCAGAAAGCCCCGAGCCTTTCTTGTCATGTTTTTTATCTGCCTGTCAGGCAACCGTTGACGATGGAATCTATGCCTTCGAGGATGAAGCAGATGCCCAGCGTCACGCCCAGCGCCTGCACGCTCAGCCAGGGGTCCATCAGACCAATGAAGCCCACCACCAGCAGGATAATGCCCAGCGCCAGAATCCATCCCCAGCGGCGCGAGCCCAGTGCGCGCAGATCTACCGCGGCAACGATACGCGATACGCCCGAAAACAGCAGCCACAGGGCAAACAGCATCGGCAGCGACAAAAGCGTAAAGGCCCGGTTGAACAGCAAAAACAGCGACAAGAGCACCGTGAGGATGCCGTCCAGCAACAGCCATGCCGAGCTGAAATACATCTCTCGCCCGCGTACAAACATGATGATCTGCACAATGCCCGACACCAGCATGAAGATGCCAAGGAGCAATCCCACCGACAGGATGGCTGTTTCCTGATTGCACAGGCAGATTATGCCCGCGATAATCAGCAAAACGCCGGCAATGACGCTCAAAACACGCAACATACTACTACGCATGGAAAAACACTCCTTTACAATCTTACGATTTCCCAACCTCCCTCTCTCCATCCGTCCGACGGGAAAATTCTCCATCCGGCGCGTTTTTCCCTGCTTGTTTTCTATATCTTCATAAATATTTTTTGATTATAACAAAACGGCGCCTCAGTGCATGGCGAAATTGATGCGCACCATATGGACGTGGTCCTCCCACACGCCGTTGATGTTCAGATAATACTTGGATAGGCCCTCGTTGACAAAGCCGTTTTTTTCCAGCACGCGCAGGGAAGGCTTGTTTCTGGGCATGACGTTTGCCTCTACGCGATGCAGCCCCGCTTCGGCAAAAGCGTATTGTACCACCATGCCCACCGCCGCGGTCATATAGCCGCGGTTGAGATACGCCGCGTCCAGCTTGTAGCCCAGAAAAGCGGAACGAAACGCACCCCAAACGATGTTGTTTAGCCCAATGCTGCCGATGACCGTTTCCGGGCCGTCCACAGGCACAATGTAAAAGCGGAATCCTGCCTTGGCTGCGCGCGCGGCCTCCTCGGCGCGCAGGATTTCCCGCTGGTGTTCCAGCGTAAAAAACGCCTCCTCGCGCGCGGGGTCGAAGGGCTTCAAAAATTCCCGGTTGCGCCGGTAGTAACCGGCCACGGCCGGCGCCAGAGATTCCGACGCTGGCACAAGGCGTATATCGCCGTTCTGCATAGCATTGCCTCCCATGATTTTGAAAACAGTATAGCATGCCCGGCTCTCAAAGGCAATCCGCGCCGCAGAGAAAAACCGCCCCGCCCGTTCGGGCGGGGCGCTTCGCGCGGTTACGGGAAAATTCCCCGCAATTTCTTGGCGCCCACTACGCGCTTGAGCGCGGACATGTACGCGCCCATGCGCAGCGAGGCCGATTTTTCCATGGCCAGCGCCCATACCTCGTCAAAGGCATGGGTCATGGTGCGCTCCAGCATGTCGTTTACGTAATTTTCCTCCCAGCGGAAGGATTGCAGGTTCTGCACCCACTCAAAGTAGCTCACCACCACGCCGCCAGCGTTGGCGAGTATGTCCGGCACTACCGTCACGCCGCGCGCCTCGAGAATTTCGTCCGCCGCCGGGGTGATGGGGCCGTTCGCGCCTTCGACGATGTATTTGGCGCGCACATCCGCGGCGTTGGATTTGGAAATGGTATTTTCCAAAGCCGCTGGTACCAGTATGTCCGCCTCGCAGGTGAGCAGTTCCGCATTGCCGATGCGCGTAAAATCGCCGTCGGGAAATTCCGCGAGCGTGCGCCGCGCCGCGCAGTGGGCGCGCAATTCCTCCATGGGCAGGCCGTTCGGGTTATACAAGCCGCCGGATACGTCCGAAACGGCGACGATTTTCGCGCCCTCGCGGTGCAGAAGATCCGCCGCCACGCTGCCGACGTTGCCCATGCCCTGTACGGCCACCGTCGTGCCCGCGAGCGAGCGCCCCAGCTTTTCCATCAGCAGGCGAGCGCAGAGCATCACGCCGCGGCCGGTGGCCTCGCTCCGGCCCAAAGAGCCGCCCACCTCAATGGGCTTGCCCGTTACCACGCCCGGCACGGCGTAGCCCTTCTGCATGGAATAGGTGTCCATAATCCAACCCATAATTTCCGGCGTGGTGTTTACATCCGGGGCGGGGATATCGCGCTCCGGGCCAATGAGCGGCAGAATCATCGCCACGAAACGCCGCGTCAGCCGCTCCAGTTCCGCCTTGCTCAATTCGCGGGGATCCACCTGGATGCCGCCCTTGGCCCCGCCGTAGGGGATGTTTACCACGGCGCACTTCATCGTCATCCACGCTGCCAGCGCCTTGACCTCGTCTTCGTCCACGTCCTGATGATAGCGTATGCCGCCCTTGCACGGCCCGCGCGAGGACGAGTGCTGCACACGGAAGCCCTCGAATACGCGCACGTCGCCGTTGTCCATGCGGATGGGCAGCGATACCCGCAGGGAGCGCTCGGGATATTTGAGCGTGACATAGTCGTTTTGCGAAAGTCCCAACAATTCCGCCGCCTTGTCCAGCACCGCCTTGAAGTTATCGAAGGGGTTGTGTTTCCTGGGCATGAAGCATCCTCCTCATTGCGTCGAAGCGGGCACAGCCGGTTTGTTAAGAAATGGTTCCCGGCGCTTGCAGTATAGCATACTGCCCGTCATTTGGCAATAGTTTTTGACGGAAAAAATTCATGTTTTTGGGCGTGATGCAATTTTTCTGCGAATGAGCATTTTTCTCATTTCTCCCCCTTGCGAAGTTCGCCGTGTTTTACTATAATATGGGCGGGAAGATTGTGAAAGTAGAGGAGTTTATTTATGACGGAATTCATATCGGGCCTGAATCCCCTTCTGGCGCTGTTTTTAATCGCCACGCTTGGCTACCTGATCGGCGCGATTAAAATCAAAGGCATTGAGCTGGGCACGGCGGGCGTGTTGTTGGTAGCGCTGGTGTTCGGGCACTTTGGCTGTGAAATGCCCTCGCTGATCCGCAACGTGGGCCTGGCGCTGTTTGTGACCTCGGTGGGCTTTATTGCCGGGCCGAAGTTTTTCCGCAATTTCAAGCAGAACGCGAAAAGCTATATATTATTGGGCTTTATCATCATCCTCACCGGGGCGCTCACCTGCGCGCTGCTCATCGCCGTTTCCGGCGTGGGGCCGGAGCTGATGGTGGGCCTGATGACCGGCGCGCTCACCAGTACGCCCGGCCTGGCGGCGGCGCAGGGCGCGGCGGGCGACCTGGCGGCGCAAGCGGCCATCGGCTACGCCATCGCCTATCCCTTCGGGGTGGTGGGCGTGGTGCTGTTTGTGCAGCTCCTGCCCAAGATTCTTAAGGCGGACATGAAAAAGGAAGTGGCCGAGCTCGAGGCCGCCGCCGGCGTCAACCTGCACGCCTACACGGGCAAGACCTTCAAGCTGGACGCGGAGGGCTTTTTCTCCTTCGGGCTGGTAATTGTGCTGGGCTATCTGCTGGGCAGCATTGAAGTTCCCCTGGGCGGCGGCGACAATCCGCCCGTGTTCGCCCTGGGCACCACGGGCGGGCCGCTGCTGGTGGGCTTGATCTTCGGCCACTTTGGGCACGTTGGCCCGATCGACCTGACGCTGGAAAAGCCGACGCTGGTGACCTTCCGCGAACTGGGCCTGATGCTGTTTTTGATTGGCGCGGGCACGGAAGGCGGCGCGGGCTTTGTGGACACGCTGCGGCAGGAGGGCGCCATCCTCTTCGTTTACGGCGCGGCGATGACCATCCTGCCGATGATTGTGGGCTACTTTGTGGCCGCGAAGGCGCTGAAGCTGTCGCTGTTGAACAACCTCGGCTCCATCACCGGCGGCATGACTTCCACCCCGGCGCTGGGCACGCTGATTGCCGTGGCCGGAACCGATGACGTGGCCAGCGCTTACGCGGCCACCTATCCCATCGCGCTGGTCTCGGTGGTGCTGGCCTCGCAGTTCCTGGTGGTGCTGTTCCGCTGACGGATAGACATTTTTTACAAGGAGACGGATTCATGAAAAAACTCGCGTCCCTGCTTATATGCCTTTGCTGCCTGTGCGCATTCGCTCTTGCTGAAGGGGAAATCGATTTGGACAGCGTGGAAACGCTCACCTACGATCTGGGCGATTTCACCATCGACGTATCCGTGGACGACTACGTGCAGCAGAGCGAAAAGGCCGATAACGCCGTGTTCTTTGTCGTCTATCCGGACTTCGCCGGTTCGACGGACTTTAACCCTTATTATAATATCGCCTGGACGCAGCAGGATCTCTCCGCTGTGTTTAATCAGATGGAGGCGGCGGAGCTGGCGCAAAAGCAGCTCGACGGTCCGGTAGCCAGCTATAATGCCATGGGCGTGGCGGTGGACAACGCGCAGGTGACGCGCGCCGAATATAGCGAGGATTTAAGCACGTTGACCATGTATACGGTCATGGATGTGGATTACAGCGGCATGGGCGTGGATTTGCAGATGACGCTTCATCAGGCGCAGGTCTGGATGGATCTGGGCGAGGCGGGCGGCTATATCTTTTCCTTCACCGCTGCGGATGAACCCGGCCTGGAGGCGATGCTTGCCTGCATGGATACGCTGCAATTTTCCTGATCCGTCTTTCACGGCGCGCCCGCTTTTCCGCGGGCGCGTTTTGCGCCGCGGGAAAAGAAGGCTTGACCAACGCGGCTACAAAATGGTACAATAATATAGGAAACGCCGCATGGAAAACATGGAGGGCGTCGAGAACTTTCTCGCGCGCATGAACGTGGATATCAAAGCGATCAAGACTGGCGCGGAGCAATCCGCCCTGTTTACCGGCGAGCTGTTTGAACGGATGGCCACAGATGTGGGCGTCCGTTTCAGGGAATCGGAGGCAAAGCGATGCCGGGCCGGGTAAGCGCCCGGCGTTTTTGCACCCTTTTCCCGAGAGGGTGCGCGCCTTGGCGCGACATGCAAACGCGCTTGCAATTTTGCGCCAAAACTGTTAAAATATATTTACAAAGGATTCTTTTCATTTCGGGAGGGATTCCCATGCGCCCACGTTTGATGGCAAAGCGTGCGCTTGTGTTCGCCTTGGCATTGACGCTGCTTGCGCTTTCCGGTTGCGCGCCCCAGCCCGCGCCGGAGGAGCAGGCGGAGGACGCGGTGCTTCTGGGTTTTTCCCAGCTTGGCTGGGAAAGCGCCTGGCGCATCGGCAATTCGCTGGATATTCAGGAGGCTGCTGAGCGCGCCGGCGTGCAGCTCATGTTTGACAATGCCCAGCAAAAGCAGGAAAACCAAATTAAGGCCATTCGTTCCTTTATTGCCTATCAGGTGGACGTGATCGCCTTTGCCCCCATCGTAGAGCAGGGCTGGGACACGGTTTTGCAGGAGGCGAAGGACGCAGGCATTCCTGTGTTGCTCACCGACCGTCTCATCGTCACAGATGATCCCTCGCTCTACGTTGGCTATGTGGGCGCGGATTTTCTGGAGGAAGGCAATAAGGCGGGGAAATTTCTCATCGAAAAGGCCAATCGAGAGGGCCTGACGGATCTCAAGATTGTCGAGCTTTCCGGAACGCTTTCTTCCTCGCCCATGCAGCAGCGCGGCGAGGGCTTCCGCGCGGCCATCGAGGGCGACAGCCGCTTTGAGATTATTGAAACCATGTCCGGCGACTTTCTGCGCTCCAAAGGCAAGGAGTGTATGGAATCGCTGCTGGAACGCCACGAAAAGATCGACGTGCTCTTTTCCCACAATGACGCCATGACCCTCGGCGCCATCGAGGCCATTGAGGAAGCCGGGCTTGTGCCGGGCGAGGATATCATTATTATCACCGTGGATGGCGAGCAGGCCGCCATCGACCTTTTGCAGGAAGGAAAGATCAACTGCGTGGTGGAGTGCACGCCCATGTTGGGCGATATCATTATGGATCTAGCCAAAAAACTGGCTGCCGGTGAGGAAATCCCCCGCGTCACCAACCCGGAAGAACGCGCTTTCACCGAGTTTGACGAAGACCTGATGGACATTCCGCCGCGGGGGTACTGACGCATGCAAAGGCTGTTTCGCCGCCTCAACCGTGTAGAGAGTATCGGCCGCCGCCTGCGCCTGGCCTTCCGGGTGGTGGTCATCATCCTGGTTGTGCCGGCGATTGTGTCGATTGCCGTGATGCTCTCCAACGGAATACGCTACAACGCCATCATCGCCCATATGGGCCGCGTTGGGGATCTCAAGCCCAAGGTGGCCGTGGAAATTCCTGACGAAGCCTGGAGCGTGGTGGCCGGCTATCAGGAATTCAGCCAGGCGCGCCTCTTTGAAATGATTCACGAGGTCAATATCGAGCTGGATGTGTTGATGAGTTCCATGGTCAGCCCCAACCAGCTTGAATTGAACGTGGCGCGCCGTACCATGGATACGCTGCGAGACAAGGCGATAGAGCTGGGCGAGCAAATTAAAAGCGACGCCCCCGTGGTGGAAAACGAGGCAAAACTCGAGGAAATCCGCGATGTGGCGGCGCTTGTGGAAGATATGTTGGAAAACTACATTGATGTGGAGATTGACGCCGCCATCGAGGAAAGCAGTGCGCTTAACCGCATGATGGTGATTTCCCTGCTGTTGGAATTCGCGCTGCTGGCTCTGGCGTTGGCGGTATCGGTGTATGCGCAGCGGGGGCTTTCCCGCGCCATCCGCGCCCCCATTTCGCAGCTCGAGCACTTTGCCGGGCTGCTCGCCGCCGGCGATTTACGCGCCCGCGCCCCGCAAACCAGCGTGGAGGAGCTTGTCAACCTCACCGACAGCTTCAACCTCATGGCCGACCGCCTGGAGGCGCTCATGGCGCAGAGCCGCCGCGAGCAGGAAAACCTCAAAAAAAGCGAGCTGCGCACCTTGCAGGCGCAGATCGCCCCGCATTTCCTCTATAATACGCTGGACGCCATTGTCTGGCTGGCGGAATCGGGCAGTACGGACGAGGTGGTGCACATCACCCGCGCCCTGTCGGACTTTTTCCGCATCTCTCTTTCCCAGGGGCGCGACTGGATCGACGTTTCCGAGGAGCTTCGCCACCTGCGCGGCTATTTGACCATCCAGAAAGTGCGCTACCGCGATATACTCGATTATGAAATCGACGTGCCCGAGGATGCACGGGAGGGGCTGATTCTCAAGCTGCTTTTGCAGCCGCTGGTGGAAAACGCCATATATCACGGCATCAAGTTCCGGCGGCGGGGCGGCCGGGTGCGCGTGGTGGGGCGGCGCGAGGGCGAGGAGCTGCATTTCGCCGTCATCGACAATGGCCCGGGCATGAGCGAGGAACGCCTGGTGGAAGTGCTTTCCGGGCTGGGCGAGGAAGAAGCCACCGCCGGCTATGGCCTTTCCAACGTGGACAGGCGCATCCGCCTTTACTATGGAATCAAACGCGGGCTGCGTATTCACAGCGACGGCGCGGGCACGCGCGTGGAATTCATCGTGCCGGTAAGGAGGCAGGCCGCAGATGTATAAGGTCTTTCTGGTAGATGATGAGATCGTCATCCGCGAGGGCATCCGCAACAGCTTCCCCTGGGAGGGCAATGGCGGCAGCGAATTTGCCCTCGTCGGCGAAGCGCCGGATGGGGAAATCGCCCTGCAAATGATGCAGGATGTCAAGCCCGATATACTCATCACCGATATACGCATGCCCTTTATGGACGGCATGCAGCTTTGCGAGGCCGTTTCCCACACCATGCCCTGGGTGCAGATCGTCATCCTTTCCGGCTATGACGATTTTTCCTATGCGCAGCAGGCCATTTCCCTGGGGGTAAAGGAATACCTGCTCAAGCCGGTGAGCGCGCAAGAGCTTTTGGAGGTGCTGGAGCGCATCGCCGCCCGCATCCGCGAGGAACGCCGCCAGCAGGCGGATATATTGCGCATCAAGCGCCAGTTTGCCTCCAGCTCGGCCTTTTTGCGCGAGCGGCTGCTGGGCGAGGCGCTTGCCGGCGTGCAAGGGAAAGAAGGCGTGCAAAGCCTGCTGGAACGCGCTCGGGCGTTGAACCTTTCCCTGCACGCCAACCGCTACCTGGTCATTCTCGCCTGCCCGCGCGGGGGAGAGGAGGGGCGCACGCTGGCGCAGAGCGCCCTCTACCGGCTGGCGGAAGGGTCTGGCGACGCCGTGCATGCCTGTGAGGTGTCCGGCGGTTTTGCCCTGATCGTCATGGGCGACAGCGATGAGGATTTGGAGGAACGCGCTTACGGCTGCGCGCGCGCGGCCCTTTACGAAGTGGAGCGCGCCACGGGCAAGAGCGCGCGCATGTGCATTGGCGAGGCCGTTTCCGATCTCACCGCCTTGCCGCAGTCCTACCAGTCCGCGCAGCGCGTGCGGCAGGCGATGGAGATCGCCTCCGATCCGGAAAAGCGGCGCATCATGGGCGTGCGCGATATGGGCGCCCTGCCCGTGGACCGCACCATCAACCTGGACGTGCTGCCCCTGAACGAGCGCCTGCAATACGCCAACCGCGAGGATGTAGACAAGATTTTGCAGGAACACATCGCCTCCATGGGTTCGGCGGCCATCCATTCGGTAATGATGGTCAATTTCCTCTATGTTGAAATTCTCATGGCGGCCAGCCGCATTATCAAGGAAAGCGGCGGCGAGCCGCGCGAGGTGATCGACGCCAAATTGTGGGAGCAAAACCTGTTTTCCGCTACGCCCGATCCCGAGGAGGTCATCCCCGTGGCCCGCGAGGTGCTGGAAAAAGCCATCGCTTTCCGCGAGGAACAGTCCTCCACGCGCTACAACGCCGTCATCAACAAGGCGCGCGCTTATCTGGCCCGCGAATATCAGAACAGCGGCGTCACTCTCAACGATGTATCCAGCCATGTGTGCATGTCCAACAGCCACTTCTGCACCATTTTTTCGCAGGAGGTGGGCGTGACCTTTACCGAATATCTCACCAACCTGCGCATGAACAAGGCCAAGGAGCTTTTGCGCACCACGCAAATGCGCTCCAGCGACGTGGCCTACGCCGTGGGCTACAACGACCCACACTACTTCAGCTATCTTTTCAAAAAGCATACCGGCATGACCCCGCGGGATTACCGCAAGGAGGCGCAGGGGTGAACGGACGGGGCGGGAACGAGAAGTTCCCGCCTTCGTTTTGTTGGGGCGGTTGGTGGCGGAGGGGAAGTGAAGGCATACGGTGCGGTGGCGGGGGCCTATTTTCTCTATACCGGGGGCGTGTTCTCCTTTGCGGCGCGGTGGCCGGGAGAGAGGGAAGGCGAAGTTCCCGTTCTGGTCTGTTGTGGGGTGCGGTGGCGCGGGCGAGGTTGCCGCAGGGAAGCGCGGGAATTACGGCTTGTTGTGTTCGCGTTTATTTCAGCGGTACGATGTGGGCAGCGGGGAGTGGCCTTGCGTGGAAAGGCGGCGCTGCCTTGCCCCACAGGGGCAAGGGGCGCTGTGAAGGTATGGGAGAGACGCTGCTTGCCTGCGGCAAGGGCGCTTCGATGGGGCGCGCGCCCGGTTTTGGCGTTATGGGGCGTTGGCGGTGAGCGAGCTGCCGGCGGATCTAAGCCGCCTTGTTGCCGGGCGCGCGGGAAAGGGCACGGCGGGGCATGGTTTTCCCTTCCTTGTCCGCGCAGACAGGCGTTTCCGGCGGGGCTACGGCGGACTCCGCCCGCACCCGCTTAAGGGCCATTGGCCCTTAAGAATCCCGCTTGCTGCCGCACGGTTCCCTGATGTTGCAACGAAAGCCGGACGGCCCCGACTCGTGGGCCGCCCGGCCTTCTCCTGCCGGAATCCTGGCGCTTTCCGCCTGCGCCCCTTGGCTTCTCTGAAAATTTTCGCCGCGGGACTTGCAATTCCGCCGCGCATACTGTATAATAAACCCGCTTCATTGCGAGGCCGACAGTTCGTTTGTGCCATCCTGTCGTAAAACAAAACCAGGGCTGCTATTTTATTTCCGCGATGGTTGCGGCGGTAGTGGTTTTGCGTTTTGTGAAACCGCTTTTTTTGTTGGGAGGTACTCCATGATCCACGCAACTACACGCCCATCTTCGCCCAGTCTGGCAGCCTGGCTGCGCAGGGAGCGGGAGGAAACGGCGCTTTTGCTCCGCTGCATCCCGGCGACGGCCGTTACCCTGTTTGTGGTCAGCGTCATCTGCATGAACCTGCTGGCCAACAAGACGCTGGTGCAAACCGAGTATCTTGCCTTGGATGGCGGCATACTCATCTCCTGGCTGTCCTTTCTGTGCATGGACATCATCACCAAACACTTCGGCCCCCGGGCCTCCAACCGCATCGTCGTGCTGGCCGCGCTCGTCAACCTGTTTGTCTGCGCAGTCTTTTATATCGCCAGCGTCATCCCCTCCAATGCCGGCGATTACACGGCGCTCAACGGCATCCTCGGAGGCACATGGTTCATCCTGCTGGGCAGCACCGTCGCCTTTCTGGTTTCGGCAGCGCTCAACAACGCCCTGAACTGGGCAATCGGCCGGGCCTTCCGCCGCGACCCCGATGGCAGGGCCGCGTTCGCGGCGCGCACGTATATTTCCACGTTCGCCGGCCAGTTTGTGGACAATTTCCTTTTCGCCGTCATCGTTTTTGTGGGTTTTGCGCCCATATACTGGGACGGCTTCCATTGGACGGTATTGCAGTGCGCGACGTGCGCCCTGACCGGCGCGGTGGCGGAGGCCGTCATGGAAATCGTGTTTTCACCCTTTGGCTACCGGACCGTAAAGCGCTGGAAGGCGCTGGGCGTGGGAAGGGAATACTTGGGCCGCGCGCGGGAGGAGGAAGCGGCGTGAACGTACTGATTACAGGAACCTCGCAGGGCATCGGCAGGGCCATTGCCGAACGCTTTCTGCGCGAAGGGCATACGGTTTTCGGAATTGACCGGCAGGCGGCGGCCATCGTGCACGGCAATTACAGGCATGATCAGATGGACGTGCGCGACTACGACGCGCTGCCCGAGCTTCCAAACGTCGATATACTCATCAACAACGCCGGCACCCAGAACGAGGACGACATCGACGTAAACCTCAAGGCGCTGATGCACGTTACTGAGAAGTACGGCGTGCGCGAAGGCATCCGTGCCATCCTCCACATCGGCTCGGCCAGCGGCCATACCGGTTCGGAATTTCCCGAATACTGCGCCAGCAAGGGCGGCGTGGTGGCCTATACGAAAAATGTCGCCATGCGCGTTGCTCCCTTTGGGGCCACCTGCAACAGCTTAGACCCCGGCGGCGTGCTCACGCCGCTGAACCAATGCGTCATCGAGGACGAGGGCCTGTGGGCGCAGATTATGGACGAGACGCCCCTCAAGCGCTGGGCCACGCCCGAGGAAATCGCCGACTGGGCATACTTTTTGACCGTCACTAACCGCTTCTGCACCGGGCAAAGCATCATCGTGGACGGCGGGGAATCCATCAACCGCCGCTTTGTCTGGAAGGATTAAAGGGAAAGCGGGCCCGTCATGCGCCACGCCGCAAATCAAAAGCGGCGTGGCGTTTTCGTATGTGAATTCCCATGGCCGCGGGCTTTGATTTTCCTTTGACCTTATTGCCCAAAGCATGTATAATGGAAGCGGAAACAAAGGAGGCGGGGGCATGGATGGATACGGGCGCAAATCCGAGCGCATCGCCGGGGAGGTGCGCGCCGCCATCCTGGCCGGCCGCTTCCGGCCGGGCGAGCGCATCGAATCGGAAAACGAGCTGGCCGCGCGCTACCAGGTCAGCCGCCAGACCGTGCGCAAGGCGTTGGCCACGCTGATTGAGCAGGGCTATCTGCGCGCCGAGCATGGCAGGGGCACGTTCGTCACCGAGCGCAGCCGCCCCGGCAGCAAGACCATCGCCGTAGTGATTACCTATCTGGCCGACTATATTTTCCCCCGCGTCATCCAGGGCATCGACCAGGAACTGGCCGAGCATGGTTACAGCATCCTCTTAAAGAGCACGCGCAACAGCCGCCATCTGGAGGCGCGCTATCTGGAGGAACTGGCGGAAAAGGAGATCGACGGCCTCATCATCGAACCGAGCAAGAGCCAGATCTTTTGCCGCCACACCCAACTTTACGAGCGCTTTGACGCGCGCGGCGTGCCCTATGTGTTCATCCAGGGCTGCTTTGAGAGCATGCGCGACCGGCCCCACGTGCTGCTGGACGACGCGGGCGGGGCGGCGCTGGCCACGCGGCACCTGCTTTCGCTGGGGCATCGCCGCGTGGCGGGCATCTTCAAGGCCGACGATACCCAGGGCGTGGAGCGCCACCGCGGCTATGTGCGCGCCTTGCAGGAGGCGGGCGTGCTCTATGACCCCGACCTGGTGCTCTGGTACCACACCGAGGATCGCGCCGTGGCCCCGGCCGCTGGCGCGGCGGTGCTGGCACGGCGGGGGAAGATGGACGCGGTGGTATGTTATAACGACGAAATCGCCGTGGCCGTCATCCGCGCGCTGGAGGCCGAGGGCCTGCGCGTGCCGGAGGACATCTCCGTCACCGGCTATGACAATTCCCTGCTGGCGGAAAACTTCAAGATGGGCCTGACCACCGTTTCCCATCCCCACGAGGAGCTGGGGCGCGCCGCGGCGCGGTTGCTGCTTGCCCTCATCGCCGGCGAGCGCGTGGAAACGGGGGTAATCCTCCGCCCGGAGCTGATTTCGCGCGGCTCCACCGCCCCGAAACGCTGATTTTCCAAGATTTGCAAAAAAAACAACTTGTCAGGCAGGGTATACAAGTTGTATGCTTATTTCAGCGGAAAGCTAACGGAATTTTCACGACATGGAAACAGGAGGATGATTGCCATGCTGAAAAAAGCGTACAAGTTCTGGTTCCTCACCGGCTCGCAGGACCTCTACGGCGACGAGTGCCTTGCGCATGTTGCCGAGCATTCCAAGATCATCGTCGAAAACCTCAACCGCTCCGGGAACCTTCCCTATGAAGTGGTTTGGAAGCCCACCCTCATCACCGACGCTCTCATCCGCCAGACCTTCAACGAGGCCAACAACGACCCCGACTGCGCCGGCGTCATCACCTGGATGCACACCTTCTCCCCGGCCAAGAGCTGGATCGCCGGACTGCGCGAGTACCGCAAGCCGCTTTTGCACCTGCACACGCAGTTCAACGAGGAAATTCCTTACGACACCATCGACATGGACTTCATGAACGAGAATCAGTCCGCGCATGGCGACCGCGAGTACGGCCATATCGTCACCCGCATGGGCATCGAGCGCAAGGTGGTCGCTGGCCACTGGAGCGACGAGCGCGTGCAAAGCCGCATCGCTTCCTGGATGCGCACCGCCGTGGGCATCGTTGAAAGCCGCAACGTGCGCATACTGCGCGTGGCCGATAACATGCGCAACGTGGCCGTCACCGAGGGCGACAAGGTCGAGGCCCAGATCAAGCTGGGCTGGACGGTGGACGCCTATCCCGTCAATGAGATCGCCGAATATGTGGCCGCCGTCAGCCAGGCCGATACCGACGCGCTGGTGGACGAGTACTACCAGATGTACGACATCCTCCTCGACGGCCGCGATGAAAAGGAATTCCGCCGCCATGTGGCCGTGCAGGCGCAGATCGAGCTGGGCTTTGAGCGCTTCATGGTGGAAAAAGACTATCACGCCATCGTCACCCACTTCGGCGACCTGGGCGCGCTCAAGCAGCTTCCCGGCCTGGCCATCCAGCGCCTGGAGGAAAAGGGCTACGGCTTCGGCGCCGAGGGCGACTGGAAAACCGCCGGCATGGTGCGCGTGATGAAGCTGATGACCGCCGGCATGAAGGATGCCAAGGGCACCTCCATGCTGGAGGACTACACCTACAACCTGGTGCCCGGCAAGAAGGGCATTTTGCAGGCGCACATGCTGGAGATTTGCCCCTCCATCGCTGAGGGCCGCATTGCCATCCGCTGCCTGCCGCTTTCGATGGGCGAGCGCGAGGACCCGGCCCGACTGGTGTTCACCTCCAAGACCGGCCCCGGCATCGCCACCTCGCTGATTGATTTGGGCACGCGCTTCCGCCTCATCATCAACGATGTGGAGTGCATCAAAAACGAAAAACCCATGCCCAAACTGCCCGTGGCCACCAACTTCTGGCGGCCCATGCCGGACTTTGAAACCGGCGTGGAGGCGTGGATTTACGCCGGCGGCGCGCACCACACCGCCTTCACCTACGACCTCACCGCCGAACAGATGGGCGATTGGGCGGCGGCGATGGGCATCGAGGCCGTGTTTATCGACAAAGATACCACCCTGCGCTCGCTCAAGCGCGACTTGATGCTGGGGCAGGCGTTCTACCGCTGAATCTCACGCGCGCCGGAGGCTGTGTTGTCCGCCGGCGCACGCACATTATACGAGGAGGAAACCGCGTTATGAAAAAGTTTTTGGGATTGGAGTTCGGTTCCACGCGCATCAAGGCCGTGCTCATCGACGAAAAGCACGCCACCGCTTCTTCCGGAGACTACACCTGGAAGAGCAGCTTTGAAAACGGCGTATGGACCTATCCGCTCGAAGAAGCGTGGGTGGGCCTGAAGGCCGCGCTCAGGGGCGTCGAAGGGCGCGAGGACGTAGCCGGAGTGGGCGTTTCTGGCATGATGCACGGCTATCTGGCCTTTGATAAGGACTGGAAATTGCTCACCCCCTTCCGCACCTGGCAGAACACCATGACCGCCCAGTCCGCGGAGGAGCTGACCAACCTGTTTGGCTTCAACATTCCCCAGCGCTGGAGCATCGCCCATCTCTATCAGGCGATTTTGAATGGCGAGGAGCACATTTCCCGCGTCGCCCATATCACCACTTTGGCTGGCTACATCCATCACGCGCTCACCGGCGTGAACGCCGTGGGCGTGGGCGAAGCCTCGGGCATGTTCCCCATCGACGATGCCACCGGCAAGTACAACGAGGCCATGCTGGACAAGTTTGACGCCCACATCGCCGCAAAGAACCTGCCTTGGAAAATCCGCGACGTGCTGCCCACGCCGTTGATGGCGGGCAAGAACGCCGGTACACTCACCAAGGAGGGCGCGGCCCTGCTGGACGGCCTGCTTGCTGAGGGCGTGCCCTTTGCGCCGCCGGAGGGCGACGTCGGCACCGGTATGACCGCCACCAACGCCGTCGCTCCGCGCACGGGCAATGTTTCGGCGGGCACCTCCATTTTCGCCATGGTGGTTTTGGAGCGTCCGCTCAAGAACATCCATCCTGAAATCGACATCGTAGCCACGCCCGAGGGCCGGCCCGCGGCCATGGTGCATTGCAACAACTGCACCAACGATATCAACGCCTGGGTGGGCATGCTACGCGAAACGGCGGAGATGTTCGGCGCCAAGGTGTCCACGGGCGACCTGTATACCATGCTGTATAAAAAGAGCCTGGAAGGCGCGGCGGACTGCGACGGCGTGTTGGTCTACAACTACATGGCCGGCGAAAGCGTCACCCATCTCGATTCCGGCCGTCCCCTGGTGATGCGCCGCCCGGACAGCAGCTTCACGCTGGCCAACTTCATGCGCTCGCAGATCTACGGCACCATGGCCACCATGTGCATTGGCATGGAGCTGTTGCACGAGGAAAACGTAGCCATTGATTCGCTCACCGGGCACGGCGGCCTGTTCAAGACCCCGGGCGTGGGCCAGCGCTATATGGCCGCGGCTTGCAAAGCGCCCGTCACCTGCATGGAAACCGCCGGAGAGGGCGGCCCCTACGGCATGGCGCTGCTGGCGGCCTATATGGTTTGCCGCGAGGCGGGCGAGAGCCTGAGCGATTACCTGAAGAACAAGGTGTTCGCGGGCGCAAAGGGCGTTACCCTGGCCCCCGACGAGGCCGACGTAAAGGGCTTTGAAGCCTATCTGGCCAACTACACCGCAGGCTTGGCTGCGGAGGAAGCGGCCGTGAAAGCGTTCTGACACGCCGCAAAGTGGCAAGGCGGAAAGTCCGCCTTGCTGCCGCAAGCGCATCCGTTTCAACCGTCCCGGACAGCGTCCGGGACGGCTTTTTTGCCCTGTAAACGTGGATTGGGACGAAAAATGGAGGCTTTTGGATAAAGAAAGCGTATATTTCAGCCGCTTTGCCTTGCGCGCCGGTCCTGCTTCTGTTATACTCTTGGGCCGAGGAGGAATGGAATATATGCTGAACATTGAAAACGTAAGCAAGCGCTACGGAAAAACGCTGGCCAACGACGGCGTTTCCCTGGCCGTGAACGGGGGCGAGCTGGCCGTGCTGCTGGGGCCGAACGGCGCGGGCAAGAGCACGCTCATCAAGTGCATCGCTGGGCTTTTGCGCTTTGAGGGGAAAATCGAGATCTGTGGGCATGAAAACAAGTCGCTCGAGGCCAAGCGCGCCCTGGGCTACATCCCGGAGATGCCCGCCGTGTACGACCTGCTCACCGTGGAGGAGCATCTGGAATTTATGCGCCGCGCCTACCGCCTGGAGGACGACGGCTATGGCGAGGCGCTTTTGAAGCGCTTTGAGATGTGGGATAAGCGCGACAAGCTGGGCAAAGAGCTTTCCAAGGGCATGCAGCAAAAGCTGTCCATCTGCTGCCAGCTCGTGCACCGGCCGCGGGTCATCATCTTCGACGAGCCGCTCATCGGCCTCGACCCCCACGCCATCAAGGAATTGAAGGAGATGTTCCGCGAGCTGCGCGCGGATGGGGCGGCGCTGCTGATCAGCACGCACATGATTGACAGCGTGGAGGATTACTGGGATGTGGCCCACATCATGATGCACGGCAGTCTCGCCGCCGTCAAGCGCCCGGACGACGGGGGCGAACGCTCGCTGGAGGAGCTGTTTTTTGACATCACCGAGGGCGGGGAGGCGAGCGCATGAAGGGCGCGATGGGCTATCTCGTCATTACCCGGCTCAAGGCGCAGGTGCGCGAGGTGTTCAAAAAGCCCTCGCGGTTGATCTACCTGCTTTTGATGCTGGCGCTGTTTGGCTTCGTGTTGCTGGGCGGCAGCGGGGAGACGGATGTACCCGCGCGCGATGCGCGCGAGCTGCCGGTTCTGGCCGGGGCGTTTTACGGGCTGATGTTCGTTATCCTGGTCAATTCCGGCTTTAAAAACGGGGCGAGCATGTTCTCCCTCGCGGATGTGAACCTGATTTTCCCCGCCCCCATCCGGCCGCGCACGGTGTTGTATTACGGGCTTTTCCGCCAGCTCGGGGCCTCGCTGCTGCTGGGCGTGTTCCTGCTGTTCCAGTATGGCTGGCTGCACTCGCTTTATGGCGTCGGCGCGGGCGCGCTGGTGCTGATTGTGGCGCTGTACGGCGTGAGCGTGTTTCTGGCGCAGGTGGCGGCCATGCTGGCCTATTCGTTTACCAGCGCCAGCCCCCGGCGCCGCATGATCGTGAAAACCTGCGTCTATGGCGTGCTGGCCGCGTTTGTGCTGGCGGTTGTGGCGCGCGCGGCGCTTTCGGACGGTTTGACGCTCGATTCGCTGATCGCGGCGGCGGATTCGCCCCTGTTCCGCCTCATGCCCGTGGTGGGCTGGACGGCGGGCATATTGCGCGGCGCGATGACCGGGGATATGCTCATGCTCGGATTCTATGTCCTTTTGACGGCGGCGGTTCTCATCGCCATGGTCGTCATCATCGCCCGCTACAACCATGATTTTTACGAGGACGTATTGCGCACGGCGGAGATTTCCCATTCGGCCATCACCGCCCAGAAGGAAGGCCGCGTGGCCGATAGCGCCCCCGCCAATGTAAAGGTGGGCAAAATGGGCCTGGGCGGCGGCTGGGGTGCGAGCGCCATTTACTTTAAGCACCGCCTGGAAAGCCGCCGCTCCCGCCGCTGGTTGCTTTCGCCCACATCGCTGGTCTTTGCGGTGGTCGTCATCGTCTTTGCGGCCTTCACGCGCGATTCCGGGCCGCTGCCGGCCTTCCTGATGGCCGTATATATGCAGATGTTCTCCGAGGCGCTTTCGCGCTTTGGGCGGGAGTTGACCAAGCCGTACATCTACCTGATGCCGGAAAGCTCGTTTGCCAAGCTGGTGGCCGCCCTGCGCGAGAGCATCCGCGGCGGCCTTGTGGAATCGCTGGTGGTGTTCGTTCCCATCGGGCTGATTCTGGCGCTGGATGGATGGACGATTGCGGCGTTGGTGTTGGCCCGGTGGTCGTTCACACTGGTATACAATGCCGATACGGTGGCGGAAATGCGCCTGTTCGGCGGCGTATCCTCCAAAGTCCTGACGCTGCTTTTCTACTTCCTGTTGATGCTGGCAATCGCCCTGCCGGGCATTGTTGCCGCTATTGTGCTGAGTGCGCTGGGCGTACATCCGGCGCTGTGCTACGCGGCGTTGGCGGTTTTGAACGTGCCGGTGTCGCTGCTGGCGTTGTTCCTGTGCCGGAACATGCTGCAATATGCGGAGCTGAACGACCAATAGAAGATGGTTGCGGTGGACACGCCTTAAATGAGGCGCGTCCGCAAGCTATGTTCTTCTCATATTATTTAGCGCAATTGACTGATGGTATTTTCGCAAGAATGCGGCGCCGCTTAAAAAAGCAGCGCCGCATTCTTACGCTTATGCGTTTATTCCTGGATGATGATTTTAAACCCATATTCCGACAATTGAATTGTGACCACGGATCTCTGATTTACAAAAAAATATCACACATAACGCGAAAAAATATTGACCATCTATAGGATGAACTGCGTAAAATAAAAAACAGAGATTGCAATATTAAAAAGTGTGGAATAAAAAAGTAAATTATTCAATGGATATATATAACGTATTTGGCTATTATATTTAATGGGGACAATGCTGAAGATTATTCAGTGGATTTGGGGGGTTAATGCCAACCAATGATAACCATATGATTCAAGAGGGAAAGGAGGGTGGGTTATTTGCCGAAATAAGATGGACAACATACGAATACTACGGGAGGTGATATCCATAGGATCTACGCCATAGGCGTTTGCAAGAAATGTATGAAGGACAAGTGAAACTTGGAATTAAAAGCTGCTGCATCAAATCAATAGCGCAATAGTTTAGCGAGGGGTTTATCGAGAAGGAGGATTTCCATGAAAAAAATGCTTTGCATCTTGTTGTCCGTATGTTTTTGTTTATTGGGGGGTATGTTTCGCACAGGTTCAATTCTCTGACAACCCATCGACGTTTGAAACGTTTGAAGAAGCCTGCGTTAACGGGCCCAAGGCAATGACAGAAGAACTTGGAGGCGCGTATTGCTCGGATCCCTGTCTGGCGGAATATCCTGCCGGCACTACTTATATCTACCGTTCTTCTGCCCGATGGTCTGCTACCAGTGCAGGGTATCGCAAGAATACAGTTCTTCAAGTTTATACGGATAAAAAGTTTGAAAGCAAGGATGAGGCGCTGTCTTATCTGCAATCCCTGGGGCTTATTGATATTATTGAAGAAGCCAAAGGAAGCGTCATATTGGTGAACCCCATTGGCGATGAATTTGATAAGGCGGATGCCCGCGCTTATTATCTTATGCAGGCGGCTACTTGCAACCTGGGCGGTACAACAACTGTAAATGATGAAACATTTACCTGCGCAGAAGGGGCGTATTATGGCGGAACAACTTATCGGTATGTCATTGGTATAGATGGCGGCGCTACGTTTATTAACAATTACATTGCGCCTACATTTGACGATGTAACCCGAATCGCCGGTATGATCCTTATCGGTGGAAAAATGGATCGCATCCATGATGTAGCGGGCATTGTACCTGTTTACATGGTAAATCCTTCTGATACGGCTCTGCTCAAGTATCAGGAGGTCAATCAGACGAACCGTCATGGTTATGTTAAAGACGTTGAGTACTACTATAATCAGGAATATCCTCTCCAAAAAATTCTTGTGAAAAATACGGATACAGTCGATCTGGCGGCTGAAATCAATTATGGATATTACAATTTGCTGATCAAGAACATGCGCGTTCCCGTTGTCTTGGCGGGGCTACATACGTATTCTCAGGATTTTACGGATCGAAACTGGAATTCCGCCCCGTATTCTCTGGGTGAACGAAACGCGTTTTTCAATTACAGGACGGCCGATGGGCTGATAATCGAGGAATTTACCGGACAGGAAACCTTTAAGGATTATTGCATTGAGGAAGGGACTATGGGCCTGTTTGGCCAGCCCGCCACGGTTGGCGCTTATATTGATACATGGTATGAGGTAGTCCCGGAGGAAGTTAAGGATGGCACAGCGCCCGATCATTCTGTTCCCATGTGGTTGATGCTGCATGGCGGCGGTGATGATCCGCTGCAGTTCTTGGATGAAATGGGCTTTATGACGTTGGCTGGGGAAGAACGTTTTGCAATGATTGCTCCCATCCACGGCGATATGTTTACGGTTGGTGATGAAGTGCTGCCCGCGGTTGTTGAATACTTCCTGGAAAAATATCCAGCGCTGGATCCCAGCCGTGTATACGTGACGGGTTATTCTATGGGAGGCGGCGCTACCCTGCATGCAATCAATGGCAACGCCAAGCTTTTTGCAGCAGCCTGCCCCAATGCAGCCGCTATTTTTAACACAGAAGATGAGGTTGTGGATACGGATGACTTTGATCTGCCGATCCTCTTTACGACTGCAACCTATGATTTTTGTGGGTATGGCGGTATCTCCGGTCATGCGGCGGTTCCGAATCCCGATGATCCGTACGATCCTGAACATATCAATACATCTTATCAGAACCGGATCAATGACTACCTAACCCTGAATGGCATCGAAAATATCGTCTATGATTTTGAAACGTACCCGATGTCTGGCTTCCGCGGAGATATATACTACGAAAAGTTCTTGAATAACGAGTATATGAACCGCACTTGGTTCCTGTGCAACGAAGACGATGTGCCGATGGTAGGCCTGAACATTACGGACTACCTGCCGCATGGCCTCTATCAAGAGTTTGGGCGCATTTGCTGGGACTATGCCAAGCACTTCAGCCGTAATTTGGAAACGGGTGAGGTTATCTACAATCCGTACGTAGCATAAAAGGATGCCGAACTGTGAATACGTATTAAGGACATATGTATTCAGCCCCTGCTTCCACGTGTGGAAGCAGGGGCTAAAATCTGTGTTTATGGGTGCTCCCGCCGCTCCAGTTCGCCGCCGATTTCAAAATGCACCTTGCCCTCGTGCGTGCCCGTCAGGTGATAGGCAAGGCCGTCGCGCGTGAGGCGCAGGCGCATTTCCTGGCCGGGGCGGATTTCGGCGGCGTAGCTCAGGCGCATGGTCTTTACGCGGTAGTCCCGCATGGCCTCTACGCCCAGCGCGTCACACAGCCAGTCCGCATAGCGGGCGTTGTTGACGTGGCCGTTTACGTCCAGCTCGGAATATACGGGCATGCGCATACTTTCCGTTTCCGCGCCCGTCAGCCGCGGCACCGGGCCGGGCACGCCCAGGGGCGGGACGAGATCGGAATTGTCCGGAATGGCCTTGGCCACCTCGCCCGGGGCTACCATACAGCGCTTTTCCAGGTCAAACAGCACCCACAGCGTGCCCGCCGCGCCAAGCTGTTCGCCCGCCGCGTCGCGGAATACGAAGTAGCGGGGGAAAAACCAGCGGCGCAAGGGCATGGGGAAGGTTTCGATGGACAGGCGTTCGCCGATATGCGCCTCCCTGTCCATGCGCACTTCGCAGCGCGTCAGCACCCAGACGATGCCGTTTTTCACCAGCGTTTCCCGGCCGCAGCCGAGCGCATGCGAATGCGCGCCCGCAGTTTCCTGCATGGCGGTCAAAATGGCGCTGGGCCGCCACAGGCCGCCCAGATCGCAATCGCGGGAAAACAACAGCGTTTCTTCGCGGTAAGTCTTTTGCAAAGGCATGATTCGTACCTCCCGGCGCGCCCGCTTTTGCCGGCGCGATTGCTATTATTTTATAACGATGCGCCGGGAATGTCAACTGGGCCTGGGAATGTGCTGGCGCGTATTTTATTCAGATGGGCGGAACGCGCGGCGCAGACCATACGCCCGCTCCTGTGCAGGCCTATAGATACCCATTTGCGAAACGCGGGCACGCTTTCCGGCGGGCGCCGTCCTCACTTCTGCGCCGGGGCATTTTCGGCGGCATTTTGGGCGTGCAGGCGCTCGAACTCCAGCCGCGCGTCGATGGGCGTGGTGGAAAAATCCGGCGCGGCGTCCGGGGCCTCGAGCGTGAAGGCCGATACCTCATAGGCGTTGCGCGTCAAATACTCGCCGTTTTCCAGCAGCTTCTGGTATTCGCGCGATTGCAGCCGCCCGGTGAGGCGCAGCCGGTCGCCCACGTGGAAGCGCGCCGCGTACTGGGCGTTGCGGCCCCAGGCGATGCAGGGGATATAGTCGCTCTTGCCGAAGGCGCGGTTTACCGCCAGCATCATGTCGCAGATTTCCCGGCCAAAGGGCGTGGAGCGGTAGATGGGCGGCTTGCACAGCGCCCCGGTGAGGCTGACTTTGTTGAGCGTTTCATTTTCCGAAGTCTCGTACATGCTTTGCACGAATAACGTCACCATCAGCCGCCCGGCGCCGTCCACCACCTTGTTGTAGGAGCGCACCTGGCCCTGAAACAGCATCAGCTTTCCTGAGGGGTCGCCCTCCGGGGGCAGGATTTTGCCGGGAATGGTGACGGGGATTTTGTCCAGCGCCCCGGAAAGGCGCTTGATGAGCAGCGTGCCCGCATAGAAGGGTTCGTGCATGACTTCGTGGCTGAACGTGGGCATGGACTCCAGCCGGCCGGCGGCCACCATGCGGTTGTTGGGGTTTTCCATTGTACGATCACCTCGGCGTATTGTGCATATTTCACCGCCCGCGCGGGACGGATGTTCCATATATTGTATGACGGGAGGCGCCCATCCATGCCGGGCGCAACCAATCCATGGAAAAATTCGTCTAATTATATGGCAAAAAGGGGGAGAAGCACATGCGGAGATTCCTGGCGGCAATTTTGTGCGCGGCGCTTTTGTGCATGGCGGCGAGTGCGGAGACGTTTGCGGTGAGCACCGGGGAAGGGGCGCTGCTTTTGACCGACGCGGGCGAGACGCTGACGCAGTGGGGTGAATATGCTGCGCTTTACCGCCTTTCCGGGGCGGATTGCCCGGAGGAACGGGCGCTGTTCATGGCCGCGCCTGTACTCTCCAGCCCGCCCGAAGGCGCGGAAACGGGCGAGGCGGCACGCGCCTACCTGCTTGACGCGCGCGGCAAGCGCCTGAACGACGAAATGTATACCACCGCCAACCACATCCCCGAGGCCGGTGTGGCCGTCGTCTGGCAGGGCGAATGGGCGGGCGCGATTGACGAAACGGGCGTGGAACTGCTGCCCTGCGCCTACGGCGGCGTGATTCCCGACGGCGAGGGCGGCTTCCTGGCCACCCCGCGCGCCTCGTTTGCCTATGACGCGGACGGCTATCCCGTTTCGGCACGGCTGTGGCATTTCGGCGCGGACGGCGCGGCCACCGATACCGGCCTGGACGTGCAGCCATACCTCTACGGCGCGTTTTCCGACGGCCTCGCGCCCGTGCAGGTGCTGACCGGTGCGCTCTGGCGCTACGGCTACATAAACAGCCGCGGCGAGCTGGCCATCGAACCGGCTTTTGACTACGCGGAAGAATTCCGCGACGGATTCGCCGCCGCGCGCACGCTGGAGGGAAAGATGGGCCTGCTCCGGGCGGACGGTACCTGGGCGCTGGAGCCGGTATACGACGACATCGGCTATCTCTGGGGGCAGGGGGACGCCTTCTACGCCCTGCGCGGCGGCAGCGTGGAAATTCTGGAGCGCGAAACGCTCGCGCCGCGCGCCACACATACCTTTGAATACGTGGATTATATCTACGCCTACGAGGTGGACGGCGCGCTCGTCATCGCCGTTGCCGACGGCGCGCTGACGGCCATTTCCATGGACGGGGAAATCCTCTTCCGTGGCGAGGTGGACAGCCTTTCCATTTCCTCCAGCTTCATCGCCCGCACGGGCGCGGCGCAACGGCTGGTGTGCGCTACAGGTGTGTGGCCAGAGCAGGAATACTATCTGACCGACCTGCGCCTGCGCCCCGTGGCCGGGCCGTATACCTCCATCGAGAGCGGCCTGTGGTGGAAAGACGGGGAAGGGCGCTTCCTGGTCTGCGATTACGAGCTTTACGAGGAGACGTTTGACGGCGAAAGCTATACCTACCCGCTTGCCTCGTCCTATGTCTACGGCGTCATCGACCAGGACGGGAACGAAGTGCTGCCCATGGCCTGGAATACCATCCAGTATCTTTCCCCGCAAAGGTACTGGGCGCGCCGGGGCGAAACATGGTCGATGATCGACGAGGCGGGCAACGTCTACTTTGAAATCAGCCAGTATGTGGATTTGATGGATTGAGAGGGGGAAACGGCATGAAAAAATGGTTTGCGCTTTTGCTGGCGCTGTGTCTGCTGGCGGCCTGCGCGGCTGCGGAATGCCCGCAATTTTCCCGGGAGGAATACCCGCGCGTGGATGGTTCCACCGCCATGCTGCCGCTCAGCCGCGCCCTGATGATGGCCTCCATCGGGGCCACGCAGGCGGAAGCGGAGCTGGCAATTACGCACAGCAAGACCACCAATTCCTTCTATGCGCTCATTGGCGGCCAGGCCGACCTGCTTCTCGTCGGCAATCCCGCGCCCGAGGTGTTCGACTATGCCGAGGAAATGGGCGTGCGGCTGGAAATGAAGCCCATCGGCGTGGATGCGCTGGTATTCCTCGTCAGCGACTTGAATCCCGTGGAAAGCCTCACCCGCGCGCAGATTGAGGGTATCTACACGGGAGAGATTGCCAACTGGGCCGAGGTGGGCGGCGCGGATTTGCCCATCATCGCCTACCAGCGCAATGAAACCGCCGGCAGCCAGGTGATGATGGAAAGCGTGGTCATGCAGGGCAAGCCCATGGCCGATGCGCCCGTGGAATACCGCCCCGCCGAGATGGGCGAGCTGGTGGACGCGGTGGCCTCCTACCGCAACACCGCCGACGCCATCGGCTATTCGGTGTATTACTATGTCACGGAAATGTATGTGCAGCAGGGCATTAAGCTGCTGGCCGTGGACGGCGTCGCCCCCTCCAACCAGAGCATTGCAAGCGGCGATTATCCCTATACGCAATACAACTACGCCGTGGTGCGCGCCGACGAGCCGGATACCTCCCCGGCGCGGCAGCTTTTCAACTACCTGACCACGGAAGAAGGGGAAGCGTTCATGGCGGAACAGGGCTATGTACCGGCAGGGTCGGGCGCTGTGCTGAAGTAAAAGAGGGAGACGGCAATTTCTGCCGTCTCCCGTCAGAGCGCTGACAAAGCCTGCAAACGCAAAAATTGCCCTGAACAAAGAGAAATCAGAGGCAATTTTTGCTTCCTGCGTCAGCTGCACAAGCAGCCTGCGGTCACTTACGTCTATGTAAGCTCCCTTGGCTGCAAGTTTGCTTCCTTGTCT
>DVFZ01000039.1 GCA_018712945.1 Candidatus Pullichristensenella stercorigallinarum | reverse complement strand
TTACGTTCTTTGCGCAATACGATATCTATCATAAGATAGCCTATCCAAAATACCAATTACAATGATTGGAGAAGGGGGTTTTGAGGATCCACGATCAACATCCAAACCATCAATCCGCGCAATACAGTAAGAATAATCTTCGCCACTATGATATTCCATTCCACTTTATCCCACCCACTTTTTAATTTGCCGCAGTATCCAAATGGCAAGTCCACCCACTACAAGAGTTCATCTGCGGCCGCAAAATTCCCCTTTGGGCGTATCACATGCGCCATCCGAAGTATTTGGAACAGCTCTTCCGGCTGCGGTCAATTCGTCTTTGCAACTCTTCATGCAGCCGGTCATATACGCCTGCCTGTAAATCGTTCAGCCACATTTCGCACGTTTCCATTGTCTCCTTTCTATACAAATACATCTGCTCGGGAAGGTTTTTCGCAACCTCATAATAATATCGTGACCTTTTAAAGTCCCATCTTGCATGCTCGTATTTCGCCTGCGCGCGCTTCAATGCTTCATCGTACCATCCGCATTGAATACACTCAAACAATGACTCGTCTACTTCCAGCACTGAGCCGGTAAGCTCATAAAGGTGTTGCCGAAAATGATAACAATCCTCTACACTCCTTACACCCTCCATGAGCGGCAAGAAGAATTCCTCAAACATCTGGTACTCTTCTTCCAGCTTTTGTTCGGGAGCCGGCTGCGCCAGACAGCCGCGGGGGTCCTTCTTGAACAGTGGGAAAATATTGTTGCTCAAGTCAAAGCCAATACTGTGCTTGAAATCATCCATGTTGATGTCGTCGGCATAACATGCAATATTGACGTCGATGCGAAACCAGTAGGGGCCCAGAATTTCCATATGAACCAGCTTAATGATCTGTTCGGCGGGCATAAGGAAATAGTAGCCGCTCCCCTTGCGGATATAGCCTGCTTTCTCCAGGCGCGGTCCCCATATTTGCACAAACAACTTTTGATTCAGCATGATTCATTCTCCCCCATCAAGTTACACGAACAACGGAATCCCTGTCAGAAAGAAAACGACGCCAAAAAGCAGCATCAGCGCGAGGCCTGTGTTTATCGCCGCTGCTGCTACCTCCGGTTCTTCATTCTGTACCGGAAAAGAAACGACTTCCCCTCTGGCGCCACTGCCAGAATTTCTATTGTTGTCTACATTACGGTCAGAATAGGGCACAGGCACGCTCGTCTTATGCGGCTTTTTTCTTTGGACAAGTTTATAGCTGTACAATATAATTCCCTGGCCCGCGTACCAGTCCGGGCACTGCTGCCATCCTGACCGTCGAAACAAGCCGTATTGTTCCGGCAATACATACACAGTTCTTCCCCGGTCGGGATTATAGCATCTATTTTGTAGAGGATACAATCCCATCCCCTCATCGCAGGCATACCCACGATACCGGAACGGACCCGTCTCTGCCAGCGCGTCATATACAGTTGTCAAGGTACGTGCGCCCACAGGCTTGTCCCCTGCATCGCATTTGTATTCTACTACAGGTTCTTCTTTACTGTCAACAATGCCGCAAGATCCCCTGCGGTTGAAGTTCGCCATCGCCGGCTTGTGCATCATAAAAACCGGATTTTATCGCCCTCCCCGGCCAGATGCGCCACAGCTTGCCGCGAAGGGTGGGTTGCTCCACGCCCCATTGGCCCCGAAGTGCTCCCAATCTTGAATTCGATGATGATCTCATACGTTGAACCGTCATGCCATCTTTGCGTAGCTTAGCTTCTTCTCTAGCATGCTTTCAATTACCTTTTTCTTGAATTGCGCAGTATATCTCCTGTTTGTTATTCCTCATGGTATAATAATGCTTCTAATTATTATCCAGTATATCACATTGTCTAACAAATGGGGGATAGTTCGCGGGGGATGAGGCGATTTTGCGTCGGGGAATCCCATTTTCCAGTCGAAAGCGATGTCCTTGCAATTTTTATTTGCGTTGCACAGCAGCACAAACGAAATTGGAGAGAGTGGCAGGAGACGCAGAATCCACGGGATTCAACGGTTTCGTTAAAGGTGAAACTGCCACGCCTCAAATTGAAAATCTGAGGCGTGGCACTTGGCGGTGGGGGGATAGCCCCCGTTCTCCAGCCTGTTAAAAATACTTTTATGACAAGCCATGCGCCCGGCAAATTGCCAGGCGCATTTTAAACGATTTACAGGTTTGTTTTTATAGCCCGGCGCGGTCAATGCGCACGCGCACGTTTTCGTCTGCGGCGCTCTGGCCAAAGGCATCCTGCCCGTGCTCAATGTAACGCTCCACAAGAAGTACATCGGCACTCTCGGCGTACAGGCGCATGTGACCTGTGCGCAGGGCGGGGGAATGGCGGCGGCGCAGGCTCTGCGCACGAATTTCTTCGGTTAGTTCTTTATCCTCCTGCCCCCAGGGGAAGGCCTTGCGGCAGAAGGGATCGGCCATGCCCGTCAGCCCGGCTTCATCGCCGTAATAGATACAGGGCATGCCCGGCAGGGCGCAGATCAGCTTCCAGGCGGCGATCAAACGGCGCTTGCCGCGCTCGTACTGCTCCTTGGTCAGCTCCAGCGGGAAGCGGTAACGGCGCTCGGGCTGCATGTTGCCGCAATCGGCCAACACATTGATGACGCGGGGCTTGTCGTGGCTGCCCAGCAGGTTCATCAGCGAATAGAAGAACGAAGGGGGCATGCTCTCGCGCATGGCTTCGATGCGCCGCGCCAAGGCAAAGGCATCAATCTTGAAGGTAAAAAAGTCCAGCACAGCCTCGCGCAGGGGGTAATTCATGACGCTGTCGAGCGTATCGCCGGCACAGTAGCAGCGCGCTTCGCCGTAGGCGATTTTATTCGTTGGGTCTTCCCATACCTCGCCAATGAGCGCCGCGTCCTCGCGGGTCGATTTGGCCCGGCGGCGCAATTCACGCAGGAACGGCATCGGCAATTCATCCGCCACATCCAGCCGCCAGCCGGACGTGCCTGTGCGAATCCAGTGCGCCACCACGCCGCCCTCGCCATTGATGAAGGCGCGGTAGCTCTTGTCCATTTCATTGACATTTGGCAGCGTGGTAAAACCCCACCAGCAGTCGTAATCCCGCGGCCAGCTCCGGAAGCGGTACCAGGCGAGATAGGGGCTTTTTTCATCGCGGTAGGCACCGACGTGTTCGCCGTAGGTGCCGTATTTGTTGAAATAGAGGCTATCGGCGCCGGTATGGGAAAACACGCCGTCCAGGATCACGCGGATGCCGCGCTTTTCCGCCGCCGCGCACAGGGAGCGCAGGTCGGCCTCTGTGCCAAAGGATGGGTCGATTTGCATATAATCGCCCGTATCGTACTTGTGGTTGGAGGGCGAACGGAACACCGGGTTGAGGTATAAAACCGTCACGCCCAAACTTTCGATATAGGGCAATTTTTCCTCAATGCCGCGCAAGTTGCCGCCGAAAAAGTCGTTGGCGGAATGCTCCTGCGCGTCCAGCTCCAGGTTGAGATCCGGCCAATCGTACCAGTTGTCATGGTAATAGGCCCAGGAAGCGAGGTTGGAGGGGTTCTTTTCGCCTGTGCCGTAAAAACGATCCACCATGATCTGCATCATCGTGGCCTCGCGCATCCAGGCAGGGCCTTCGCCCGCCGGGTCATAGACGGTGATCTGGTAGCTGGGCGGCTCGCTTGCATAGACGAGCCCCGCGCCGTAGCAGTGGTCGCGGGCGTCGCCGTAATAGAGCGGGGAAACGGGATGCGCGCGCAGCCCATCATCCACAAGCGCAGAAGAAGCCAGGGCGGCGCGCAACGCCTCCTGGTTTTCATATTCAAGAATAAAATAGTACCACAGACTGCCGGTATCCTCCGGCAGCGCGGCTTCACAGGTGAACACATCCTCGCCGGGACGCGGCGCGATGGCATGTGCGCGCTCTACGTGGCAAAGGCCGTGCTCGGGGAAAGCGGCGGGATCAGAGGACACACGCGCCATGGGCACCCGCCATTCGCGGCCGTCCTTCCAAAGCCTCAGGGTTGCGGATTTCGCGCCGTCCGCCCGCACCGAGAGGCGCACCGTCTCACCCAACGGACGCGCGCCTCCGGGAAAGCGAAAGCGCGCGTCGCGGGAATCGTGGAAAATCACAGATCCAAAGGCTCCAGATGCCAAATCTTCTCGTTGTATTCCGCAATGGTGCGGTCAGCAGCAAATATGCCGGACTTAGCGGTGTTGATAACCGCCATTTTCAGCCACCGGTCGCGGTCGAGATAGGCCTTGCCCACGCGGCGCTGCGTGGAGAGGAACGAGGGCAGGTCCTTGAGCACAAAGTATGGGTCGGCCATGCCGCCGTTGTCGCCAAAGAGCAGGGCATGGTAAAGTTCCTGGAAAAGCTGATGGTTTTCCGGCGCGAGCGTGCCGTTGATGAGCTGATCCATAGCCCGGCGGATGGCGGGGTTGGTTTCGTAGATCTCGCTGGCGCGGTACTTGGAATAGCCCTCCTCCACTTCGTCGGCGCGCAGGCCGAAGATGAAGATATTATCTTCGCCCACCGCGTTGTAGATTTCACAGTTGGCGCCGTCCATCGTGCCCACCGTAACGGCGCCGTTCATCATGAATTTCATGTTGCCGGTGCCGCTGGCCTCCTTGCCGGCGGTGGAAAGCTGTTCGGAAATTTCCGTCGCGGGCATGAGCAACTCTGCCAGCGATACGCAGTAATTCTCCAGGAACACCACATTGATCAGCTTCGAGGCACGAGGATGCTTTTTCACCAGCTCGCCAATGGCGTTGATCAGCTTGATGATGAGCTTGGCGCGGTAATAGCCCGGCGAAGCCTTGGCGCCAAACAGGTAGGTGCGCGGAGTGAACTGCATGTTGGGATTGTCCACAATCTGGTTGTAGAACATGAGGATGCCCAGCGCGTTCATAAGCTGCCGCTTGTATTCATGCAGACGCTTGGCCTGCGCGTCGAATACGGTGTCGGGGTCGATGACCGCGCCCTGATGCGAAAGCACAAAGCGGGAAAGGCGCTCCTTGTTCTGGCGCTTGACCTTGTCAAACTTCTCGCGGAAGGCTGCATCGTCGGCAAAGGGCATAAGGTCCTCCAGCCGCTGCGGTTCGCGCCGCCACGCCTGGCCGATGGCCTCGTCCAGCAGGGCGGACAGGCCGGGATTGGCCTGCATCAGCCAGCGGCGATGGGTGATGCCGTTGGTGATGGAAACGAACTTGCGCGGCTGCAACATGGCATAGTCGCGGAAGGTCTGCTTGCGCAGGATATCGGTGTGGATGGCGGATACGCCGTTCACCGAATGCGAGAAGGCCACCGCCAGGTTCGCCATGTGTACCTGCCCATAGGCAAGAATGCACATCTGGGCGATGCGGTCCCACTGGCCGGGGAAAGCGTCCCACAAATCCTGGCAGAGGCGGCGGTTCATTTCGTTGAGAATCATGTAAATGCGCGGCAGCTGTACCTTAAACATATCCTCTGGCCAACGCTCCAGCGCCTCTTGCATGACGGTGTGGTTGGTGTAGGCGAAGGTGCGGTAGCAGATGTCCTGGGCAAAATCCCAGTCCAGCTCATACTCGTCCACCAGTATGCGCATCAGTTCCGGAATGGCAATGGCCGGGTGGGTATCGTTGATGTGGATAGCCACCTTGTCCGGGAAGATCTTCCAATTATAGCCGTAGACCTTGATAAAGTCGTTTACGGCATACTGAATCGAAGCGGAGGAGAAGAAATACTGCTGCTTCAAGCGCAGTTCCTTGCCCTCGTAGTTGCTGTCGTTGGGATAGAGCACCTTGGAAATGACCTCGGCAAGCTCGCGCTCTTCCATGGCGCGTATATACTGGCCAGAGTTGAACGAGGCCATGTCAATCTGCTTTTTCGAGCGTGCCGACCACACGCGCAGCATGTTGACCATGCAGCTGTCGTAGCCGACCACGGGCATGTCGTAAGGCACGGCTTCTACGGTCTTATAGTCCAGATGGCGGTACTTGAGCCTGCCGTTTTCGCTGTACTCCTCCAGCCGGCCGCCGAAGTGGACTTCGACCGTCTCGTCCGGGCGGGGAATCTCCCAGATATTGCCCGATTCCAGCCAGTTATCCGGCACTTCGGCCTGATAGCCGTCGATGAGCTTCTGGCGGAAAAGGCCGAATTCATAGCGAATGGTACAGCCCATGGCGGGCAGTTCCATGGTGGTCAGCGCGTCCAAAAAGCAGGCGGCCAGACGGCCGAGGCCGCCGTTGCCGAGGCCTGGCTCCGGCTCCAGCTCAAAGATGGCTTCCTGGTCGATGCCCAGTTCTTTGAGCGCTTGCGCGTAATTATCCTCGTTGACGAGGTTTACGATATTGGAATGCAGCGCGCGGCCGGTGAGAAACTCGGCGCAAAGATAGTAGACCTTCTTTTTGCGCTCCGCCTTGCGCACGCCGCGGGACGCGGTGCGGCGGCGCATCACTTCGTCGCGCACGGTGCGCGCCACAGCCTGGTAAAGCTGCTGCGGCGTAGCGTCGCTCAGTCCACAACCAAAGTTATTTTCTAGCTTTTCGCGTATGGACTGCTTGATCTCTTCAACGCCCATGCGGTCAAACTCCATGGCATAGCCTCCCCATCGGAAAAATACAATCTATTATAGCATGTTTTGAACGCCGTGTAAAGCAAGCGCGGTTAAGAGCTATTTTTGGGCTATGGGATTGCTCCACTTGCAAATATATGCGCCAGCAGGGGGAAAATGAGGTAAAATTTGCGTGCATAGCAGGAGTTTGCCACCATTTGGCGAAATACCTTGAGGAACGGAGAGCTTGGAGGTAGAAAAAATGCTGCAAATTTCACGCAGGGCGGCGCAGATCGCCCCTTCCGCAACGCTGGCGATCGACGCGCGCGCCAAGGCGCTCAAGGCCGAGGGCAAAGATGTAGTCGGTTTTGGCGCAGGCGAGCCGGACTTTGACACGCCCGCCTATATCCGCGAGGCGGCGCACCGCGCGATTGACGAGGGCAAAACCCGCTATACGCCGGTGGCCGGCACGTTGTCCCTGCGCAAAAAGATCGCGGAAAAGTTTTTGAAGGACAACGGCCTTGCCTATGACCCGGCGCAGATCATCGTTTCCAGCGGCGCGAAGCAGTCCATTTTCACAGCATTGAGCGTGATGGTCAACGATGGCGACGAGGTGCTCATTCCTTCGCCCTACTGGGTCAGCTATCCGGAAATGGTGAAAATGGTGGGCGGCGTGCCGGTATTTGTGCCCTGCCGCCATGAGGACGGCTTCCGCGTGCGTCCCGAGGAAATCGCCAGGCGCGTGACGCCCAAAACCAAGGTGCTTATCCTCAATAGTCCCAGCAACCCCAACGGCTGCGTGCTGCCGCGAGAAACGCTGGAGGAAATCGCCGCCATCGCCGTGGAAAAGGAATTCTACGTTATTTCCGACGAGATTTATGAAAAGCTGGTCTATGACAGCTGCGAGCATGTTTCCATCGCATCCCTGGGGGAAAAGATTAAGGAGCAGACCGTGGTTGTCAACGGAGCGAGCAAGGCTTATGCCATGACTGGTTGGCGCATCGGCTATGCCGCCGGGCCGCTGGAGATCATCAAGGCCATGTCCGCCTTCCAGAGCCACGCCGCCAGCAACGCCAATTCCATCGCCCAGTACGCCACCGAAGCGGCGCTTTCCGGCGGCGAGGAGGAGCTTGCCGGGATGGTGCGCGCCTTTGACGAGCGCCGCAAGCTCATTTGCAGCCTGGTCAACGCGGTGCCGGGTTTGGCGGCCGATTTGCCGCACGGCGCGTTTTACGTGATGATGGACGTGCGCGGCGTGTTGGGCAAGCGCTGCGACGGCAGTGTGATTGATTCGTCCAACGCCTTTGCCACGCTTCTGCTGGAAAGCAAGTGCGTGGCCGTGGTGCCGGGCGAGGCGTTCGGCGAGCCGGGCTTTGTGCGCCTGTCCTACGCCGTGAGCGAGGAAAAGATCCGCGAAGGCGTGCGCCGTATGGCCGAGTTCGTCGCGCAGTTGACTTAAAATCGCCGCGCCCAATGGCCCTTGCCTGCAAGGCGCAGGCGGCGGAAAGTTTAATATCGTTCATGGATGGATACCGGGAACGTCCAGGCAGAAGCCTGGGCGTTTCGCGTATAGCCGCTGGATTTCTCCATGGTTTTCTGCTATACTTTTTATGAAGCTTGGACGCGGGACAGATTTGTGGCCATGGGGGAGGACGAATATGCTTGATACGATACCGGGCAAAGAGGAAATGACGGCTTTGGTCGGGGAATCCCTGTATGACGTGTGGAACAGGCTGTGCGCCACCATTGATGAAAAATATGATATAGAGCGTTTGTGGGGAAAGGGCGGTAAGGCTTGGAAATATGAATATAAATACCGTCGGGGCGGCAAAACGCTGTGCGCATTGTATGCAAGGGAAAACTGCGTGGGCTTTATGGTTGTCCTGGGGAAGGACGAACGGTCAAAATTCGAAACGGACAGAGAAAACTACACAGGGGAAGTCCAGAGAATATATGACGAAGCGCAAACCTACCACGATGGGAAATGGATAATGTTTGAGCCGAAGGATACGTCCCTGTTCAACGATTTCATGGAACTGTTGAAAATCAAGAGAAAGCCAAACCGAAGGTAGAATCCCCGCCAAGCCATACAACGCCCGGTTCGCCGGGGAGACAGCCCAGCGTTTTGCGCCCTACGGTAGACAGCGGGCGGCGGATGTGATAAAGTGAGGACGCGGGGTAGCCGCGAGATCAGCATACGAGGTGAGAGGCATGAAATACGAAAAAATACGCGATTTGTGCGCGCAACAGGAAGCCCTTTTGCGCTTTGAGCGCTTTGATCAGGAAACTGCCTGGGAACTGGGTTGCCGGATGGTGGCGGAGATGAAGCGCCGCGAATTGAAGGTCTGCGCGGCAGTCTGGTCGCTGACGGGTTATGTGCTTTTTCAGTACGCGGGCGAGGGCACCACGCTCAATAACCAGAACTGGATGAAGCGCAAATTCAACACTGTGCGCCTGATGGAAAAAAGCTCCCTGGCTGCGCGCGCCGAGGCGGAAATGAAAGACGAGGGCGTGGAAAAGTGCGGCCTGGATCCGCGCGAATACGTATTTTGCGGCGGGGGCTTTCCCATCCGCCTGCAAACGGGCGAGCTGGTGGCTGTGGCGCTGGCCTCTGGATTGCCGGATATAAAGGATCACGGCTTCCTGGTCGATTGTTTGGCCGGCCACCTGGGCGTGGAA
>DVFZ01000038.1 GCA_018712945.1 Candidatus Pullichristensenella stercorigallinarum | reverse complement strand
CCGACGATGTTGCCCGTGACCTCGTTCCAGATGACAGGATCGACATAGCCAAAGTCATGCAGACTGCGCCGGATCTTCTCATAAGCCGGATCGCCGGGCTTGAGGTCTTTGCGGGGATTGTATTTCGCGGGCTTGAGCCGGTCAACGGGAATGCGTTGCAGGTTCATCTGAGTGTTCATGCTGACCTCCGAGTTTTATCAGGAAATTATCTTGCAATTGTGGGGGGGAGTAGGGTAAATATAAAGCATACCGGCGCAAAGAACCGCCGGTATACGGATGTTCACTGGCAAAGCGTGCCTACACGGGCGCGCTTTCTGTGTTTTGGGAGCAATACCCCCGGTCGGCAATTTCGCGAAAATTCACGCGAGAGGGCGCGGCGGTCTCCAGAAACACACTTGGCGAAATTTGACCACCCCCTCGCCCGGGGCGGCGCAGGGCGGACCGGGGCGCGGGCGGCGTAGGATGTGCGGGGCGCACGGCGGGGCGCGAGGGCGGCGGCGCACGGCGGGACGGCGCAGGACGCGAGCGGCGCGGGGCGTGCGGGGGGCGCACGGCGGGACGGCGCAGGGCGCGGGCGGCGCGGGGCGAGGGCCGGCGTAGAGCCGACCGGGGCACGGGGCACACGGCGGGCGTACGGGGCACGCGGCGGGCGTACGACGGGGCGGCGCGGAACGCGGCGTCGGGGGCCGACGGGAGGCACACGGGGCCGACCGGGGCGCAGGGCAGCCGGCGAAAACGAGCTACTACTCATGCGCGTAGAACCTTCTGCCCGGCCTCGGCGTATCAAAAACAACGCTGGAACTACCGCGTTTCTTATCTTGCTATTTGGACCGCGCAGAGTGATGTATATGTCGCGGGCCGGAAAACGGGCCGCCGCGGGGGCATACCCCGCGGGAACGAAGCGCGAAAGGAGCACAGCCCATGAAAAACCAAACCTTCGGCATCGAGATTGAAACCACCGGTCTCGGTCGCGAGCGCACAGCGCAGGTCATTGCCGAGCTATTCGGCACGACCGCCCGCTACATCGGTCGCCACCTTGGCGACTGGCACATTCCCATGCCCGACGGGCGCAAGTGGGTGGTCGAGCGCGACGGCTCGGTCACCGACCCCTCCGCTGAGGTGGTCAGCCCGGTGTGCCGCTGGGACGACATCCCCATGGTACAGGAAGTGGTTCGCGCCCTGCGGCAGGCGGGCGCAAAGGCCGATGCGTCCTGCGGTATTCACATCCACGTTGGCCTCGGCGAACACACCCCGCAAAGCCTGCGCCGTCTGGTCAACATTGTCAACGCCAAGGAAGACCTGCTGACACAGGCGCTGGGCATAAGCCCGAGCCGCCGCAGACAGTGGTGTAAGCCCGTCGACCCGGCGTTCCTCGCCGAGCTCAACCGCCGCAAACCCGCCACCATGGACGCTCTGGCACAGCTTTGGTACCGCACCAACAACAGCGGCACATACACGGACTGGCGGCGGCACGCCGCTTCCCACTACGACCACAGCCGCTACCACCTGCTCAACCTGCACGCCGCCTTCTCCACCGAGCGCCCCGCGCACACCATTGAGTTCCGCGCCTTCAACGGCACACTCCACGCGGGCGAAGTCAAAGCCTACATCCAGCTTTGCCTCGCCATTTCCCATCAGGCGCTCACCACCAAAGCCGCCAGCCCGACGCGCCCCATTACCGACAACCCCAAGTACACCTTCCGGTGTTGGCTCCTGCGTCTGGGCTTCATCGGCGACGAATTTGAAACCGCGCGGGAACACCTGACCAAGCGCCTGCCCGGCAACGCCGCTTGGCGGCGGGCATCCTGACACAGCTCCCAAATTCGCCCGCCTGACGAGAGCTGGCTGGCCGCCAGCCGAAACCGGCACGCGCCGGTCGCGGGAAGCCGCACTTTCAAATCAAGCAAGGAGGCACACACCATGTACGAACACGATTACGACGATTACGCCAACGAGGAACAGTTCACCGAGGAAGCGCTGCAGGACGGCCTGCGGCAGCTCATCACCGACGGCTGCGACAGCTTGGAAATCTGCTGGGAAAACCTGCGGGTACAGACCTTCGCCGAGGCCGGCCTCATGACCCGCGACTGCGGGCTGGTCATCGCCCTGCCCGACGGCAGTGAGTTCCAGCTGACCATCGTGCAAAGCCGCTGAACAGCCAAATCCGACAGGGAGGTACACGCCATGAAGCACACCGAATTTGACCTGCCCGCGTTCCTGCTCTCCAAAATCTACGGCGGCATGGACGAGGAGGATATACAAAGCTGGAGCCGCGAAGAGGCTGCCGACCTCGCACACGACCTGCACAGGCATGACGGCATCGCCTGCGACCCCGACGAAATCTATGAAATCATTTCGGAGTTCATTCTGGCAGATGAATCGGATTGACACACCCGCCTGACGATGGCTGCCGGTGGCTCCGGGCCGAAACGCTCCCGAACAAGGGAGCGTCGCGGGAAGCCGTACCGCTTCCAAATACATCAGAACATCCTGCAAGGAGGCAATTTCACATGTGTATCATCTGCGTTTCCAGATCCGGCGTCCGTCAGCCCAGCGAGGCTGTCATCCGCGCCATGTTCAACCACAATCCCCACGGGGCGGGGTACATGTTCGCGCGCGACGGCTGGGTCACAATCCACAAGGGATTCATGAATCTGGACGATTATCTTCAGGCCATCCGCGAGGAACACTTCACCGCCAACGACAGCGTGGTCTACCACTTCCGCATCAGCACACAGGCGGGCGTCAGCCCTGAGATGACGCACCCGTTTCCGCTCTCAAATCGGCCCGCCCGCCTGCGCAAACTCGACCTGCGCTGCCGCTGTGGCGTGGCGCACAACGGCATCATTCGCCTGACCAGCGACCCGGACAATGAACATTACAGCGACACCGCCATATTCATCACCGACTACCTTTCCCACATCATCCGCGGGCGCGCCGACCTGCGCGACCAGCGCGTGCTGGACAGCATCTTCCAAATCGCGCAGTCCAGGTTCGCCATCATGGATGGCGGCGGATACATCGCCACGGTCGGGAAGTTCATCGACGAGCGCGGGCTGCTGTTCAGCAACGCCAGCTACCTGCCCTGGCGGATGCGGTGAGCAAGCTGCCCGAGCATCCGGTCTACTGACGCGGCTGCGGCGCAAAGCCGCAGTTCGCAAATCGAGGATCGCCGCCTGCGGGCGGCTTTTCTCGTTGCGCAACGCTGCCGCACGTGGCCGCGTGTCGGGCTTTTGGATTAGGCGCGGCTTCCCGGTTGGGCTTCGCGCGCCGGCGGCAGGTGGCGGCAGCGTGGGCGCGACAAGGCAAACAAAAAGCACCGGGCGCTTTGCCCGATGCTTTGGGATCGACGGCGGCCTATTTGTCGATGATGTTCGCCGCCATCTGAATGTTCCCGGCTTCGTCGGTTTTGAGGCGGACCACCACTGTGCCGTCGCACGCCCGGTAGTTCGCCTGAAAGGGCTGCGACCACAGCTCGGTGAGGCCGGGGCAGCTTTCAAATGCCTCGAGGCGGTACCACTCGGCGTTGTCAGGGTCGTCGCGGCAGAGCTTGTAAATGCGCGTCAGTTCCGCCATCTGCCTGCCCACGATCTCGGGCAGCGCTTCGCTGGCGGGACGCGCATGGAGGTCGCAGGGCAGGCGTTTGGGACGGAAGGCCGCCCAGCCGGAGAGCGGAGATGACTGATGCATGTAGGCCAGTATCGCCTCGGTGGAGCCACAGGCGTCGCAAATATAGACGTCCGCCGCGCGGCTCAGGGCATTGGTATGCACAGGCGTTTTCATGACGTCCATTCCGCAGCGGGGACACGCCATGTGCTCGCCCACCCGCTGCCGCGCTTTCAAATCTTCAAGCCTCTGTATCGCTCTTTCCGTCATTTGGATCATCCTTTCGCTTTTGGATCGTCGGCAGCTCGCCAGTGATGAAGGCGTGATACAAGCGCCCGCCGTCACGAGCGCCGGCGAGGTAGGCTTCCCGCGCCAGCGCTCCGCAATACTGAAGCCATGCGTCGGCAAGGGCGTCCAGCAGAGCTTCGCGGTGTTGTACGCGCTGTTCTTCCAGTACGTCGAGCCGTGCGGAGCAAGTGGCATAATCCGGGTAGTCCTCCGCGTTCTCGCGCAGGCCGCGTTCAATGTCGGAGATGCGCTCTGCCGCCAGTTCCTGAATACAGCGAAGCCAATCGCTCATTCCTCAGTTCCCTCACTCTGCCTGACGCTCCCGCACTGTCGCCTGCGTATGGCAGCATACTTTTCCCGATGTGCCTGCATCCCTGCCGCACTTTTGAATGCAGCGTAGCCGTTGAGGTGAGCCGTCAGCGTATGACGCAGCTCCTTGTGTGCAGCCCCGGCAAAGCCCATGCGCACCAGCCAGCTGTTGGCGCGGTACTTTTCGCTCTCCGGGTCAACGTGCGGCGTGATGGACACGCGCTTTGCCGCCTTCGCGCTTCGCAGGACGCCGTCCAGCAGCTCGCAGTAAGCGGTCCAGCGCGCTGCTTCCTCCGGGCGACAGGGCGTGCCGAAGATGAATTTCCCATCCTCGAAGGCAACGCCGCGGACAGCGCCGGCCTCGATCCCGTCCCGCACACGCGCTTCAAAATCGGCGACGCTCGCAGGCGGATCGTCGGTCATGGCTGTTACGAAGGTTTCCTCGATGCAGAGCGTCTCGCCCTGCATCATGCGGTTGAGCAGGCATTGCCGGCCATAGAGCGTTCGCAAAAGACTGATCCGCTCCGTCACCGTCCAATCCCGCAGCGGCGAGACGATGTCCATGCGCTCGGGACTTGCGTCGGGGCCATCGGCTTCTAAATCATTTTCCGCCCGCGCGGCCTGTTCATCGACGGGTCCCGCTTCCAGCCAGCCCTGCTCGACGAGCATCGACTTCAGGCTTTCCAGCAGCGCGTCGTTGCCGGACACAATGCCGCCGTCGCGCTCGACGGTGATCTCGCCGATGGTGTAGGCGAAGCCCGGCGCGCCTTCGTAGCGCGCGGGTATGCCCAGACGTTCGGAAATGCGCCCGACGATCTCGCGCCGGGACTCTCTCGGGGTCTGTATCCTCATGGGACTGCCTCCTCTGCCTATGAGCTATACTATACATCGCTCATATGAGGCCGAATGTCAAGATAACGGTCGGATAACTGTACGCCCGTCCGTCCCTGCCTTGTGGAAGCGGTCTGAAATATAGCAGGCGTGCGAGCAATACCGGCGATGGCCGTTTCCATACGCCTGAAATGTCTTTCCGCAGCAGGCGCAGGTCCTGGAATAGGTCGCCGCATCGCCGCGATGAAGCGCCTCGGGGTGTTTCGCCCACCACGCGCGGCGGCAGGCGTCGCTGCAGAATCTTCTGCGCCGGCCTCGCGGGGGCTGGGCGATGGGCT
>DVFZ01000037.1 GCA_018712945.1 Candidatus Pullichristensenella stercorigallinarum | reverse complement strand
CCTGCGTCAGCTGCACTTGCAGCCTGCGGTCACTTACGTCCATGTAAGCTCCCTTGGCTGCAAGTTTGCTTCCTTGTCTTGCAGGCTTTCTCATCGCTCTGGCAGTCTGTTGACTTTGTCAACATCCTGGGGCGGGCGGCAAGATTGCCGCCCGCCCTGGAGGGGGAGAAAGAAGAAGTCTTGAAAAAGTCCTGTCCAAAGGCAAGCCCGGCAGTTTTCGGGATCGCCCGCCTGGGTTTTAGTCGATGATCTGCAGTTCCACCTCAACGGTGAGTTCCTCATATTCTGCCAACGCCGTGCCGTTTTCGTTGTAGTAGCGGCAGACGGTCAGTTCGACGGTGTCGCCCGCGGAGAACTGGTCGATGACGGCAATCAGCTCATCGTTGCTGTAAATGCGCTCGCCGTTGATCTCGGTGATGATATCGTAAGCCTGCAATCCGGCCGCTTCCGCGGGGCTGCCTTCCTCGACAGTGACAACCTGCACGCCGGCGGGGGCATAGTTGCGCATCGGCTCATCCGGGCCGTCCACGGTGGTGACGGTCACGCCCAGCCTCGGCCGCACGACTTCGCCGTTTTCAATGAGCTGGTCGATGATGTCCTTGGCGGTGTTGATCGGGATACAGAAGCCCAGGCCCTCATAGATGGTGGTGTAGCTGGCGGTCATCTTTATGGTGGGGATACCGACCAACTCGCCCTGCGCGTTGAGCAGCGCGCCGCCGGAGTTGCCGGTGTTGATGGAAGCGTCTACCTGGATGGTGGATACCGGGCGGGTGAAGCTGCCCTGCGCGGTCACGCCTTCGCGCTCCAGGCCGGAGATGATGCCCGCGGTGACGGTGCCAAACAGCACTTCATCGCCGCTGCCGGGGTTGCCGATGACGATGGCCAGTTCGCCGATCTGCAGAGCATCGGAGTCGCCCAGCGGCACAGGCGTAGCGTCGTCAGGCGCCGGCTCGTTGAACTGAAGAATGGCGATGTCGGTGCCGTCATCCGCGCCGACCAGCTCGGCGTCCATGATGGTGCCGTCCAACCACTGGATCTGGTAGGATTCGCCTTCGTCAATGACGTGGTTATTGGTGAGAATGTAGCCGCCCTCGCCGCTGTCCAGCGCGCGGATATAGGTGCCGGAGCCGTAGCCGATCTCTTCGGTGGAAACCTCACGGGTGCGTCCATCCCACGTGGCGGCGCTGGTAATTACCTGCACTACAGAGGGGCGGACGTTCGCGGCGATTTCCGGAATCGGGTTGTCCGAGGAATATACCGCGTCATAAGTCGTTGTGGAACCGTCCGTCTCCGCGGCGGCGGTCGTCCTTCTGGTCAGCAGCGCGCCGCCGGCGAAACCGAGGCAAAGCGCGAGCGCCAGGAACAAGCTAACCTGCTTGATAATCGAATGCTTTCTCATTTTGAATGCCACCTTTCCGTTGGTCTGGATGTATTATACATTGTGGTTTTCGATATCGCGTGAACAAACTGTGAATGTTTGCTTCGGCGCTTTCCGGGGAAGTTCGCCGCCTTCCGGCAGCCCCTCCCCGCGGGACTGTACCCAGTATAACACGCGCTTTTCGCTATCTCATGAACAAACTGTGAATGTTTGTCAGCGCGGCGATTTTTGTTGTGGATGCTCTTTCATACATCCTCACCCGCCTCTCTTTCTGAACTGTGCTTAGTATATCCCATGGGTTGCGAAATCGCATGAATAAAGTGTGAACGTTTCAGCTTGTCAAAAAAATTTCTGACAAGCTGGCGGACGGGGGAGTATCTCCCCCGCCGGGCGCCGCCCTGCCAGTCATTTGGCAGATTGGTTTGCTACTGCGGCAATTTTTTTTCTTCCGGCGCTGCCGCCAGCTCAAAGCGGAACACCGTCTGGCCCGGCTCGGAGGATACGGAGATACTGCCGCCGTGCTGTTCGAGAATGCGCTTGACGATGGACAGGCCCAGCCCGGTGCCCATGCCGGCGGTGTGCGCCTTGTCCGCCTTGTAGAAGCGGTCGAAGATGAAGGGCAGGTCGTCCGCGCCGATGCCGGGGCCGTTGTCCTCCACATAGGCGTATACGCGCTTGCCAGCGCTGCCCACGCCCACGCCCAGCTTGCCGCCTTCGGGCAGGAATTTCAGGGCGTTGTCGATCAGGTTGCCGATCACCTGGCGGATGCGGTCCGCGTCGGCGTTGACCCAACAGGGCGTGTCGGGCAATTCCGCCTCTACTTCCACATGCTTTTGGTCGATGCGCTGCTCAAAGCTCAAAAGCGAGCGCCGCATCTGCTCGCAAAGGTCGATGCGCTCCAGGTTCAGGGGGAACTTGCCGCTCTCAATGCGGGAAAGGTCCAGCAGATCGCGCACCAACGCCGTCAGCCGCGCCGTTTCGTCCAGCACCACGTCCATATACTTTTCGCGCTCCTCCTCGGGAAACGCGCCGTCGCGCATGGCCTGCACATAGCCGCGGATGCTGGTCAGCGGCGAGCGCAGCTCGTGCGACACGTTGGCCACAAAGCTTTTGCGGCTTTCCTCCATATTGGAAAGCTCGAAGGCCATGCGGTTGATTTCTTCGCCCAAAGCCTGCAATTCCCCGCCGCACTTGAGCTGCACGCGGCGGTCCAGCCTGCCCTTGGAAAAATCGCGCACCGCGGCGGTGATTTCCTTGAGCGGCCTGGTCTGGCTGCGGGCAAGCACAAAAGAAAACACCACGCCCAGAATCAGCACGCCCAAACCGGCAGGCAAAAGCGAAGCCGCCACATCCATAAAGCGCACGCGCAAGTCCTCGATGGAAATGTGCAAAAGCACCGCGCCGACCACATGGCCGTCGCTGTATTTCCACGGCACGCCGATGGTGACAATTTCATCGCCCAATTCCGGGAACAAGCCCTGCACGCGGATTTCCTGCCCCTGGTAGATCAGGGTGATCTGCTCAAGCACCGCTTCGCTGGTGATATAGGTGGGGTCGACGATGTTTCCGCCCCTGTCCAGGTATTGATAGAGCAGCCGGCCGTTGTCATAGCTGACAATCCAGATATCGGCGTTGTAGCGCTCCTGGATGGTCTGCATTTTGGAATAGAGCACATAGCGCATGGTGCTGCTTTCAAAGACGAACTGAAGCTGGTTTAAGTGGGACATATAGCTCGCCACTTCGCGCGCCTGCGCGCGCACCTCGTCTTCGTAAGCGGTTTGCCGCTGGGCCTGCAAAGAGGCGGTGAGGATGAAGGTAAACAAAAGCACCGTCACCAGCGTGATGGCCAGAAAGCCCAGGAACATGCGCACGAAGATGCCCCCGTGCGGGCCGTGGCGGCGCTCTGCCGCCGTGGTAAGCTGGCGGCAGCTATCGCCCCCGGAAAAGCTCTCCTGCACGCTATTTCACCTCGAATTTATAACCAACGCCCCACACGGTTTTGATCTGCCAGCCCAGCTCTTCGCCGCCGGAGAGTTTTTCGCGCAGGCGCTTTACGTGCACGTCCACCGTGCGCGAATCGCCAAAGTAATCGTAGCCCCACACCTGCTCCAGAAGCTGTTCGCGGGTGAACACCATGCCGGGGTGGCTGGCCAGGAAGTACAAAAGCTCGATTTCGCGCGGCGGCATATCCAGCGCCTTGCCCATGTAGGTAACGGTATACTGGCTGATGTTGATGGTCAGCCCGGGGAACACCAGTTCTTTTTCTGGCGTATCCGCAGCCTGGAAGCGGCGGATGACCGCCTTGATGCGCGCCACCAGCTCCTTCATGTCAAAGGGCTTGACGATATAGTCGTCCGCGCCCAGCTCCAGGCCGAGCACCTTGTCGAAGGTTTCGTCCTTGGCGGTGAGCATGATGATGGGAATGTTGGAAATCTTGCGCACCTCGCGGCACACCTGCCAGCCGTCCATGCCGGGCAGCATGACGTCCAGCAGCATCAGGTTCGGCGGCGAGGCGCGGAACAGCTTCACCGCCTCGTCGCCGCGCTCGGCGGTGACGATCTCAAAGCCTTCTTTTTCCAGATACAGGCGCACCAGTTCGCGGATATTGGGGTCGTCGTCCACGACCATGATTCGCGTTTTCATCAAATTCCCTCCTCGCCGGCTCTTTTCCGGCTCTTTTATACTATCACGCGGCTGTGAACCGCCTGTGAACGGGGCGTGAACGCTGGCGCAGCGCTATTTCAGCGTCACCACCGTCACCCCGTCCTCGCCCTCGCCGTACCGCCCGAGGCGGAATTCGCTCACCGAGGGATGGCCCTTCAAGTGCTTCTGGATGCCGGCGCGCAATACGCCCGTGCCCTTGCCGTGGATGATGTATACCTGCTTTAAGCGGTTGAGCGCCGCCCCGTCCAGGAACATGTCCACGGCGAGGATGGCTTCCTCCAGCGTCATGCCGCGCACGTCGCATTCCGTCTCCACCGCGCGGGGGGCGAAGGACGCGGCGCTGGCGGAGGGGCGCTTTTTGGCGGGCTTTTCCGGGGCGGCGCGGCGCACGTCGCGCACGTTCACTTTCAGCTTGATGGCTCCGGCCTGCACGGTCAGTTCGCCCTTCGCGTCCGGGGCGGTGAGCGCTTCGCCGCGCGTGTTCAGGTTCACCAGCAGCAGCGCGTCGCCGGGCTTGATGCCCTGCGGGGCCTCGCCGCCCTCCTGCGCCGGGCGGATGGTTTCGGCGTTGGCGTCCACGGCGGATTGCAGCTGGGCGCGCAGGTTGTGCAATTCGTGTTCCTTCACGGTGGCGGCGCTCTTGCGCTTGAGTTCGGAAATCACCTGTTCGGCCTCGCGCTGCGCCTTTTGCAGGATGCGCCGCGCCTCCTCCTTGGCCTTTTTGATCTCCGTTTCGCGGCGGCCCTCGATTTGCTTTTGCAGCCGCTCGGCCTCGTCGCGCAGTTTCTGCGTTTCCAAATGGGCTTCCTCGGCCAGGCGGCGCTCCTTTTCGGCGATCTGGCGGTGGTACTCCGCCCCGGCGATGACGTCCTCAAAGCGGATCTGGTCACGGGTCAGGTGTTCGCCAGCCTTCTGGATGAGGAAATCCGGCAGGCCCAGCTTGCGGGAAATCTCGAAAGCGTTGGATTTGCCCGGCACGCCGATGGAGAGCCGGTAGGTGGGCCGCAGGGTTTCCACGTTGAACTCCACAGAGGCGTTTTCCACCCCGGGCGTGGACAGGGCGAAGGCCTTCAGCTCGCTGTAGTGCGTGGTGGCCAGCGTAGTCACCTTCATGGAAAGCAGGTGTTCCAGAATCGCCATGGCCAGCGCCGCGCCCTCGGTGGGGTCGGTGCCCGCGCCCAGCTCGTCAAACAGCGCCAGCGATTTGGGCGTGACCGCCTGCAAAATGGCGACGATGTTGGTCATGTGCGAGGAAAACGTGGAAAGCGACTGCTCGATGGACTGCTCGTCGCCGATATCGGCAAACACCTCGTCAAACACCGGCAGCTCGCTTCCGTAGGCGGCGGGAATTTGCAAGCCGGACTGCGCCATCAGGGAAAGCAGCCCCACGGTTTTGAGCGTCACGGTCTTGCCGCCCGTGTTGGGGCCGGTGATGACCAGCGTGGTAAAATCCCCACCCATCCACAGCGTTGAGGGCACCACCTTTTCCGGGTCGATGAGGGGATGGCGGGCGCGCATCAGGTTTACACGCCCTTCTTCGTTGATCTTCGGCGGCGCGGCGCGCATCTCGCGGGCGAGGGCGGCGCGGGCGAAGATCATGTCCAGGTTGGCCAATACCTCGATGTTGTGGCGGTAGAGGTCGGCGTCGGGGGCGACGCGGTCGGTGAATTCGCTGAGGATGCGGTCGATCTCCTGCCGCTCCTTCAGCGTCCACTGCTTGATGTCGTTGCCGGCCTCCACCACCGCCGCCGGTTCCACAAACAGCGTCGAACCGCTGCCGGACTGGTCGTGCACCAGTCCCGGCACGAACTGGCGGCTGTCCGCGCGCACGGGGATGACGTAGCGGCCGTTGCGCATGGTGATGATGGCGTCCTGCAAATACTTCTGCATGGACGAGGAACGGATGATGGCGTTGAGCCGCTCGCGCACCTTGTCGTTCAGGGCGCGCAGGCGGCGGCGGATATCGTACAGCTCCGGGCTGGCGCGGTCGGCCATTTCCTCCTCGGAGAGGATGGCGTTGAAGATTTCCTCCTCCAAGGAGCGGTTTGTGGCCAGCTCGGAAGCGATTTGCGAAAGCGTGCGCGTATCCTCGCGGTCGCTCACCAGCGCGCTGCGCACCGTGCGCGCCGCGCGCAGCCCTTCGGCGATGGTCAGAAGCGCCTTCATCGAAAGCGTAGAACCGACCTTGGCAAGCTGCAAATATTCGGATACGTCGCTGAAATACGCCATCGGCGAGCCGCCGTGGTAGGCGTAGGCGGACAGGGCTTCCTCCGTTTCCCGCTGCAAACGGCGCACCTCGGCAAGATCGCCCGAGGGCCGCAGCGCCCTTGCCGCCGCCTTGCCCGGCTCGGTCATGGCCAGCCCCGCCAGCCTGTCCAGTATTTTCGGATATTCCAATACGCGCAGGTTTCTTTCTTGCATCGTCATTCCACTCCCCGGAAAGACATTCCGGCCGTCGTTTTGCGTTTGCTTCAGTCCACGCCCCGGAAAGAATGCCCGGAGGTGGTTTGCAGGTTTTCAGGAAGGGCGGGGCCAATTTCCCCGCCCGCGAGCGCGGCGCGGCAGGCGCGCACGATCTCTCCCGCCGGTTCGCCCGCGCGCAAAAGCAGCACCCAGCCCGAACAGGCGCACAGCCGCGCGCGCTTGGGCAGAAGCCAGTGGGGCACGCTGTTGAGCACCTCCACCACGCAGCCCCCGTCCGAGGCCACGCGCCGCAGCGGGAAGGCCGCGCCCCGGCGGTCAATAAGGGCAAGGCCGTCCAGGGGCGTGGCACTGCGGTCGCAGCGGCGGCAGGCGTCGTGCGGCCCGCTCAGGTCCTGCGCCGCGCGCAGCGGACAGTGGCGCAGGCGCATCAGCGGCGCGCGCCCCCAGAAAAGCAGTTCCTTTTCCCCCGGCAGCTCCGCCGCCTGCCTTGCCGTCAGCTCCAGCGAGGGCATATAGCGCATAAGCCCTGTCTCCGCCACGGCGCGGGCGTTGAACAGGTTCAGCGCGAAGTCCCCGCGCACCTCCACGCCCCAATCCATGCCCAGATGGGCGACGTTGGCGGCGTACACCGCTGTAAGCTGCCCGCCAACCGTTCGCGCCCAGGCACGCACGCCCTCCAGCACGTCCGCGTTGGCCACGGCGGGCAGGGCAAGGGCGAAAGGATGCCCCGCCAGCGCCCGCAGCGCCTCGTCCAGCGCGCCCCGGCGCAGGTCGCAGGGGTCGAATACAATTTCGTCCGCGCCGTTTTGCAGCGCCTCCAGCAGGATTTCCGGGCGGTCGGAGCGGGCGATGAGGCGGATGGTGTCCGTTTCCGGGCGCGAAAGCGGCGCATCCTCCGCGCCTGTGGAAGCGGAACCGGCCTGCGCGCGCGGACGCATCGCCGCCAGGCGCAGCGCCGTCAGCCCCTCCAGCGCTTCGCGGCGCAGGGCGTTGAGCTGGGCGGCGGCGGCGAAGGCCGTCTCATCCGCGTCGAGGTTGATTTGGGCAAAGACGTAGGGCGTGCCGCCGGTCTTGCCCACTTGCGCGCGCACGCGCGCCGGGTCGAGTGGCCTGCTGCTCGCCGCCTGCGTGCTTTCGCCCGCGGCCTCAAACTCGCGCGAACCGTCGGACACGCGCAGGCGCATTTTTTCGCCCACGCGCAGCGTCAAGCGCGCCGTCAGCGCCACCGTCCGCCGTTCCTGCGCATAGCTTTCCCGCGCCAGGCGCATTTGCCGCGCGTCTGTCAGGCGGTAGATTTTGCCCCGCACCGCAACGCGCGTCCCGGCGCGCCCCTGCAGCTTCACCGGCCGCTCTTCGCCGCCCGCGCGCTCCACAAGCGCGTCTTCCGCGTCCACGTCGCGGCGCAAAACGCCGTTTTCGCCCACCAGCACGCCCATGTGGTTGGGGCGCTGCGAATACATCAGCGCCGCGTCGTTCATGCCGCGCAGGTAGCCGCGGCTGAAACCGCCGCGGTTGAAAATCTGCAAAAGCGCCTCGCGATCGGCCTCCGAAACGGCTTCGCCATCGAGGGCGCGGCGGTAGATGGCCGTGACCACGGCCACGTATTCCGGCCGTTTCAGGCGTCCTTCAATTTTGAAGGAAACCACCCCGGCCCTTTCCATGTCCCGCAAATCGTCCAGCAGCATCAAATCGCGCGGGGAGAGCAGATAGCCGCGCTTTTCCCCGAGGCGGTAGGGCAGGCGGCAGGGCTGGGCGCACATGCCGCGGTTGCCGCTGCGGCCGCCCACCAGGCTGGAAAACAGGCATTGCCCGGAGCAGGAAACGCACAGCGCCCCATGGCAGAACGCCTCCAGCTCCACGCCCAGTCCGGCGCATTTTTCGATTTCGGAAAGCGGCATTTCCCGGGCCAGCACGGCGCGGTCAAAGCCGTGGCCGCGCAGGTATTCCACGCCCTGGCGGTTGTGTACGGCCATCTGCGTGCTGGCGTGCAGGGAAAGCTGCGGGGCCAGGCGGCGCACGCGGGCGGCCACGCCCAAATCCTGCACGATCACCGCGTCCGCCCCGGCGGCGGCGATTTCAGCGATTTCGCGCTCCAGCGCCGCCGTTTCGTCCTCGCGCACCAGCGTGTTGAGCGTCACATGGGCGCGCACGCCGCGGGCATGGCAATAGGAGACCGCCCTTTCCAGGCCGTCCCCATCAAAATTGTCCGCGCCCCGGCGGGCGTTGAACAGCCGCGCCCCGAAGTACACCGCGTCCGCGCCGTTCTGCACGGCGGCGGTGAGCGCCTCCATGCTCCCGGCGGGGGATAGCAGCTCGCTCATTTGCGCGCTTCCTCCAACTGCCGCTGCGTTTCCATCAGCTCGCGGCGCAGGCGGGTGATTTCGTCGTGCGCCTTGAGCATGTCGTCGGCGATGTTCAGCGCCGCCAACACGGAAAGCTGCGCCTGCGGCAGCCGCGTTGCCATGGAAAGCTCGCTCAATTTGCGGTCAACATAGGCGGCCACGCGCTGTACGTGGGCCTCGGAATCGTAGCTGGCAATGGTATAATCCTTGCCGGCCACGCGCACGGTCGTGCGTATCTTTTCCATGTGTATACCCCCAATTCTCCACTTTGCAGTATAACACAAACCCGGGCGCGGCACAAGTATTCCTTTTTCGTGGGTAGATTTATACACAAATATGACAAATTCAGATCGAATATTGACCTTTTTTCCGCATGATGGTATTATATATGCGTTGGGCTACAGGGTACAACGGATGAATTCCGGAAAAACAAATGGGGATGGGGAAAACCTATGGATAAGATAGCCGTTCTGATCCCGTGCTATAACGAGGCCCCGAGCATCGCCAAGGTAATCGGCGATTTTCGTTCCGCGCTTCCCGAGGCGGTTATCTATGTATACGATAACAATTCTACAGACGGCACCGCCGCAATCGCCCAAAGTTGCGGGGCGGTGGTGCGGCACGAATACCGGCAGGGTAAGGGCAACGTCATCCGCTCCATGTTCCGCCAGATCGAGGCGGAATGTTATCTGATGGTGGACGGCGACGACACCTACGCCGCCGACGCCGCGCCGCGCATGTGCGCAATGATTCTCGAAGGCCGCGCCGACATGGTGGTGGGCGACCGGCTTTCCTCCACCTATTTCACCGAAAACAAGCGCCGCTTCCACAATACCGGCAACCGCGCTGTGCGCAGCCTCATCAACCGTGTGTTCAACAGTTCCGTCAAGGATGTAATGAGCGGCTACCGCGCTTTCAGCCGCCAGTTTGTGAAGTTCTTTCCCGTGCTTTCCCGAGGCTTTGAGATCGAAACGGAAATGACGATTCACGCCTTGGACAAGAACTTCCTGATCGCGGAAATCCCCGTTGGCTATCAGGACAGGCAGCAGGGCAGCGTTTCCAAGCTTAATACGGTCAGCGACGGCGCGAAGGTGATTGGAACCATCTTCGCCCTCTTCCGCGATTACCGGCCGATGGCCTTTTTCGGGCTGATTGGCTCGCTGCTGCTCTTGTTGGCGCTTCTCTTTTTCCTCCCCATTATCATTACGTTCTTCCGCACCGGTCTGGTGCCCAACTTCCCGACACTGATCGTTTTAAGCGCGGTGGCCGTGGCCGGGCTTTTGATGTATGTGTGCGGCATCATCTGCCAGATCGTCGTCAAAAAGCACCGGCAACTCTTCGAGCTTTTGATGAACCAGGCCAGGTAAACGCGGGAGGAATAACGCTGTGAAAACATACGCAAAAACGCTTGGAAAATCGATCCTGCTGGTGGTTGTCTGCGCCGTGGCGGGGCTGCTTTTGTTGCTGGCCGCTTTCTCCCTGCCATCGGGGCGCACGCAGGAAAACATGGCCACTTCTGCCGCCATCTTCGCGAAGGAGGGGGCCTATCCGCAGGTCAATACGCTCGGCGCCAACAGCCAGCTCGACAACTTTACCGACGCCCTGATGCTGATGAATGCCGCTTATGTGGAGGACACGTCCCTGCTTGACCGGGTGATCAATGTCTACCGCCCGGTTGTCAATGGCGAAAACCCGGCGCAGGTGTTTGTGTCCTGCTATGGCGAGGGTGAACCTGCGGACGATGTGAGCGCCTATCCGCGCTATTGGCATGGTTATCTCGTCACCCTCAAACCGCTGCTGATGCTGTTTGAGTACGGGCAGATTCGTGTGATCAACGCCATGGTGGTGGCGGCGCTGGCCCTGGGCGTAGCGGTCATGATGTACCGCCGCGGGCTAGGAAGATACGTGCTTGCCTATCTCATCGCCCTGATGATGATCGACCCGGTGGCGATTTCGCATTCTTTGCAGTTTATGACGGTCTACTGTCTCTATTCCCTCGCCGCCATCGTCTTTCTGTGGAAGCGGGAAAAACTGCTGGCCTCGGAAACGCGGCTGTTGATCTTCTTCACGCTGACGGGTTGCCTGACCAGCTATTTTGATTTTCTGACCTATCCGCTGGTCACCTACGGCGTGCCGGCGACGCTGTATCTCTGTTCCGTGCCGGACGCGACGTGGAAAAAGGCCCTGAAGGGGCTTGTGCTCACGCTGGTGGCCTGGGGCGTCGGCTATGTGGGCATGTGGACGGGCAAATGGATTCTCGGAAGCCTTCTCGGGGGCGGCAATTTGCTGGAGGAAGCTTTGCGGCTCTTGCGCATCCGCACGTCCAATTCCGACGCTGCCGGCGCGCAGGCATCGCTGTTTATGCTGGTCAAGCGGCAGCTCTTCCGCCTCAAATCGCCGTCGCTGGCCGTGGCCGCCGTCTATGTACTCGTCACCGGCGTGTGCTTTTTGAAGCGCGCGCCGCGCCGGAAGCTGGCCGGGCTTTCGTGGCTGCCCTGGATTGCCCTGTGCGTTTTGCCATTTGTGTGGTATGTGGGCGCGTTCAACCATTCTTACGTGCACGCTTTTTTCACCTATCGGGAACTGATGATCACCGCCTTTTGCGGCATGTGTCTGCTCACGCGCTATGCGCGGAAAGTGGAAAACCCCACGCCGTTAAAGGCATAGCGCGTATAAAAATAAAGAAGGGCCGCTTTCCAAACTGCCGGAAAGCGGCCCTTCTTCGTCTGGTTTATACCTCCGGAGCGTCCTGCAGAGCGGGTGCATCTTCCGCCACCGCGCGCAGCGCCGCCCTTTTGCGGGCGTGGCCGGTGTAGAGCATGGAGGCGGCTATGGCGGTCAGGGGCGCGGCGGCCACCAGGCCGAAGCTGCCCACCAACGTGTTCATCAGCTGGCTGGCCACGTACTTGAGGTTGAGCACGTCCATCACCGGCGTGCCCTGCCCGGCAAAGTACATCAGCATGGAAAGGTAGTTGCCCGAATAGGCCAGCATCAGCGTAGTGGTCTGCGTGCCGAGCACGCCGCGGCCGATGGAAATGCCGCTCTTGAGCAGCGCGCCGCGGGTGATGTCCGGGCGGTGATAGACGATTTCCTCGCAGGAGATGGATACGTCCATGCTCAAATCCATCAGCGCGCCGGCGTTGGCGATGAACACCATGCCGATAAACAGCGCCTTGGGGTCGATGGTCATGGCCGACTGGGAGAGCAGGGGCACGATATAGGGCGTGTCGCCGCCGTCGAGCTTGAGGACGTTGGTAAACACATAGGCCAGCACACAGGTGACCAACGTGCCCAGCACCGAGCCGATCATGGCCACCAGGCACTTTTTCGTCCACCCGGCCACCAGCAGGTCGATGATGACGGTGAGGATCAGCACGGTGACGAAGGAGGCGAGGATGGGGTTGACCCCGCGCAGAAGCAGGGGGATGAGCAATTTCCAGATCATCACCACGCTGGAGACGAGGGATACCAGCGCCCCGCAGCCCACCGCGCCGCCCACGGCGATGAGGGCCAGGGCGAGGGCGGCGAAGATCCAGCCCTCAATGCCGGCGCGGTAGTGGTCGATGAGGGTAACGGTCAGCCCATTCGCGCCCATTTGCACCATGGCGTAAGCGGTATCGCCCGCTTCAAAGAGCTTGTCCTTGTCCAGGGCGGAGTTCTGATAGTTGTAGGCGGAAGCGGTTTCGCCCGCGTATTCGCCGGTGAGTATGGTCACCTCGCAGTTCTGTGAGCCGGAATAGACGATGCCCAGCGGGTAAAGCTGTGTGTTGTCCACGCTGTCGATGCGCACCTGTTCGCGGGGGATGGTGGAGGAAGGATTGGTGTACGCATCCGGGATCAGGCACAGCAGGCCGCATACCACGAGCATCACAGCGGAAAAAATCAGATTCGATTTCGACTTTCGGCCAAGCTTTTTCATATGGACCTCCGTTTGTTTCAAACCGCCCCGCCGGGCAGAAGATTTCGCGCGCCTTTCCGCCATAGGGCGGGCGGCAAAAGCGCGCCGCAAGAAGCTCTGCCCCAGGGCCATATCCGACGGCGTTCATGGGAAAGCCTCTTTACAAGGAAAGCGGGCCGCCCGCTGGGGCAGCCCGCGAACCGTTTTTTTACATCTTACGCATCCGCCTGGAGGCCCATGGCCGCCATGGTCTTGGTGAAGATGTCGGTGTTGTCATACAGGCCGGCGAAGTTTTCGGCGCCCACGCCCATGGCGTACACGGGAATCTGCAAGCCGGTGTGCGCATAGGAGGTGAAGGACAGGCCAGCCTTGTTGTTCATGATGTGGCAGACCGCCATGGACAGAGGCTCGTAGCCGCCGTACAGCAGGGCTTCTTCCTCGCCCAGCACGCGCTCTTCCGCGGGCAGCATGCTCAGCTCGAAGGCAGCCTGGAGGCTCTCGATTTCGGCCTCGGTGAGGGTGAGATCCTGGCCTTCAGTGGTGGTCAGTCCGTAGTACTTCTCGATTTCGGCCAGGGCGTCTTCAAAGGTGGCTTCGTTGGCGCGCAGCTCGTTGATCACGTCGTCAAACTGCACCCAGGAGATGGTCTGGTTCTGGAGGTAGTTGAAGTGGGTGTCGTAAGCGGTGGTGGCGAAGCCAATGGTCATGCCGCCCGTCTCATGGTCGGCGGTGACGATGATGAGCGTCTCGTCCGGATGCTCGGCGGCGAAGTCGATGGCCACCTGCACGGCGTCGGAAAGGGCGATGGTGTCCATGATGCTGGTCATGGCGTCGTTGGCATGGCAGCTCCAGTCGATCTTGCCGCCCTCAGTCATCAGGAAGAAGCCTTCTTCGTCGTTGTCCAGCACGGAGATGCCAGCCTCGACCATGTCGGCCAGGGACATGCTCTCGTCGCCTTCGGCCGCGTGACGGATGCGGTCGATCTCGTACATCATGGCGGAATCCTCAGCGATGTCGGGGTTGATGGCCAGCGTGCGGCCGCTCTCGCTGTTCAGGGCAGCGTATTCTTCTTCGGTATCAACCACGGTAAAACCATTCTGCTCGGCCAGCGTGAACAGGTTTTCCTGCGCGCCGTCCTCGCCGTCGGGCTGGAGGAAGGTACCGCCGCCCAGGAAATCCAGCGTGGTGCCGGTCACACCCTGCAGGGCGATGTCATAATACTCATTGCGGCTTTCGCTCTTGGCATAGTAGGCCGCCGGGGTGGCATGATCGAGCGAAACGCTGGAGATGACGCCAACCTTCTTGCCCGCTTCCTTGGCATACTCGGTGATGAGCTTGAAGGACTCGGTCAGATCAACGTTGTAGTTCAGAACGCCAGAGAGCGTCTTGTTGCCCGAAGCCATGGAGGTGGCGGTGGAAGCGGAATCCGGGCAGAAGGAGGAAGCGTCGTAGGTGGTCATCAGGCCGACGTTCTCAAAGCCGGTAAAGGAGAGAGACGCGGGCACCGGCAGCTCAGAATCGGGGTTCTGCAGCGCGCCCAGGTAGTACTGGGTGGCGGTCACCTGGGGGTTGCCCATGCCGTCGCCGATGAACATGAACACGTACTTGGGCGTGGTCGCGGCCGTCTCTTCGGCCATCGCGGGCACGGCGCACACAAACAGCGCCAGCACCAGAAGGGCAGCAAACAGTCTCTTCATTTTGTACACCTCTTCTTTCATTTGGGTCCGGAAAGAGGATAGCAAACGCGGGTAAGGGATGAATCTGGGAAATTTCTTGGGCGGGTAAAAATTTGTGGAGGGTAACTTTGTAATTGTATGAGGCATGTTACGGCCAAACGGGGCGCTTTCATGCCGGTCGGTTTTTATAACATCTTGATGTCCGGGCGAAAATGTACTATAATAGTAGCTAAATTGTCAACGCATGGGAGGGCGGAGCGTATGGGAGATAACATACAGATTATGATTGTTATGGTGGTTTACATGTTGGCGGTAATCGGCATCGGCCTGGCGTTTGCCAAAAGGGCGAACGAAAGCCCCGAGGCTTATTTCCTCGGCGGCCGCACGCTGGGGCCGTGGGTTACGGCCATGAGCGCGGAGGCCTCGGATATGTCGGGCTGGCTTTTGATGGGGTTGCCCGGCGTGGCCTATTGGTGCGGCATTGCCGACGCGGCGTGGACGGCCATCGGCCTGGCCCTGGGTACCTATATGAACTGGCTGATTACCTCCAAACGGTTGCGCCGGTACAGCGAAAAGGCGGGCAACGCCATTACGCTGCCGGAGTTTTTTTCCAACCGCTTCCATGAAAAGGGCAAGCTGGTGATGACGATTTCCGCCTTTTTCATCCTTGTATTCTTCACGGTGTATGCGGCGAGCTGCCTGGTCACCTGCGGCAAGCTGTTTTCCACGCTGTTTGGCCTGGACTATGTGCCCATGATGATTGTCGGCGCGGTGTTCGTGCTGGTATACACGATTATCGGCGGTTTTCTGGCGGAAAGCGCTTCGGATTTTATGCAGTCCATCGTCATGATTGTGGCGCTGGTTGTCATTGTCATTGCGGGCACAGTGGCCGCGGGCGGCCTGAACGCCGTGCTGGACAATGCCCGTTCCATCCCGGGTTTCCTGGACTTTTTCGGCGTCGCCACGCCCGTCACTGTGGACGGCGTACAGCAGGCGGTGGGCGGCGTGCCGCAGTTTGGCGCGGCGGGCAGCTATGGCTTCCTCTCCATTCTTTCCACGCTGGCGTGGGGCCTCGGCTATTTTGGCATGCCCCAGGTGCTGTTGCGCTTTATGGCCATCCGCAACGAGCATGAGCTGACCCGCTCGCGCCGCATTGCCACGGTGTGGGTGGTGATTTCCCTGACGGTGGCGGTGTTCATCGGCGTGATTGGCCGCGCCTTGTACCCCGACGCGCTGACCACCTCGGCGGACGCGGAAAATGTATTCATCCTGCTTTCCACGCGGCTGTTGCCGCCGCTGTTGGCCGGGCTTGTGATGGCCGGTATCCTTGCCGCCACCATCAGTTCTTCCGATTCCTACTTGTTGATTGCCGCGTCGTCGTTTTCCAAGAACATTTACCAGGGCCTTTTGCACCGCAAGGCGACCGACAAGCAGGTATTGCTGGTTTCGCGTATCACGCTTTTGGCCATCACGGTGATCGCCATTTTCATTGCCCTGGATGAAAACAGCGTTATCTTTACCATCGTGAGCTTCGCATGGGCCGGTTTTGGGGCGACGTTCGGGCCGCTGATGCTTTTGAGCCTGTTCTGGAAGCGCATCAACCGCGCCGGTGCTGTTGCGGGCATGGTTGGCGGAGGCTGCATGGTGTTTGTCTGGAATCTCCTTGTGCGTCCGCTGGGCGGCGTGTGGGATCTTTACGAGCTGTTGCCCGCGTTTGTGTTCTCGGCGCTGTGCATTGTGGTGGTGTCGCTGCTGACCGCGCCGCCTTCGGAGGAGATTTGCAGGGAGTTTGAAGAAGTTCGCGCCGGGAAATAATCGAGAAAAGGAATGTGTTTCCCTTTGCGTAAAGCGCTGGCATGGTTGTGCCGGCGCTTTTTTGTGCAACGAACCCCCTCGCTTTGATCGGGGGTTCAGGAGAGCTTATAGCTATACCAGGAATCGTCAAATCCTTTTGGGGGACGTGCCGAGAGAGGCATGACGTAAAAGAGGGAAAAGAGCTGCTTTGAGCAGCATCCAGGGGAACTGGTGCATCAGTCGGCAATTCAGAGCGCGCGAGCGCTGCCGGAATCATGCCCTTATAGGGCTTCGTCAAACCACCGGCTAAGCCGGTGGTCATGATTGTGCGTGCGGGAGAGGAAAATGAACGGGCGGCATTGGAATTGGCTGCGGAAGGGGTTGGGATTTGCCGGTTTGTCCATGGGGGAATGGAGGATGGCTTGCGTGGCGCGCGGGGGATGGCAGGGGAGGGCAGTGCTTGGATTTTGTGGGTATATGGGCGGGGCGGTTTGACGATGGGGGAAGGCGCTGTATAGAGAGGAGGGGTGGATTGACGCTGCCTTGCCCGGACCGGGCAAGGGGCGCTGCGGGGGTGCGGGGTGGCGCTGCTTGCCCCGGTGGGGCAAGGGCGCTTTGGGAGGGCGCGCGCCGGTTTGGGTTATGGCATGTTGGTTAGCGGCGGGAGCATTTTTGCGTGCAAGGGGACCTGTCTCTGGCGCGCGGGAACGGTGGGCGGGGCATATGTTTCTTCAGTTTCCGCGCGATTTGCCATGCGGCGGGGTTACGGCGGGCCCTGCCCGCACCCGCTTAAGGGCCAATGGCCCTTAAGAATCCCGCTTACTGCCGTGCAAAACTCGTTGTCCCACAACGAAAGCCGGGCGGCCCCTGCGCGTGGGCTGCCCGGCGGGCTTCGCACTTGCTTCCAATCCAGAACGCAACCAAGAAACCCCGCCCCATTCTTGTCGGGGCGGGGTTTCGCCGCTTGCTCGCGGCAGCGCTGGAAGTAGATACCATCGACCTAGGCGATGGTGAGGGCGATTTCCATCATTTTGGTGAAGGTGTTTTGGCGATCTTCGGCGGGCAGGGCTTCGCCGGTGACGAGACTATCCGAGATGGTCAAAAGCGCCAGGGCGTTCTTGCCCGCTGCCGCCGCGTTCAGGTACAATGCCGCCGCTTCCATTTCCACGCACAAAACGCCCAGCTTGGCCAGGATGGATGAAGCCGTCTTGTCACAACCCTGCTCATAGAAGCAGTCCGACGAGAAAATCGGGCCGGGCACGATGGGCTGGCCCAGCGCCTTGCCCGCCTCTACTGCCTTGGTCAGCAGCTCATAGCTGCACGACGGCGCAAGATGGCCCTTGAACCCGAACGACGCGCCATAGTTGGAGTTTGTGTACGCGCTCATGCCCGCCACGATGTCGCGCAGCTTGAGCTTGCCGGTCATCGCCCCGGCCGAGCCGATGCGGATGATGTTCTCCACGCCGTAGAAGTTGAACAGTTCATACGAATAGATGCCAATCGACGGCATACCCATGCCCGAGGCCATGACGCTCACGCGCTTGCCCTGCCAGGTGCCCGTATAGCCGTGCACGCCGCGCACGTTGTTGACCAGTTTGGCGTCGGTCAGGTAGGTGTCGGCAATGAATTTGGCGCGCAGCGGGTCGCCGGGCATCAGCACCGTGCGGGCGAAATCGCCGGGGTTGCAGCCGATGTGCGGGGTGGGGGTGTTGGCCATGATCTTTCCTCCTTATCCTCTCTGGAGGGCGCGCCCTCCGGTCGTTTTGGTCATTGCGCGTCGGGCGCGCGGCGCTCCTCGAACCACGCCAGCCCGGGAAAGGTCTCCCATTCCAGTCGTACACTGGAACAGGCGAGCGTCGCCTCCGAATAGGGGCCTCCGCCCGCGATGAAGAAGCCGAGTTCCACCAACAGAGCGCCCTCTTCCTCGCGCGCCGTGGCGGAAAGGACTTCGTCCGCGCCGAGCAGCGCGTCCCGCCACGCTTCCGGCGGCAAATCTTGCGGAAGACGTTGAAGATTGCCGCTCTCCGGGTCACGGCGTTCAAGGCTCCAAACCAACAGCCGCTGGACTTCATATTCGCACGGGCGCAGCGACAATTTGGGCACACGCATGGCGCGGCCGTGCGGATTGGCGGGACACTGGGGCAGGGCGTTGCCGTCCTCCAGCGTCCAGAGCAAATCGCGCCCTTCCAGCGCCGCTTCGCGCACCCGCGCATCGTGCAGATCAAAGGCGTTCAGGCCGTCGCAGGCGTAACGCATAGCCGTCTCCTCGCCTCCAGCGCGAAAACAATCAACGCAAAGCCAACGCTGCGCAACACGCAAACAAAGCGCCCAACGCGAAAACAAAGGAAACCGTGCCCATTCGTGCCGGGCACGGTTTCCGTCGTTCCCTGCGCGGCAGCACTGGAAGCCGGCACTGCCGGCCCGGTTTAGCCGATGATGAGGCTCTCGCCCGTCATTTCCTTGGGCTGGGGCAGCTTCATCAGCGTCAGCATCGTCGGGCACAGGTCGCACAGGCGTCCGCCCTGGCGCAGCTCGTACTTGGGATGCTCGGGGTCCACCACAATCACCGGCACCGGGTTGGTGGTGTGCGCGGTGAACGCGCCGCCGTGTACGGGGTCGAGCATCTGGTCGGCGTTGCCGTGGTCGGCGGTGATGATGCACTTGCCGCCGTGCTTGATGATCTCGTTCACCACGCGGCCGGTGCACTCATCCACGGTCTTGACGGCCTTGATGGCCGCTTCCATCACGCCCGTGTGGCCCACCATGTCGCAGTTGGCGAAGTTGAGGATGATGACGTCGTACTTCTCCTCGTCGATGCACTTGATGACAGCGTCGGTCACCTCGTAAGCGCTCATCTCGGGCTTCAAGTCAAACGTCGGCACTTCCTCCGAGGGCGGGGAAGGAATCAGAATTCTGTCCTCGCCGGGGAACACGCGCTCCTCGCCGCCGTTGAAGAAGAACGTCACGTGCGCGTACTTCTGCGTTTCGGCAATGCGCAGCTGCGTCTTGCCCATCTTGGAAAGGTACTCGCCCATGGTCATGTGCAAAGACTCCGGCGGATAGGCCAGCAGCACGTTCGGCATCGTCGCGTCGTACTGGGTCATGCACACATACGTCAGCGGGAAGAAGCCGCCCTTGCGCGCAAAGCCCTTGAAGTCGGGATCTACGAAGGCGCGGGTAATCTCGCGGGCGCGGTCGGGGCGGAAGTTGAAGAACACCACCGAATCGTTGGCCTTCACCATGCCGTCTTTGTCAATGACGGTGGGCAGCACGAACTCGTCGGTCAGGTGCTTGCCCGTCTCGTCTACCACCTGGTAGGAATCCTTGATGGCCTGCACCGGGTCGGAAGCCTGAATGCCCTCGCCAAACACCATGGCGTTGTAGGCCTTTTCCACGCGCTCCCAGGCGTTGTCGCGGTCCATGGCGTAGAGACGGCCCATGACGGTGGCCACCTTGCCCACGCCCAGCTCGTTCATCTTGTCCACCAGTTCCTGCACATACTCCCAGCCGGAATCCGGCGGCACGTCGCGGCCGTCGAGCAGGCAGTGCACGTACACTTTTTCAAGGCCGTGACGCTTGGCCATCTCCAGCAGGCCGTAGAGGTGCCTGGTGTGCGAATGCACGCCGCCGGGAGACACCAGGCCAATCAGGTGCAGCGCGGAACCGTTCTTTTTGCAGTTCTCCATCGCGGTCAGCAGCGCCTTGTTTTCAAAGAACACGCCGTCCTCGATGTCTTTGGTGATCTTCACCAGCATTTGGTAGACCACGCGGCCCGCGCCGATGTTGGTGTGGCCCACTTCGCTGTTGCCCATCTGCCCGTCCGGCAGGCCCACGTCCAGGCCGGAAGCGCCGATGGCGGTGGAGCAGTATTCCGCCTTGAGGCGGTCGATGTTGGGCGTGCCCGCGGCGAGTATGGCGTTGGACTTGGGGTCGCTGCCGCCGATGCCGAAGCCGTCCAGAATCAAAAGCGCGGTGACAGCCATTAGAAATTCACCACCTGCGCGAAGTCCTCAGCCTTCAGGGAAGCGCCGCCGATCAGGCCGCCGTCGATTTCCGGCTGCGCCATCAGGCCCTTGACGTTGGAGCCCTTCATGCTGCCGCCGTACTGGATGCGCACCTTCTGGGCAACCTCGTCGCCGTACACGTCGGCAATGGCCTTGCGGATGACGCCGATGGTTTCGTTGGCCTGCTCGTCGGTGGCGGTCAGGCCGGTGCCGATGGCCCATACCGGCTCATAGGCGATGACCACATGGTCGAGTTCCTCGGCGGTGAGGCCCTTAAGCGCCATCTTGGTCTGATAGGTGACGATGATATCGGTGTAGCCGTCCACGCGCTCGTCCTTCATTTCGCCCACGCAGATGATGGCGGTCAGGCCGGCCTTCACGGCGGCGGTGGCGCGCAGGTTGACGGTCTTATCGGTTTCGCCGAAGTACTGACGGCGCTCGGAATGGCCGACAATCACGTATTCGCAGCCCACGGCCTTGAGCATATCGGCGGACAGCTCGCCGGTGTAGGCGCCCTTCTCGGCAAAGTGCACGTTCTGCGCGCCCAGCTTGATGTTGGTGCCCTTGATGGCCTCGGAAACGGCGCTCAGGCACACGGCGGTGGGGCAGACCACCACGTCGCACTTGGCGTCCTTGACCAGCGGAATCAGGCCCTTGACCAGTTCCACGGCCTCGGCGGGGGTCTTGTTCATCTTCCAGTTGCCGGCGATGATGGGTTTACGCATGGTTGTATCCTCCTAAAGTTATCGGTAAATTTATGGCTCGCTTACCGGGATTGCCCGATAGAGACGACAGCGTTGTATGACCAGGCAACAGGGCAACCAGCAAAGCAGCATGGCGGCAAAGCCGGCGGCGATCAGGCCCAGCCCCCGCAGCAGGTTGGGAAGGCTTGTCCAGCCGCCTTCCGGGGCCATGCGCAGGATGAAAAACAGGCAAACGATGAGCGGCAGCGCCGGAACCGGCCCGGAGAGCCAACGGCCCCAGCCGGAATCGAATTCCACGCGCACTTTCTGCCCGCAGGCGGGGCAGGTGACCACCCGCTCGTCACGAAAGGTCAGCATGCGCTTAAAAAGCGTTTTGAAGTCCAACGGATGTTCACACGCCAACGGTCTGCCCTCCTGTTTGCCGTTTTATGGCGACCCCTCCGCCAAAGCCGGGGGGATCGCCATGCGGGTTGATATGGGAATTTGCGGAATTACTTGTCGTTGAGCGCCGCGACGCCGGGCAGGGTCTTGCCCTCGAGGAACTCGAGCGACGCGCCGCCGCCGGTGGAGATGTGGCTCATCTTGCTGGCCAGGCCCATCTGAGTGACGGCCGCCGCGCTGTCGCCGCCGCCGATGATGGTGGTGGCGTCAGATTCGGCCATGGCCGTGGCGATCGCCAGCGTGCCCTTGGCAAAGTTGGGCATTTCAAACACGCCCATGGGGCCGTTCCAGACCACCGTCTTGGCGGCCTTGATTTCCTTGGCAAACAGCTCGACCGTCTTCGGGCCGATGTCCATGCCCTCCCAGCCCTCGGGGATCTTGCCGGATTCGCATATCATCTGCTCGGTATCGTTGCTGAATTCCTTGCCGCACACGTTGTCGATGGGCAGAAGCAGCTTCACGCCCTTGGCCTTGGCCTTGTCAAGCAGCTCCAGCGCCAGGCCGAGGCGCTCCTCGTCGCACAGGGAATTGCCGATTTCGCCGCCGGTGGCCTTCATGAAGGTGTAGGCCATGCCGCCGCCGATGAGCAGCGTATCCACCTTTTCAATCAGGTTGGTGATGACGCCGATCTTGTCCTTGACCTTGGCGCCGCCGAGGATGGCCACAAACGGGCGCTCCGGGTTGGTGACGGCCTTGCCCAGGAAGTTCAGCTCCTTGCCAATCAGGAAACCGGCCACGGCGGGCAGATAATCCGCCACGCCCGCGGTGGAGGCATGCGCGCGGTGCACGGTGCCGAAAGCGTCGGATACGTAGATTTCCGCCATGGAGGCAAGCTCCTTGGCAAACGCCGGGTCGTTCTTTTCCTCCTCAGCGTGGAAGCGGACGTTCTCCAGCAGGATGGCCTCGCCGGGCTTTACCTCGGCGGCCAGCTTCTTGGCGTCCGGGCCGATGACGTCCTTGGCCAGCTTGACTTCGAAGCCCAGCTTCTCAGACAGGCGCTTGGCCACGGGCGCGAGGGAATACTTCATGTTGAACTCACCCTTGGGGCGGCCCAGGTGCGAGCAGAGGATGACGGCGGCCTTGTGGTCGAGCAGATATTTGATCGTCGGAAGCGCGGCGTTGATGCGCGTTTCGTCGGTGATGTTCTTGTTTTCATCCAGGGGCACGTTGAAATCGCAGCGAACCAGAACTTTCTTGCCGGAAACGTCGATGTCTTCGATCGTCTTTTTGTTGAAACTCATGGAAAACAATCCTCCTTATCCTGTTTCTGGGTTACAGGCTTATTTTACCACATTTGCGATGGGATTAAAAGTGAATTTTCAGATATATCTTGCGATTTTTGACGAGGATTGCACGCGCGCGCATGGAAATGAAACACGAATAGGCGTATGAATTAACCTTTGCGTGGTATAATGCCGCCGATAAACCGGTAAAAGGGGGAAAAGCGCCATGGCCGACGCAATCATCCGTGCAGAGGATGTGGAATTCCGCTACGAAGGCGCCCAGGAGGACGCGGTTTCCGGCGTCAGCCTGCAGGTGGAGCGCGGGGAATTCGTGGCTGTGCTGGGCAGGAATGGCAGCGGCAAATCCACGCTGGCCAAGCTCTTAAACGCTTTGAATATCCCCCAGAAGGGCGAAATCTGGATTGACGGCATCGCCGCGCACGAGGAGAAAAACAGCCTCGAGGTGCGCAAAAAGTGCGGCATGGTGTTCCAAAACCCGGATAACCAGATCGTCGCCACCGTGGTGGAGGAGGATTGCGCCTTCGGCCTGGAAAACCTCGGCGTGCCGCCGGGGGAGATCCGCCGCCGCGTGGACGAGGCCCTTGCCGCCGTGGGCATGGGCGAGTATGCCGAGGCCGCGCCGCACATGCTCTCCGGCGGGCAAAAGCAGCGCGTGGCCGTGGCGGGGGTGCTGGCCATGCGGCCGGAAATCATCGTGTTTGACGAATCCACCGCCATGCTCGACCCCTCCGGGCGGCGGGAGGTGTTTGGCGTGGCGCAGGAGCTGAACCGGCGCGACGGCATCACCATCGTGTGGATTACGCATTTTATGGACGAGGCCCTGCGCGCCGGGCGCGTGCTTGTGATGGACGCGGGCAAAATCGCCCTGGAGGGCGCGCCGCGCGACGTGTTTGAAAAAACGGAGGAGATCCGCCGCATGGGGCTGGACGTGCCGCCCATGGCGCAGCTGGCGGCGCAGCTCCGCCTGGACGGCGTGCCCCTGCGCGCCGGGATTATGACGGTTGAGGAAATGGCGGTGGAATTGTGTCGATTGAAATCCGCAAACTGACGCATATCTACATGCCGGGTACGCCCTTTGAAGCGCGCGCCTTGGACGGCGTGTCCCTCACCATCCGCGATGGCGAGTTTGTAGGCGTAATCGGGCACACCGGCAGCGGCAAGTCCACGCTCATCGCCCACTTAAACGCCCTCATCCGCCCCGAGCCGGGCCATGTGATCGTCGGCGGCGTGGATGTGGGCGAGAAGGGGCAAAGCCTGATTGAGATTCGCCGCGAGGTGGGGCTGGTGTTTCAGTACCCCGAATACCAGCTCTTTGAAGAAACCGTGGAAAAGGATGTGGGCTTTGGCCCGCGCAACCTCGGTTTGGACGAGGAAACGGTCAAAACCCGCGTGCGCGAGGCGCTTTTGCAGGTGGGCATGGGGCCGGAGATCTTGGACAAATCGCCCTTTGAGCTTTCCGGCGGCCAGAAGCGGCGCGTGGCCATCGCCGGGGTGCTGGCCATGAAGCCGGGCACGCTGGTGCTGGACGAGCCGGTGGCTGGCCTCGACCCCGCCGGCCGCGAGGAGCTTTTAAAGCTGATTCAGGGCATCCACGAAAGCGGCGTTACCGTGGTCATGGTCACCCATTCCATGGACGACGCGGCCCGCCTGTGCAACCGCCTGGTGGTGCTCAATCACGGCCGCGTGGCCTTTGACGCGCCCCCGGGCGAGGTGTTCCGCCACGAGGAGGAACTGCGCGATATGGGGCTGGACGTGCCCGAATGCGTCAAGCTGGTCAAGGCCCTGCGCGCGCGCGGCATGCACATCGAAGAAGGCCTTTACCGCATGGAGGACGTGCGCGCGGCCATCGAAAGGGAGGTTGGGAAATGCTGAAAAACATCACCATCGGCCAGTACTTTCCCGGCAACTCCTTTGTGCACCGGCTCGACCCGCGCACAAAGCTGCTTCTGACCGTGGCGCTGATTGTGGCCGTGTTTCTGTGCGATGGCTTTCTGGGCTTCGTGGCGGTGTTTGCCTATGTATTGCTGGCGGCGCGCATGTCGAAAATCAAGCCGCGCTTTCTGATTCGCGGCTTGAAGCCCGTGGCCTATATCGTGCTGATCACCTTCCTGCTCAACATCTTTTTCCAGAGCGAGGGCGAGCCGCTGTTTTCCTGGAAGTTTATTACCGTGACGGATATGGGCCTTAAGCGGGCGGCGTTTCTGGCGGTGCGGCTGGTGCTGCTCATCACCGCTTCGCAGCTTTTGACGCTCACCACATCGGCCATCTCCCTCACCGACGGCATGGAAAGTCTGATGCGCCCGCTGACGCGATTCCGCTTTCCCGCCCACGAGATCGCCATGATGATGTCCATCGCCCTGCGCTTCATCCCCACCCTGATGGAGGAAGCCGACAAGATCATGAAGGCGCAGATGGCGCGCGGCGCGGATTTTGAGTCTGGAAACCTGTTTAAGCGCGCCAAGGCGATGGTGCCCCTGCTGGTGCCGCTGTTTGTCAGCGCCTTTCGCCGCGCCGACGAACTGGCCATGGCCATGGAGGCGCGCTGCTACCATGGCGGCGAGGGGCGCACCCGCATGCGCCAGCTCCGGTATGGGAAAAACGATCTCTATGCCGGCCTTTCCCTGCTCGGCCTGATCGCCGTAATCGTGCTTTTCAACGCGCTGGGGGTGTTCTGATTGCGCATATTGCTCACCCTCGAATACGATGGCACGGGCTATGCGGGCTGGCAGCGGCAGGAAAACGCCCTGGCCGTGCAGCAGGTGGTGGAGGAGGCGGTTTCCGCCCTGGTGAAGCGCAAAACAGTGCTGTTCGGGGCCAGCCGCACCGACGCGGGCGTACACGCCCTGGGCCAGCGCGCCCATTTCGACACCGACAGCCGCATCCCCCCGGAAAAATACGCCTATGCCCTCAATACCATGCTGCCCCGCGATATCCGCGTGCGCGAAAGCCGCGCCGTGGCGGACGGTTTCCACGCCCGTTTTTCCGCCACGGGCAAGCGCTACCGCTATCAAATTTATTCCGCTCCCCACGCCGGGGCGCTCAACCGCAACACGCATGCCCACGTCATCTATCCGCTGGACGCGGTGAAAATGCGCGCGGAACTTCCCGCCCTGCTGGGCAGGCATGATTTCGCCGCCTTTGCCGCCAGCGGCAGCGTGGTCAAGGATACGGTGCGGACGATTACCCGCGCCGAACTGTGCGGCGATGGCCCCGAATACACCCTGTTGATCGAAGGCAACGGCTTTTTATACAATATGGTGCGCATCATTGCCGGCACGCTCATCGGCATCGGCACGGGCAAGGTGGAACCGGGCGCGTTTGCCCGGGCCATCGCTTCCCAAAGCCGCCTCGATCTGGGCGTGACCGCGCCCGCACATGGCCTGACGCTGATGGAGGTATACTATCATGAAAGCGATTGTGTTTGACTTCAACGGCACCATGTTTATGGATACTGACAAACACCGCCTGGCCTGGAACGAGTTTTTTGCAAAGATGATCGGCCGGCCGCTGACCGAGGAAGAATTCCGCGTCTATGCCTGCGGCCCCGGCGTGGATACGATCATCCGCCGCTTTTACCACGCCGACCTTGACGCGGCGCAGATCGACGCCCTCTGTGAGGAAAAGGAGGCCATCTACCGCCGCCTCTGCCGCGAGGATGTGGAAAACCTCCGCCTCGCCGGCGGCCTGCCCGCGCTGCTCGACCGCCTCAAGGCGGCGGGCGTGCCCATGGCCATCGCCACCGGCGCGCGCAGGAGTAATATGGACTTTTATATGGAGGCGTTCGGCCTGGAACGCTGGTTTGACTGGGACCACATCATTTATGACGATGGCACATTGCCCGGCAAGCCTGCCCCGGACGTCTATCTGTGCGCCTGCGCGCGCCTGGACGTGGCCCCGGGCGATTGTGTGGTGGTGGAGGATTCCTTCGCCGGCATCGAGTCCGCCAACGCCGCGGGCGTGGGCGGGATCATCGCCATTACCGCCACCAATTCCCGGCAGGAATTGGCCGCCCTGCCCGGCGTGCGCGCGGTGATCGACGATTATTGCCATTTTTCGGAAAATTTTGCTCCCGTCGCGTGAACCGCAAAACGCACTTGTGCGTCTGATATATACGGGAAACATTGATCGTGGGAGGATGCTTATGCTTGCGCACGACCGGAGGCATGCCTTCGGGCCTTGGGTATTTGCGGCCGCGGCCGCCTATTTCCTGCTGCATCTGTACAACATACTGTATATGCTCGCCGAACCGGAAAACCCGGCCATCCTTGTCTGGCGCTTTTCCGGCTCCATGGGCCTGGTGCCGGACGCCATGCCGCTGGTGGCGGCGCTGCCCGTGGCGGCGATTTTCGCCCTGGACTGGAACAGCGGCTTTGCCGTGCCCGCCGTTTTGCGCTCGGGCACGCGGCGCTATCTGCGCTCCAAGATCATCGCCGCCTGCGTGGGCGGGGGCCTGGCGCCGCTTTTGGGCCGGTTGGCCTTTCTGGTGCTTTTGCACATACTCTATCGGGGCGATATCGCCATGGCCGCGGAAATGTTCGGTTCAGAAGGGGCGATGGGCGTCGCATTCACCGGCATGGCCGGCTATATCGGCTACTTTGCGGCGGCGCTGGCCGTGCAGTTCATCGCCGGGGCGTTCTGGGCGCTGGCGGCGCTGGCGTTTTCGGCGTTTGTGCCCAATATCCTCTGGACGGTGTGCCTGCCGCTGATTCTCCACCGCCTGCTTCTGGAAGTGGACAGCTGGGCGGGCCTACCGGATTGGCTGAACCTGTCGCTTTTACAGGATATGGAAACCACGCTGGATTTTGCGCCCAGCCTGCTGGTGGCAGTGGGTGTGTTCGGCGTGCTGTCGGTGGCGGCGGCGGTGCTGTTTTACCGCCGCGGGAAACGGAGGCTGACGTATGCGTAACAAAATGCTCGCGTGCCTGCGCTATAATTTGAAAAAACTGCTCTCCTCGCCGGTGACGTACCTGGTGATTGTGCTCACGGTGCTGTTTGTAGACCGCGAAATCCTGCCCGTGCGCAATTACCTGCGCGATAGCGGCGAACTGGTGAGCTGGCCGGGGCTTTTGACCTACCTACTGGACTACGCGCCGCTGACGCTGCTGCTGGGGCTGGCGATGATCGCGCTTTTGTCCCACCTGCCCATGACGGACGAGGCGCAGGTGTACATCATGGCCCGCAGCGGGCGCAAGAGCTGGGCGCGGGCGCAGGTGGCGCTGATTTTCGTGGTGGCCGTGGCCTACATGGTGTTGGTAGCGCTGACGGTGCTTTTGTGGATTTCGCCCTATGTGGACTGGTCGGGCGGCTGGTCAGACGGCATTCTTGCCTTTGTGGAGGGCGGCGCGTATGAAACTTACGACAGCCTGCTTTCCTATGACCCCTGGGTGATGCGCACCTACGCGCCCTGGGCGGCGGCGCTGATGGAACTTGCCCTGCACGCGCTGGCCTATGGCTTTGTGGCGCTGCTGGTGTATGTGGGCAATGTGCTCTTTGGACGGCGCGGCGGCGTGCTGCTGGGCGTTTTGCCCCTGGCGGCGGACGCGCTGATGGCCAGCTTCTACGCGGGCTTGCCCAATTACTTTTCGCCCGTCACGCTCAGCCGCGCCACCATGCTGGATTACGGCGACGGCGCGGGCTATCCGCCGGTGTGGTATGCCTTTGTGGCCTTGATGGCGCTGTGCGCGCTGTTTGCGTACCTGTCGGTGCGCCTGAGCATGAAAAAGGAGCTTCGCATATGATTGAACTGAAAAAGGTGAGCAAATCCTACGGGGCGCAGAAGGTGCTCGACGATGTGACGGTAACGCTGGAGCGCGGCCGCGTGCACGGCTTTGTGGGCCGCAACGGTTCGGGCAAGACGGTGCTGATGAAGTGCATCGCCGGCCTGGCGCGCCCGGACGCGGGCGAGGTATATGTGGATGGCCGGCGCATCGGCACGGAACTGGAAACCCCGCCGGACATGGGCGCGATTATCGAAGTGCCGGGCTTTTTGCCCAACGCCAGCGGCTATAAAAACCTCAAGTACCTGGCCGACATCTCCGGCCGGGCGGGCGATCAGGAGATTCGCGCCGCCATGCAGCGTTGCGGGCTGGATCCGGACATGCGCAAGTGGGTATCCAAATACAGCCTCGGCATGCGCCAGCGCCTCGGCATCGCCCAGGCGATTATGGAGGACCCGTCGCTGCTCATCCTCGACGAGCCGATGAACGGCCTGGACAACGCCGGCGTGGAGGATGCGCGCCGCCTGCTCATGGAACTGAAGGAAAAGGGCAAAACCATCATCCTTGCCAGCCACAACCAGCAGGACATCGACGCTTTGTGCGACGCGGTGTATGAAATGAACGCCGGCAGGCTGACGCGGGTGCGCTGAGGGCGAGACCCCAGACGCCAAAACCGCCTCCCATTCCGTTGGGAGGCGGTTCAGAGCGCTGACAAAGCCTGCAAACGCAAAAATTGCCCTGAACAAAAAGAAATCAGGGGCAATTTTTGCTTCCTGCGTCAGCTGCACTAGCAGCCTGCGGTCACTTACGCACTTGTAAGCTCCCTTGGCTGCAAGTTTGCTTCCTTGTCTTGCAGGCTTTCTCATCCCTCTGGCAGTCTGCTGACTTTGTCAACATCCTGACCGCCTCCCATTCCGTTGGGAGGCGGTTCTTCTATCGCGCGCATCTTTCGCGAGCTTGCGGGCGGTTTCCCGCCTGCCGTCAGGGATGGGGCGCGCGGCTCCGCTTTTTGCGCAAAAAACCGCCGCGCCCCGAAGGACGCGGCGGGAAAGACCGGGTTTTCCACGCACAAACGGGCCGGGCCGGGCGGCAGTTTAGGCGGTGGGGGCGGCAACGAGGAAGCACATGTCGTTCAGCTCGCCGGATTCCTCGTCAAAGAAATTGTAGAAAGTGAAGTTGTACATAAACCGCTCCGCGCCGTAGACGCCGTAACCGTCCTGGTTGTGGTCGGTGGTGTCGTAGGGGTCGGCCACGATGAGCACGTCGTCCTGCACGGTTTCGGTGCCCATGTTGTCATAGCCGATGATCACCTGCCAGTGGCCGCCCCAGTCGTTCCAGCCGACCATGATGGGGTTGCCGGCGGCCAGGGTTTCCTGAATGTAGTCGAAGGTGAAAATGTCGTAGACGTCCTCGCCGGCGTCGATGGCGCTGTAGCATTCAAAGCCGCCCACGCCTTCAAATATGTCCACCATCTGCGAAAGGCTGGTGGCGCCGGGTTCCGCGCCGCCTTCGCGCAGCCCGGCCAGGGTTTCCTCGGTGTGGTCCCCGCGCAGGCCGTACCATTCCAGCGTCATCAGGGCGCTGGTCACGCCGCAGCTCCATTCGCTGGATTGCTGCAGGGTCTTGAAGTTGGTGAGGATGGTGAGCGTATCGGTGGAGGTCATGTTGTAGAAATCGAGCTGGCTGAAGTAGGGGCTGCCCTCGTGGTCACCGAGGCGCTCGACGCTGTCCGCGCCGTCCTCGGGGCTCAAATCGCAGCCGTCGTCAAACTTCATTTCATCCGTGTAATTGCCGCCTTCCGCCAAAGCGGTAAGGCCGAGGGACATGCAGAGCACAAGCTACCATACAATCAGTTTTTTCATTG